>DASWNR010000454.1:0-17894 GCA_036399155.1 Pyrinomonadaceae bacterium
CGGCCGCGCTCGACGCCGTGCCGCGCGACGCGGAGGTCGATGACAACGTCGCCTACCTGCGCGCCGCTCTGCTCTCCGAGACCGGCGAGCGGGCGGGCGCGGCCGAGGCGTTCGAGCGCGTGGCCGCCCGTCATCCTCGGAGCGAGAAGCGCGAGGCGGCGCTCCTGAGCGCGGGGCAGCTCTGGATGAAGCAGAGCGCGGTCGGGTTCGAGACCGTCGAGCATGCGACGGCCGAAGAAGCCTGCCCGGAGTGCAGGGACGAGGCGTGGCAAAAGGCCGTCGCGACGTTCGGGCGGCTGCTGCGCGAACACCCGCGCGGCCGCCACGCGGGCGACGCGCGCGGCTGGCTCGCCTTCCTGCACACGCGCGTCGGAGAGCGCACCGAAGGGCTCGTCGAGTACTACCGAATGCTCGCCGACGAGCGCGACGACGCGGCGCGCGCCGAGGCGGTCGTCTCGCTCAGGCTCGTGCGGCCGGAAGCGACCGAGGAGGAGATGGCGCGCGTCGAGACTTTGCTCGCGCGCGAGCCGCGCGTCGCGCTCGCCTACGCCTACCACGAAATCTACAACGCGACGTTCTACTACGGCTTTGACGTCGAAGTCCCGGAGGACGTGAACCCCTACCTCTACTGCAAGGACGGTGAAGGCGACGCGAGCTGCTGGGGCAAGTTCTACGAGTGGCAGTCCGAAGAGAGCGACAGGCGCGCGCGCGCCGCCGAGCGCAAAGCAATCGCGCGCGTCGCGGCCTTCGCCACACGTCTGCTGCGCGGGCCGGGGGCCGGCGCTTACGGCGGCACGCTCGCGCTGCGCGTGGCGCAGGCCGACCTCGAACTCGGCGAAGACGCGGCCGCGCGCGAGCTGGCGTCGCGCGCCCTCTCGTCGGGGCTCGCCGGCAACGAGCGCGCCTCCGCGCTCTGGGTCAGGGGCGCGGCCGAGTACCGGCTCAAGAACTTCGACGCCTCGCGCCGCACCTTCACGACGCTGCTCGCGGAGTTCCCCGAAGGCGACCTGACGGAAGGCGCGCGCCGCTACGTCGCGCTGGCGGCCGAGGAGTCGGGCGATTTAGACGCCGCGCTCGAACAGTACCTCGCGCTCGAATACACGACAGACGCCGCGTACTTCGTGGACGTGCTGATGACGATTGAACAGCTCGCCTCCTTCGCCGAGCGACACGCCGACACGCCCGCGCGCGACGTGCTCTTCTACTCGCTCGGCGTGCGCCTGTTGCGCGAGCACCGCTTCGGAGAGGCGCGCGCCGCCTACGCGCGCGTGAGCACCGCGGACGAGCCGCCGTCCGACCCCTACTCGTACTACGACGGCGACGAGTGCGAGAAGACGTACCCGCCGCCGCACTGCGAGGACGTGAAGAACCCGCGCTGGCAGGAGTGGGAGGGCGTCAAGCCGGCGTGGGTGCTGCGCGACCTGAAGACGATGGACGAGATGGAGCGCCTCGAAGAGCGCGCCGGGCGAGCGCGCGGCGACGAGGCGAAGGCCGAGGCGCTCTACCAGCTCGCAAGCTACCTCTACGAGTCGAGCGAGCTGGCCTTCTACAACCCCGCTGCGTGGCGCGGCGAGCGCTTTTACGTCTTCTACTACAACCAGCGGTTCCGCGCGCCCGGCGAGGCCGCGCTGATGCGCCGCCACATGGAGGGGCACGAGCCGCTCGTGCGCGCTCTGGGCGTCTACCAGCAGGTCGTTGACGAATACCCGCGCACGCGCGCGGCGCGCGACGCGCTCTACACGGCCGCCGTCATCCACCAACGCCTCCGCTGGTTCGAGCTCTACTGGCCGGGTCAGTACAAGCGTCAGCTCTACGCCGGTGAGCGGCTCGTCAGTTACGAAGACGTGCGGCGCGCTTACCCCGACTACGCGCTGCCCGCTGGCACGTACGGTTGGGAGCCCTCGACGCGCACGGTCAACGGCCACGCGGCGTGGCCCGCGCCGCCGAAGCCGAAGCATTTGACGGGCGCGGAGCGCGCGCGGCTGCGCATCAAACGCGTCGAGCGCCGCGTCGCGCTCGCGTGGGGGCTCTACGGGGAAATTTACGGCGGGCGTCTGCGCGCGTGGACGATCAAGGCGGCGAAGTGGGCGGTCGTGGGGCTCGCGGCGTTCGCGGTGCTGTCCGTCTTCCGGCGCACGCGCCGCGCGCGCCGCTTCCTCTACCGCCGGCTGACGCGCGCGCTCAGGCCGCCCGCGCGACGCCCGCGCAAGACTTACGCTCAGAAGTCTTCCTTCGGGGCTCATTCGGAATACTTGTGGAGCGAGGGGCCGCGCTCTGCGGCGGGACGCGCGGCGGCCGGCCTCTTCCGCCTCGCGCTCCACGAACGCGGCCGCGCCGCCCTCGCCCTCAACCTCTTCACACACGGACTCCTCACCGTGCTCCTCTGGGCCGTGCTCTGGGCCGTGAAGGGATGATAGTAGACAGTAGACAGTAGACAGTAGAAGAGGAAAGGCAGCCGGGCTCGAATGCTCCGCCTGCCTTTCCTGCTGACTACTGTCTACTTGCTATCTCATCCACGTCACGCGGCTGTCGAAGTAGTCGGGCGCGCGGTCGGGGTGGAGTGCGTGGAACTCCCTGTAGCGCGCGAGCAGTTGGCGGTAGCGGCGCTCGGAGGAGGGGAGCGGCTCGTGCGGAAGCTCCTGTAGGTGGCGCTCGACCTTCCAGACGTTGCGGCGCGAGAACCGCCAGTCGTAGCCGCCCAGCTCGTACAGGCTCGACAGCCCGTAGCCGGTGATGCGCGCCGTCTCGTCCACGTAGGGCTCGAAGTAGCTGTAGGCGAGGTGGCGCAAAGAGCGGAAGACCGGACGCCGGCCGTGCAGCCCCAAGTCGCGCGAGCGTGCGACCGAGCCCCAGCGCCCGCGCTCGCGGAAGACGAAGACGACGTGGTCGAGCTTGTCCTGCGATTCGAGGCTCAGCAGCAGCGGCGGGTAGCCGTGCTGTTCGAGGATGACGGCCGCCGTGAGCGCCGCCTCAAGACAGTGCGCCTCGCCTCGCCGCAAGACCTCGCGGAAGGCGCGCAGCGTCCCGCCGCGCCGCTCGCGGTTGTAGCGCATCGCCGAGAGCATGCGCTGCACGCGCGCCGGCGTGCGGTGCGACTCGACCACCGCCCACTCGCGCGCCGTGAAATCCAACCTGCCGGGCACCCCGCTCATCGCCCCAACGAATAACAAAACCCGCCGGGAAAGCAAAGCCTCCGCGGAGGGCTTTGCCTTTTTGCCCCCACTTGATGTAAGACAGATGGCACAGACGCACCCGTTCTGTTATCTTAAACGTGCGCGCCGGGGTCTTAGGGCGCAGGCCGCACGGGCGAAAATTTATTAGGACAAGCAGGGTAGAGTTTTTGTGAGCACGCAAGGTTCAACATCCCCTTCGAAACCGCTGACGCGCGCCGAGCAGGAGGTTCAGTCGGCGGCCGAGCGTTTGAATTCACAGACCGAGGCCGCGCTGGCCGCGGTCGCCGCGCGGCAGACGCCCGGCGGCGTGGACGAGCTGGAGGCCAGCGCCGACCGGCTGGAACGCGCCGCGCGCGACCTCTCGGTCGCGCTGCGCGAGCTGGTCGAGGAGAGGCGCGAGAAGGACAAACAGCGCTAGCCGAACCCCGGCCCGGAGTTTCGCCATCCGCCCACAGGAGCGCCGCCGCACGACTCGGACGAGGAGCGCGGCATGCGCTCCTGTCGTGTGTTCGGCGCGCGTTTGTTCAAGAGGTCAACAAAGACATGCGTAAACCGTCGAAGTGTCGTGAGCCGAAGGCCGTGAGCCGTGACGAGAGGAATCTCCTCGTCACGGCTCGCGGCTTTCGGTCTACGACTTACGGCTCACGGCTTTTTATATAGGAGAAATCATGGCCGCTATCAGACAGCAGGGCGTCGCACGCGAGCACGGGCGCAGGCGCAGCGACACGGGGCTCGACCGCATCGGC
This sequence comes from Pyrinomonadaceae bacterium, assembly GCA_036399155.1. GTDB lineage: Bacteria > Acidobacteriota > Blastocatellia > Pyrinomonadales > Pyrinomonadaceae > QHXN01. Next base: position 3,920 of record DASWNR010000454.1, read on the forward strand.
ATCCGCCCGGAGCGGGATGTCTACTGGAACCTGAACACGCCCGAGCTTTACGAGATCGTCGCGCGGCGCGGCGAGGGCGTCTTCTCCGCGCACGGCGCGCTGATGGTGGACACGGGCGAGCACACGGGGCGCGCCGCCAAGGACAAGGCCATCGTCCGCGAGCCTTCGTCGGAGGACAAGGTCTTCTGGGGCGAGGTCAACAAGGAGTTCCCGCAAGAGAAGTTCGACCGCCTGCGCGACCGGATGATGAAGTACGCCTCGACGCGCGAGCTGTTCGTGCAGGACACGTACGCGGGCGCCGACCCGCGCTACCGCCTGCCCGTGCGCGTCGTGACCGAGCTGGCCTGGCACTCGCTCTTCGCGCGCACGATGTTCATCAACGACGACGCGGGGGCGTCGAAGCACGAGCCCGCGTTCACGGTCGTCAACATCCCGAGCTTCAAGGCCGCCCCCCCGGCGGACGGCACGCGCGCCGAGACCTTCATCCTGATGGACTTCGCGCAGCGGCTCGTCCTCATCGGCGGAACCTCTTACGCCGGCGAGACGAAGAAGTCGGTCTTCACGATTCTCAACTACCTGCTGCCGCAGCGCGGCGTGATGTCGATGCACTGCTCCGCCAACGTCGGCGAGGCGGGTGACGTGGCGGTCTTCTTCGGGCTGTCGGGGACGGGCAAGACGACGCTTTCGGCCGACCCCGAGCGCCGGCTCATCGGCGACGACGAGCACGGCTGGTCTGACGACGGCGTCTTCAACTTCGAGGGCGGCTGTTACGCCAAGGTCATCAAGCTCTCGGCGGAGGCCGAGCCGGACATCCACCGCACGACGCGCATGTTCGGCACCGTCATGGAGAACGTCGTCTTCGACCCGGCGACGCGAGTGCCCGACCTCGACGACGCGTCGAAGACCGAGAACACGCGCGCGGCCTACCCGCTGACGAGCATCCCGAACATCGTGCCCGAGGGCTACGCGGCGCACCCCTCGAACATCATCATGCTGACGGCCGACGCCTTCGGCGTGCTCCCGCCCGTGGCGCGCCTCACGCCCGAGCAGGCGATGTACCACTTCCTATCGGGCTACACGGCGAAGGTCGCCGGCACCGAGCGCGGCGTGACCGAGCCGCAGGCGACCTTCTCGACCTGCTTCGGCGCGCCCTTCATGGTGCTGCACCCGGGCGCTTACGCCGACCTCCTGGGCAAGAAGATTCAGGAGCACGAGGCCGTGTGCTGGCTCGTCAACACGGGCTGGTCGGGCGGGCCTTACGGCGAAGGCTCGCGGATGAAGATCAAGCACACGCGCGCCATGATTCGCGCCATCCTCAGCGGCTCGCTGGCGAAGGTCGAGACGCGCCCCGACCCGGTCTTCGGCGTCCACGTCCCCGTCTCGTGCCCCGACGTGCCTTCGGAAGTCTTGCAGCCGCGCGGCACGTGGAAAGACCCCGCGGCCTACGACGAGAAGGCGCATGACCTCGCCCGCCGCTTCAACGAGAACTTCAAGAAGTACGAGGCCGGCGTCTCGGCCGAGGTGCGCGCCGCCGCGCCGAAGGGCGACTGAAGGTCGCGGGCCGACGGAAAAAAGTGGCGGCCGCTTTAACGAGCGGCCGCCACTTTTTTTCGTCACTGGTTAAGTGATTATCTAAAATCTGAACGTCAGGACGCGGGCTCCGCGCGCGCGGCTACTTCTTCCCGTCCCCGGCCTCGCCGCGCGCCTTCTCCATATCCTCGACGATGCGGGCGGCGAGCTTCGGCGCGGCGGCGTTGCCGTCGAAGGCCTTGACCTTGCCGGTGGCGAGCACAATGCCCGTCGCCCTGTCCGTGATTTCGTAAGTGAAGGTGAAGGTGAATAGCGGGCGGTTGATCTCGACGAGGATGTCCGCGACGCTGCTCCCCTGGTGGCCGTCGACGATGACCACCCGCCACGCCTCTAATTCGTCGCGCTTGCGCAGCTCGTTCTGGAGCTGCGTCTCCTCGAAGTATGACGTGTCGGAGTAGACGTAGACTGTGCGCGCCCGCGCGAGCAGCACCCGCGGGCTCTGCCCGGCGATGCGCGCCGACTGCTCGGCCGCGAGCCTCTCCTCGGCGGCCCTGCGCAACTCCTTCTCCTTCACCTCGTCGGCGACGCGCTCCTCGACGCTCTGCGCGGGGCGCACGGTGACGTCGATCTGCTGCTGCTGGCCGGTCTGCGCGTGCGCCGCGCCGCAGCCCAGCAGGGCCGCGGCCGCCAGCGCCTCCAACAATCTCTTCGCGTTCATCGCTTCGACCCTTTCCGCCCGCGCGGGGCGAGAGACATTAATTCGACTCGCTCCACTCGTCGCCCTCGTCGCCGCTGTCGCGGCGGCGTTCGTTGCGGCGGCGCGTGTCGCCGGAGGCCCTGGCGTCCCTTATCTTCTTGACGATCTCACGGCCTAAATACTCCGCCGCGAGGCGGCCGTTGACGGCGACGCACTTGCCCGTGGCGACGATGACCGAGGTGCGCCGGTCCGTGAGCGTGAAGATGTAGTTGAGCGCCGTCTTCTCGACGGTCAGGACGAGGTCGGCCATGTTCACGTCTGCGACGAGCACCAGCCCCCAGTCGCGCAGCTCCGAGTACTTGCCGAGCTTGTATTCGAGGTACTTCTTCTCGACGTGCCGGCTCTCGGCGACGTAGACGGTGCGCGCCTCGCGGGCGAGCGAGCCGGGGCTCAGGTCTTCGCGCGGCCGCGTCTTGCGCGCTCGCTCGCGCCGCTCCGCGTCGCCGTCCTGCGCGTCGGCGCGCTGCGTCCGTGTGGCGGCGGCCGGCCCGGTCGCGGCGCGCGCGGGCGCGGCGGCGAGCACCGCGTGGCCCGCGAACGCGAAGAGGGCGACCGCCGTGAGCCACCCGATGACTTCGAGAACTCTCTTCATGATGAGCAACCTCCTGGCCTCCCTCTCGTTCCGTGTTAATTCGTTTTCGACGTTCATGACTGTGGCCGTACTGCGCCCGACACGGGTGCAACGCGCGTGCCGTTTGGAAAGTCCGGAGAAAACGCCGGGAGAGGGGAAGCGCCGGGCGGCGTCTGCGTCAGGTGAAAGAAAATTGTGACGGCCGCGCCGCGCCCGGCGTCTTTAAACTCATGAGGGCGGCGGAGCGTATAAAGGACATTCGCGCGTGTTTCTGGCAAGATGAGGGCGAGATGGCTGAGAGCACGGACAGCATGGGGACGGGCGCGGCGCGCGCAGAGGGCGCGGCCACGCTCGACACGGTCGTCGAGACCGTCAGGCGCATCCTGCGCGCCGACACCGCGAGCATCGCGAGCCTCTCGGAGTCGGAGCGGACGCTCACGTGGCTGGCGACGAGCGGGTTCCGCAGCGTCCAGTCCGAGGGCGAGATAGTCAACCCCGTGCGCGGCGAGTTCGCCGAGCGCGTCGCGGCCTTCGACCCGGAGTCGGACGAGCCCATCATCGAGGTGCGGGGACTGGCCGGCGACCTGCCCGAGAGCGAGTTCCCGCTGCACAGCGCCGAGGGCGTGCGCGACCTCGCGCTGGCGCGGCTGCGCGCGCGCGGCGAGAATCTGGGCGTGCTCGCCGTCGGCTACCGCGAGCACCACCGCTTCACGGCCGAGGAGCGGCAGCAGCTCGAAGGGCTGGCCGACATGGCGGCGCTCGCGCTCGACAACGCGCGGCTGCTCGACACGCTCGGCGCGGCCAAGCGCGTCTGGGAGCAGACCTTCGACGCCATCCCCGACGGCGTCATCGTCCACGACGACCGGATGCGCGTCGTGCGCTGCAACATGGCCGCCGCCGAGGCGATGGGGCTGCACCCGTCGCAGGTCGCGGGGATGTCCTGCGCCGAGGCGTTCTCGCGACTGTTCGGCGAGCGCGCCGCCGCCTACCACATGCGCCCGGGCACGCCGCGCACCACCAGCTCCTTCGAGCTACAGGCCGAGGACGGACGCCGCTACCTCGTCGCCGTCGCGCCGCTTTCGAGCCTTGAGTCCGGCGGCTGGAGTCCGGGGTCGGAAGACAAACAAGGCGCGTCGGGTTCGGCGGCGGGCGAGCCCGAGTCGGAAGTCTGCGAACTCGTGAGCGAGGGGTCGGGCGAGGGCGTCGGCTCCGGGACTCAGGACTCAAGGCCCCAGACCTCCCGTTGGAGCGTCATCACGTGGAGCGACATCACGACGCTGGCGGAGGTGCAGGAGCAGTTGGCGCGCTCGCGCCGGCTCGCCACCATCGGGCAGCTCGCGGCGGGCGTGGCGCACGAGATAAACAACCCGCTCGCCGCCATCACCACCTGCGCCGAGGCGACGCTGCGCGACCTGCGCGAAGACCCCGAGACGGCGCGCCGCGCCGTGGAGCGCGAGTGGGACTACTACCTCGAAGAGATCGTCCGGCAGGCGCTGCGCTGCAAGCAGATTACGCGCGGGCTGCTCGACCTCTCGCGGCAGAAGCGCGCGCGGCGCGACCCCGTCGAACTCAACCGCGTGGTCGCGCAGGCCGCGCAGATTTTCGAGCGGCGGGGCGGCGAGGCGGGCGCGACCGTCGAGGTCTCGGCCGACCCCGCGGTCGGCGAGGTCGCGACCGACGAGGCGATGGTGCGGCAGATTCTCGACAACCTGCTCTCGAACGCGCTCGACGCGCTCGGCGAGGGCGGCGGGCGCGTCCGCGTCTCGACCGTGCTCGACGGCGAGCGCGTCCGCGTCGAGGTGTCGGACACGGGCGCGGGGATCGAGCCCGAGACGCTCGCGCTCGTCTTCGACCCCTTCTTCACGACCAAAGACCCCGGGCGCGGCGCGGGGCTCGGCCTCGCCATCTCGCTCACGATGGCCGAGGCGCTGGGCGGCGCGCTCACCGTCGAGTCCAAGCCCGGCGCGGGCAGCCGCTTCCGCCTCTGGCTCCCGCGCCGCACGCCCGAGCGTCAGTAAAAAGTTGATGACAACGGCCCCGCCAGCGGTTATAAATTCGCTCCCGACTTTCTTAAGACTCTCGACCCGTCTCCGCCGCGCCTTCCTATGAGCAGAAAAATTCGCGTGATGGTCGTCGACGACGACGCGGTGCTGCGCAAGCTCGTGACGAATCAGGTCGCGCGCATGGGCTTCGACTCGACGCCCGCGCAGTCCGGCGAGGAGGCTTTGGAGGCGCTCGCCAAGAGCGACTTCGACGTGATGCTCCTCGACATACGGATGCCCGGCCTCTCGGGGTTGGACACCCTGCGCGAGGTGCGCAAGCTCGAAGACGCGCCCGAGGTCGTCATGCTCACGGCCGACACCTCGCTCGGCACCGGCATCGAGGCGATGCGGCTCGGCGCCTACGACTACCTGACCAAGCCCGCCACGCTCGACGAGATCGAGGCCGTCGTCCGCAAGGCCGAGGAGAAGCGGCGGCTCGTCCGCCAGAACGCGAGCCTGAGGGATGTCGTCCGCCAGCCGTCCGACGAAGCTCAGTCGGCGCTCGTCTACAAGAGCAAGGCGATGGAGGGCCTCGTCGCCCTGGCCGAGACGGCGGCGAGGGCCGACTCGACCGTCGTCATCACGGGCGAGTCGGGGACGGGCAAGGACGTGCTCGCGCGCTTCATCCACGCGCGCAGCCAGCGCGCCGACACGCCGATGATCGCGGTCAACTGCGCCGCGCTGCCCGAGACGCTCTTCGAGTCGGAGTTCTTCGGCCACGAGCGCGGGGCCTTCACCGGCGCGACCTCGACGAAGAGGGGACTGATAGAGGCCGCCGACTCCTCGACGCTCTTCCTCGACGAGGTGGGCGAGATGCCCTTGCAGACGCAGGTCAAGCTGCTGCGCTTTCTGGAGGAGGGGCGCTTCCGGCGCGTCGGCTCGACGCGCGACCGCGACGCGGACGTGCGCGTCGTCGCCGCCACCAACCGCAACCTCGCCGAGGACGTGACGGCCGGCCGCTTCCGCGCCGACCTCTTCTACCGGCTCAACGTCATCTCGCTCCACGTCACGCCGCTCCGCCAGCGCCGCGAGGACATCCCCGCGCTCGTCGAACACTTCCTCGCGCTCTTCCGCGAGCGCTTCAACCGACCCGCGCTCGACCTCTCCGCGGAAGCGCGCGCGCGGCTCGACTCTTACGACTGGCCCGGCAACGTCCGCGAGCTGCGCAACACGCTCGAACGCGCCGCCGCCCTCGCCTCCGCCGGCTCCGACCGCCTCGAAGCCGACCATATCCTCCCGCCCTCCCCCGCGCCGAGCGCCGAAGGCCGGACGCCCGCCGCCGCCCCCGCGGCGCCCATGACGCTCGACCAGCTCGAACGCCAACACATCCTCCGCGTCCTCGAAGAACAGGCCGGCAACCGCGAGCGCGCCGCCGCCGTCCTCGGCATCTCCGCACGCACCCTCTACCGCAAACTCCGCGAATACGAAACCGGCGCGCCGACCGCGTAAAGTTAAAGGCCGCCCGAGGGCGGCCTTTAACTTTTGCGCTTCGCTTTTGCGGGCAGCTTGTCGGGCAAGTCCAGCTCGTCGTCGGCCAGAACCTCCATGTGGACGCCGGCGACGCGCGAGTAGGAGAGGAGTGTCAACAACGACGGCTCGCGCAGCCCGGTTTCGTACTCCGAGATTCTCGCGTACTGCATACTCTCTTCCAGCCCGAGACGCCTGAGCATTTCCGGCTGAGAGAGCCCGAGCGCGAGCCGAATCTGCCGCAGCTTCTCGGCCAGGCGCTCCGGTCTGGGGCGCACCGTGCCCATCAGGAGATACCTCCCGATAGGGCGAGTAGGGCCTTGCCCCTTCTCTCAGTTGAGAGTAAAGTGCTTCTGCGTAACTGATTCGCCGTGAGTAGGAACCTTCCTTGCTCAACGGCGATGCTCATCTCTCCGGCGGTTGAGGGTGAGCTACGCTTCGCATCCGACCCGTTGTCGTATTTTCAAGCAGACCGCGCGCATGATAGCAGAGCGCGCGCCGCGTGACACGCTGCAATGACCTCACGCCGCATACTCTACGCCGGGGCCGACTATGTCCTGTCGTAGTTGCTCAAGGACGCGCTCAAGCCCCTCGATTGCTTCGTGGTGCGCTCGCCCGTCTTCACTGCCCGCACGCTTATCAAGAGCGACATCAAATACACGCTCCTACTGTTCGACGACGACCCGTCGTGCGCGGAGTTGGAGAGTTACGCCCGCACGCTCCCGCATCGAGAGCGCACGCCCGTGATTATCATTAAGAAGTGGGAAAGCTACGACAGGCTGCTTGACGCTATCAGGCGGCAACTCTCCGCAGCCCGCGCGTCTTAGCGCCCGAGCGTACGCACGCTCTATTACCTCATCGCCCGCCGTTCAGCCGGGGCGCGGGCGCTGACAGAATGTCAGCCAGCCTGACAAAACTTCAGCCCCCCTTGTCACACGCGTGCCTTTTGCGGCCCCCGGCCCCTCGCGCCGCTCGGGCGCAAACTCTTAACTCCAAACAGCTTACAGACTTTGTTCCCGTCCCCGGCCGAAGCGGTACGAGGGTTGTAAAGGGGTCTGGTGCCGGGGGAGTTGTGCGTCCCGCGGAGTACAAGGGAAGTTCATCCGGGTAAAGGAATTAAATGATGGCTCGCGTGATGATTTGCGACGACGACCGGGCGGCGGCCGAGCACCTTGTGAGGGCGCTGCGGGCGGCCGGGCATGAGGCCGAGGCTTGTCGTCACACGATGGACGTGTTGAGGGCGGCGGCGCGGGGCGACTTCGACCTCATCGCCGTCGGGCTCGACATGGCCGGCTTCGGCCGCACGGGCGCAATCGAGGCGCTCTCCGAGATCGCGCCGAAGACTTCGCTCATCGGCCTCCACGACCGCCCTTCCGAGATCATGCGCTCTCACTTTCACTCGCGCCTCGCGGCGGTGCTGCCGCGCCCCGTCCGCGTCCCAGACTTCATGTACGCCGTCGCCTGCGCGCTCAAAGAGCCGGCGATGGCCGACCCCGCCTGACGGCGAAACGCTCATGCCCTGACCCAGCGCCTCGCACTCTTAAACTCACGCGCCACGCTTCGCGCAACGCAAGCCTCGCGCCCCAACCCAGAAGACAGCAAGCATCGGAGGAGAAGACAGATGACCAGACTAAAGAACAGACGGGGCGCAGCCCCACTGCTCGCGCTCGTCGTCGTCGCTTTGGTCGGCGGCGGCGCGTTCGCGCAGCGGCAGCTCAGGGCGGCGGCCGGCCGGCCCGAAGTGAAGGTCGAACTCTCGGGCTCGGTCGAGCGCGGCGGCTCGCGCCTCGCGCTCGACAAGGTCGAGAACGTCCGCCCGGGCGAGATACTCGACTGGCAGATCGTCTCTGCTAACGAGGGCACGGGCGAGGCGCGCGACTACAAGGCGGTCGGCCACATCCCGGCCGGCACCGCGCTCGTCGCCGGCTCGGCCGAGGGCGAGGGCGGTTCGACCGTCACCTACTCCATCGACGGCGGCAAGACCTTCTCGACCCAGCCCGTCGTCGAAGAGCGCCAGGCCGACGGCACCGTCAAGCGTGTGCCCGCCCCCGTCTCGATGTACACAGAGGTGCGCTACGAGTGGTCGGACGCGCTCGCCGCGGGCGGCAAGCTTTCTGCCTCATACAAGGTGCGCGTCAGGTAAACGGGAACACGCGCGGCCGCCGAAGACGCCGGACAAGCTCCCGCCTTCCGGCACCCTGCCCAAGCATTAACGGCGCCGCCGGCCAACCCCCGCCGACCACCAGAAGGAACAAACGAAGATGAAAACGAGAAAGACATCCCCCACACGTTTGCGCGCGCTCCCCGCCGCGCTCGTCGCCTTCGCGGCGCTGTGTCTCGCGGCCGCGCCCGCGCTGGGTCAGGCGACCAGCGGCGGCACGCAGATACAGAACCAGGCGTCGGCCACCTACTCCGACGGCACCAACAGCTACACGGCCGCCTCGAACACCGTGACCGTGACGGTCGCCAACGTCGCCGGCCTGACCATCACGCCCGACGGCGGCTCGGTGCCGACGGTCGTCGCCGGCCAGGTGGGCGTCGACTTCACGTTCACCGTCACCAACTCGGGCAACTTCGCGACGCAGGTGCGGTTCCCCGCCGGCGGCGCGGCCGTCGTCCCCTCCTCGGGGCTCACCGTCACGCAGGCCGTCATCGACGTGAACGGCAACGGCATCGACGGCTCCGACATCGACATCCTCGGCAACGGCGCGGCGGCGCTCTACCCGTCGGCCTCGCCCTACCTCGCGCGCAACGCCTCGTTCAACGTCGTCGTCCGCGCGACCGTGAGCAACGCTCTGGCGCCGGGCGCGACCGTCGGCGTCACGCTCGGCGACGCGTCGGGCGACAACGTCGCGTCGAACGGCTCGGCGGCCGAAGTCCGCACCTCGGTTCCCGCGGCCGTCACGCTGACGGGCAGCGAGTCCGAGGCCATCGGCAGCATCACGACCACGGTCGAGAACAACGCCCGGCTCCAGACCGAGCTGACCGTGCCCGCCGGGCCGGTCGCGCTCGGCTCGAACATCACCTACTCGGTGACGCTGCGCAACACCGGCGCGCGCGAGGTCGCGACGCAGACGCTACAGGGCGGCCCGGCCGGCTCGAACACGGGCGTCTTCGTCGTCGTCCCCGTCCCCGCCGGCACCGTCCTCCAGTCCGTCCCCGCGCCGCCCGCCGGCGTGACGGTGCTCTACTCGACCTCGCCGCTCGGCTCCGACCCCGGCGCCGGCGACCCGCCCGCGAGCGGCCCGCTCTCGAACGCCGTCGTGTGGACGACGACGCCCCCGGGCGTGCTCTCCTCGACGACGCGCGTCGCCTTCCGCGTCAACAGCGGCAACGCGCTCGCCGCGAGCGCCGTCGTCTCGAACATGAACCTGGTGCTGACCGTGCAGACCGGCATCAACGCGTCGAACAACATCTACGGCATCGCCGAGGCGTTCGGACGCAACAGCCTGTCGAACCCGATCACCGACCAGTCGGACGGCTCGGCCGGCGAGGTGGCGAACAAGGGCGACGGCAACGCCAACTTCAACGAGCCGCGCCGCGGCGTCGCGCCCAACCCGGACGAGGCGCTCAGCGCCACGCAGGGCTACCAGCTCCCGACGACGCTCGTGCAGGCCGGCTCCGTGCTCTTCGGGCCGGCGGGCGCGCCGGCGGCGGTCGGCCCGACCAACAACAACGACGACTACACCAACAAGTCGGTCGCGCCGGCGGCCGTCGCAGGGCTGTCGCACCTCGGCACGCTCGCCGGGGCCACGGTCGTGGACTTCACCAACACGGTGCAGAACACGGGCAACGCCAACGACACGATCACGTTCACCGCGCCGACCGTTCCGGCCGGCTTCACCGTCGCCATCAGCACCGACGGCGGCACCTCGTTCACGACGCTCTCGGGCGGCGGGAGCGCGACGCTCGCCGTGGCCTTCGGCGCGTCGGCCAACGTCATCGTGCGCGTCACGGCGCCCGCCGGCACGACCGTCCTGCAGGCGGGCGGCTTCAGCACCACCCTGCGCGCCACCTCTGGGGTGACGCCGGCCTCGTCGAACGACACCCGCGACAACTACTACACGGGCTTCCTGAGGCTCGTGAAGAGTCAGCAGGTCTTCAACTCGACGGGCGTGGGCGGCGCGAGCGACGCCGTCCCCGGCGCGGACATCGAGTACACGATCACGTACGCGAACATCTCGGTGGGCGGCGGCGGCGCGGGCTGCGTCAACCTCGTGGCGTCGAACATCGTCATCAGCGAGGACGGCAACTCCGCGCCCAACAACTGGGGCACGACGACCACGCAGGTGACGACGCCGGCCCCGGCCGACTCGGGCGGCGGCGCCATCACCGACGGCAACACCAACGGCGCGGTCACCGCCGCGACGACGTTCCTCAGGGACGCCGCCGGCACCCTCAACCCCGGCGTCTCAAGGACGTTCGTCTTCCGCCGCCGGATCAACTAGCGGAAAGAGGTAGAGGTCGGAGGACAGAGGCGACGAGCCCGACTCCGACCTCCGCCACAGACCTCCGGCCTCTAACCCCAGAGCCCCAGCGTTAAGGTCTTCTCCGATGATTAACGCCCGCCCCGCCATCCTCCTCCGCGCCCTCGCGCTCGCGCTCGCACTCGCCGCACTCGCGGCAGGCGGGCCGGGCGCGTTCGCGCGCGACGGGGCCACCGGGGCGGGCGTCACCATCTCCAACACCGCCGAGGCGACCTACACGGACGCCGACGGCGTGGGCTTCAGGACGGCCTCGCCGACCGTCACCGTGACGGTCTCGACCGTCGCCTCCGTCAACGTCACGCCCGACGAGACCGAAGCGTCGGCCAACGTCTCGCCGAATGAGCGCGTGACGCGTCTCTTCCGCGTCTGCAACACGGGCAACACGCCCGACCTCTACACCATCCAGGCGGCCGAGGTCTCCGCGCCGGCCGCGCTCGTCTCGCTCCACTTCGACGCCGACGGCTCGGGCACGCTCGACGCGTCCGACCGACCCGTCACGCTCGACTCGACGATGAGCCCGCGCCTCGCGCGCGGCCAGTGCGTCGGCGTCCTCGCCGTCGTCGACGTGAACACGGGGGCGGTGGGCGAGCAGTTCACCATCCGCATCGTCGCGCGCTCCTCGGTCGCGGACGCCTTGAACGCGGGCGCGCAGGACGCGGGCACCATCGTCAACGCCTACGGCAACGGCGCGCGCTTCTCTTCGCCCGCCGACCCCGGACTGCCGCCCGTCAAGCTGGTCGAGGGGCGCGAGAGCGTCACGACCTCGCCCGGGCAGGTGCTCTCCTACGCCATCGCCTTCCGCAACAGCGGCGACACCGCCGCGCGCAACGTGCGGCTGCGCGACGAGCTGCCCGCCGGGCTCAACTACGTCCACGGCTCTCTGCGGCTCGGCGGCCGCGCGCTCACCGACCAGGAGGACGCGGACGAGGGCTCCGTCGTCGGACGCCGCGTCGAAGTCCTGCTCGCGCAGGTCGCAATCGGCGAGACGGTCGAGGTCGGCTTCCAGGCGCGCGCCGCGCAGGGGCTCGCGCACGGCTCCGGCATCGTCAACACGGCGGTCGTCGGGGCCGACAACGCGCCGAGCGTGTCGAGCACCTCGGCGACCGCGGTCGCCAGCCCCTTCGGCATCGTCTATCAGGGACGCAGCGCGGGCGCGCCCGTCCCCGGCGCGCGCGTCTCGCTCTTCGCCGACTCTTCGACGGGCGCGCTCGTCCCGCTCGGCGGCGGCGCGGACGCCGGGCTCGAACCGAACCTTGAGAACGCGAACCCGTTCGCGGCGGACACGGCCGGGCGTTGGAGCTTCGTGCTTCAGTCTGCGCAGCTCGGCACGCCGGCGAGCCCCGCGCGCTACTTCCTGAACGTGACCGCGCCGGGCTACCGCACGCGGCTCATCGAGACGACCGTCGTGCCCGACGGCGCGGGGCTCTTCTCGCTGCTGGTGCGCGCGCTCGACGGCCAGCCCGTCGCGCAAGGAGGCGGCTTCGAGACGACCGAGGAGCAGGTTGACATCCCCGCCCTCGCCGCCTACGCGCTCAACGTGCCGATGTACGAGAACTCTTCGCTTGAGATTACGAAGAGCGCCGACCGCCCGTCTGTCGAGGTCGGCGACACGGTCACTTACCGCGTGGAGCTTCGCAACGCGACGCCGGCCGCGCTCGGCGACGCGCAGGTGACCGACCAGCTCCCGCCCTCGTTCCACTACGCCGAGGGCACCGCGCTCGTCGAAGCGGCCCCGGCGCCCGCGCGCAGCGTCGAGCCCGAGAGGGCTTCCGAAGGGCTGCTCGTCTTCCGCGTGGGACGCGTCGAGGCGGGCGGGCGCGTCGTGCTCACGTACCGCGCGCGCGTCGGCGCCAACGCACGCGAGGGCGAGCAGTTCAACACGGCCTCCGCGGCGGGCGTGCTCTCGAACGGCGAGCGCGTGTCCACCCCCCGTGCGCGCGCGAGCGTGCGCGTCCGCCGCGGCCTCTTCTCTTCGCAGCAGGTCATCGTCGGCCGCGTCTATTCGGACGCCAACCTCAACGGGCAGTTCGACCGCGAAGAGCGCGGCGTCCCCGGCGTGCGCCTCTACCTCAACAACGGCCAGTCGGTCATCACCGACTCAGAGGGGCTCTACAACTTCCCCGTCGTCAACGAGGGCGCGCAGGTTCTCTCGCTCGACCCCGTCACGCTGCCGCCCGGCTACGCGCTCGCCGAGACGAGTCGGCGCGACGAGCGTAGCTGGACGCGCCTGCTGCGCACCCCGCTCGGCGGCGGCGCGCTGCTGCGTCAGAACTACGCGCTGCGCGCGCCCGACTCCGAAGCCACGGCCGCTGCGTCATCGGCCTCTTCATCAAGCGCCGCGTTGAAGAACAGTCTCGCCCCGGGCGCGAACTCGACGAGCCCGCTCTCCGGCTCGCTCTTCGGCGCGTCAGGCGGGAAGCCGTCGGCGGAAACGAAGAACCCTGTTGAAGCACGGCCGGCGGCCCCGGCTTCGTCGGGCACTTACGAGACGACGACCGAGGAGACTCTTGAGCCGGTCGCGCCGGGTCAGGTGCGCGTGCTCTCGCCGCGCCCCGACGAGGCCGTCACCGGCGCCGCGCTCGAAATCGCGGCGCGCACCAACGCCGCATGGACGGTCGCCGTAGAAGTCGCCGGCAACCGCGTCCCCGACTCGAAGATCGGCGAGACGAGAATCGACCGCAAGAACGACCTCGCCACCTTCACCTTCGTCGGACTCGGCCTCCGCCCCGGCCCGAACCGCATCCGCGTCACGGCCGTTGGGCCGAATGGCGCGACGGGGCAGACAATCGAGCTGACCGCCTACGGGCGCGGCCCCGCGAAGCGTTTGGAGATCGTGACCGACAAGGCCGAGCTTTCGGCCGGCGGCCGCGACTCGACGGCGGTGCGCGTGCGCGCCTTCGACGAGTGGGGGCACCCCGCGGCCGACGGCTCGGTCGCGCTCGCGGTCTCGGCGGGCCGTCTGATGCGCGCCGAAGAGACGGCCGCCGACGGGGCACGCAACAACAAAACGGTCGGGCGCGCGGCCGAGGCGGCGCTCAGACAGAACGACCGGCTCAACCAGTCCGACGCGCTCAGCCAGTCGGAGGCCGACGCTCGGGCCGCGGAGAACGGCGCGGAGAAC
>DASWNR010000455.1:0-31304 GCA_036399155.1 Pyrinomonadaceae bacterium
AGACCACCAAGAGCATCTGCAACGTCATGACGGCGAGCAGCGCGGCGCACGCGAGCGAGGCCGCGCGCGCGCGCGCCCACGCGCCGACAGTCGCGAGCGCGCGCCGCGGCTCGAAGACGACGGCGCCGCCGCCCGCCGCCGCTTGATTCAATGACTCGTCCATCAAACCCCCGGCCCCGTGCGGGCCGCTTCGCGGGCGTCACCCTGAGCCGCGACGCTTACGCCGCGCTGGCCGTCTCGCTCGCGCCCGTCCTCTACTTCCTGCCGGCCGTGCTGGGCGGCACCGTGCTCTGCCCCGACGACGGGACGATCTTCAACACGCCCCTGCGCGTCGCCGCCGCCGACATCACGCTCGGCGGGAGTTTACCGCTCTGGAACCCTTACATCTTCGGCGGCATGCCGCTGCTGGCCACGGCGCAGGGCGGCCTGCTCTTCCCGCCCAACTGGTTCTACCTCGCCTTCGCGCCGCAGGCGGCGACGAACCTGATGGTCGTCTCGTCCTACGTCGTCGCCGCGCTCGGCGCTTACCTCTACGCGCGGCGCGCGGGGGCGTCCGTCGCGGGCGCGGTCGTGACGAGCCTCGCGTGGCAGTGGGGCGGCTTCCTCGTCGGCCAGATAGGGCACATCAACGTCGTGCAAACCGGCGCGGTGCTGCCTTGGGTGCTGTGGGCGCTGGACGGGTACGGCCTGACGGGGCGGCGCAAGTGGGGCGTCGCACTCGCCGCGCTCGTCGCGCTCCAGACCTTCGCGGGGCACCAGCAGACGCTCGCATACTCGCTGCTTCTGGCCTCGGCTTACGCCGCCGCCGGCGCTTTCGCGCATACGCGCGAGACGCGCGCGCGTTACCTCCGGACTCTTTTGTTCGTCGCGGCCGGGGTGCTCGTCGCCGCCGTGCAAATCCTACCGACCTTCGAGTTGCTGCGCAACAGCCCGAGGTCTGACGCCACTTACGAGTTCTTCACCTCGTTCTCGCTTGAGCCGAGGATGCTTCTGACGTTCCTCGCGCCTTACGTCGCGGGCGGGGGCGACGGCCGCCTGTTCCGCGCGCCGTACGTCGGGCCGCCTTACTACGGCGAGATGGCCGGCTACGTCGGCGCGCTCGCGCTGATGCTCGCCGTCTGCGCGGTCGTCTTCAGGCGGGACGCGCGGACGAAGTTCTGGGCGGCGGCCGCGCTCGTCTGTCTACTGCTCGCGCTCGGGCGTTACGCGCCGCTCGGGCTCTACAAAATCATCTACCACGTCCCCGCGCTCAACCTCTTCCGCGTGCCTGCGCGGCACCTGTTGGAGGTCGAGTTCGCGCTGGCCGTCTTAGCCGGGCGGGGCCTGACGGCGCTGGCTTCCGTGCGTGGGGCGCGTGGGACGCTCGGGCGCGTGGCGGCGGTCGGCGCGACGGTGCTCTTGCTGACTTTCACGGCGGTGACGTGGGGCCGGCCCGAAGACTTCAAGCTGGCGCGGCGCGCGCCGGTCGCGCTGATGCGCGCGCCGGAGCTGTTCGTCCCCTTGCTCGTCGCGTGCGCGTCCGTCTGGGCGCTGTGGGCGTTCGCGCGCGGCAGGCGCGGGGCGTCGCTGCTGTTGGTGGCGCTGCTCGCGCTCGACCTCGCGGTGTGGGGGCAGTCGAGCGGCTGGTGGTTTTCGAGCCCGAAGACGGGCGGCGAGCTTTGGCGCGAGCCGGAGCCGGCCGCGCTCGTCCGCGCGAAGGCGGGCGCCGACCCCGCGGCCTACAGAATCCTGACCGCGCCGCACGCGTTCGACCCTGCGACCGCGCCGGTGCCGCCGTCGGTCTCGCACTCGCCGGAGTGGACGCTCTGGACACAGCCCGACGTTTACATGATGCACGGCGTGCCGAACGCGGCCGGCTACGACGGCTTCGGGCTGGCGCGCTACGGCCGGCTCGCGGGCGAGATGAAGGTCTGGGGCGAGTTGACCGACCCCGAGACGACGTTGCGCGGCGAGAGTCGCGAGATAGACTTGCTCAACGTGCGCTACCTCGTCTCGATGCGCGCGAAGGGCGGCGCGGCAAAGCCGGCCGCGCCCGACGCCGCGGGCAGGGACGGCGCGCCCGTGGCCGGGACGACGCCCGCGCCCACGGCCGCGGCGCCGACGCCCGCGCAGGAGTTCCCCGCGGCGACCGAGAAGTTCGGCGACTACATGTTCGGCGCGGGCGACCTCGGCCTGCCGAACCTCGGCGCGGGGCGCGGCCTGCGCTTCCGAATAGCGCCGACTTTAGCCGACCGCGTGGCGCTCCTGACCAATCTCTCCTGGTCGGAGGACGTGCCCGACGGCGCGGTCGTGGGGCGCGTCAGCCTGAAGTCGCGCGACGGCCGCGTCTTCGAGTTCACGCTGCGCGCGGGCGCGGACACGTCCGAGTGGGCGCACGACCGCGCGGACATACGCTCGCGCGTGCGACACAAGCGCGCGGCCGTCGCGACGAGCTACAAGGTCGCGGACGCCAGGGGCGACTACGAGGGGCACACCTACGTCACCTCATTCGCGCTGCCCGCGCCGGCCGAGATAGAGGGCGGCGAAATCACGCCCAACGCTTCGGCGAAGTGGCCCGACCTCCTGCTCGGCGTCTTCCGCGTCTCGCTCGTCGAAAGCGCCTCTGGCAAGTCGTACCCGCTACGCCGCGAGTGGATGAGCGTCGAGCGCGCGGCGGCCGACGCCGCCGGCGCCGCCGGCCGGGACGTTAAAGTGTCGTTGGGCGAGGCCGTCAAGGGTAAACAGCCGGACGGCGCGGCCGCCCACGATAAGCAGGCGGCCGCCCGCGGCGACGTGGACACGCCGCGCTGGCGTCTGCTGGGTCAGACGGCGGGAGAGGAAGTCTACGAGAACGCGCGCGCTCTGCCGCGCGCGTGGCTCGCGGCCGACGCGCGGGCGCTGGACGAGGAGGCGACGCTCGGCGTCATACGCAAGGGGCGTCTGCCCGACGGCTCGCGCTGGGAGCCGCTGCGGACTGCGCTCGTCGAGACGGGCGTGGAGACGGGCGTCGAGGCGGCGTTGTCATCAGGGGGAACTTCCGCCGGGAGCGCGGAGGTCTTCAGGTACGAGCCGAACCGCGTTGACGTGAGGACGAAGGCGGCCGCGCCGTCCATACTCGTGCTGAGTGAGAATCACTACCCGGGCTGGCGCGCCTACCTCGACGGCCGGCGGGTCGATATGCTGAGGGTCAACTACGCGCAGCGCGGCGTACGACTCCCCGCGGGCGAGCACGAGGTGAGCTTCCGCTACCGTCCCGCCTCGGTCTACGCGGGGCTCGCGCTGTCGCTGCTCGCGGCGCTCGCGCTCCTGCTCTGGTGGCGGCGCTGGCTGCCGGAAGAGCGTCTGCACGGCCTCGCCGCGCGTTTGCGGCGCCGGCCGACTTTGAAGCAAGGGGTGAACGGATGAGCGAGCGGATAGAGTACGCGCGCCCGCGGCGGGTCGAGTCGCCCGAGGGCTGCTTCTTCTACCACACGATGGAGCTGCCGTCCCTGGGCGTCGTCCACGGCCAGTGGGATTTGCGCGGGAAGTTCGACGAGTACGTCGGCGGCGTCGGTGTCGAGGGCAAGAGCGTGCTCGACGTGGGGACGGCGACCGGGTTTTTGAGCTTCGAGGCCGAGCGGCGCGGCGCCGCGCGCGTCGTCTCGTTCGACATGAGCGACGTGCGGCAGCAGACGCTCTTGCCGTTCAAGGACAAGCTCTACTACCAGAACCACGAGCGCTGGGCTGAGCTTTACGGCGCGGAGATGGAGCGATGGAAGGACGCCTACTGGCTCTGCCACCGCCTGCTCGGCTCGCGCGCGGAGGTCGTCTACGGGAGCGTCTACGATGTGCCGACGGCGCTCGGGCGATTCGACGTTGTTCTAATCGGGTCGGTGCTCGAACACCTGAGCGACCAGGTTTCGGCGCTGGCCTCCATCTCGCGCGTGACGGGGGAGACGATGGTCGTCGTCACGCCGCTCCTTGAGACGGAGGAGCGCGTCGCGCGCTTCGAGCCGCTGGCGTCGAACCCGGATTACGATTACACGTGGTGGACTTACTCGCTCGGCGTCTACCGGGAGGTCTTCAAGATGCTCGGCTTCCGCGTCGAGCGAGTCACAACGGGCGAGTACTTCTACGACTACGCGGGCCGCTGGGAGCGGCGCTTCACGCTCGTCGCCGTCCGCGACGGCGACTGAGCCGACCGCCCGGCGCGGACGCGAAAAAGAAGAGGGGCGCTCATCGTCGAGCGCCCCTCTTAACTTTCGGCCCCGCGGGTCGGTTAGAAGCGTGTGCGGTACTCGTCGGACTGGATGAACGCCTTGACCATCTCGGCGCGGACGAAGTCGCCGCCGGCCTCGTCGAGCTTCGTGAGCCAGAAGCGGTAGCCGTCGAAGTTCGCGTCGGGCGCGTCGTTCGGGTTGCGCTTGAGGTAGCCGAAGTACTGCATCAGCACGAACGCGCGGTTCTTCTCGGCGCCGTCGAGCGACGCGCTCTCGGTCACGGCGCGCAGCGCCGCCGCGCGCCCCGCGGCGTTGCCGGAGCCGAAGGCCGCGATGGCCGCGTTGCGCTCGCCGGCCGAAGGCTGCACGCCGCCGTTAGCGTAGAGCTTGTCCACGAACTGCGCCGCGGTCATCGACCCGGGGAACGCCGCCTGGAAGTCGCCGCGCCCGACGAAGGCGAGCGCGTAAGCGTTCATGTTCGCCTGGAGCTGCTGCTCCCAGCCCGGCGTGTTGACGATGATGTTGTTCGAGATCGAACGCGCCTCGGGCATGAAGGTCTCGCGGCGGACGGGGACGGGCACGTCGGACGAGATGTTGCCGAACGCGGCCTTGTGGGCCTTGTAGACGAAGAAGCCGGTCGTCTGGAATTCGATGGAGAGGAAGAACGCGCCCGAGACGTTGATGCGGCGCACCTCGCGGCAGATGGCGTCGGCACCGCACTGGTTGATCTCGCCCTGCCAGAAGGCGAAGCCCGCCTGGTCGGGGAAGCGCGAGAGGAAATCGACGTACTGCTGCTGGACGAAGAAGTCCGAGTCGTCGATGGTGATCGGCGTGTTGGTGCCGGGGCGCAGGCGCAGCGGCTTGACCTTCGTGTTGCCGTACATCAGCTCCGAGGGCAGGCGGTTGCCGTCCTCCGAGACGATGCGGAGCGTCGGAGCCTGCTGGCTCTGGGCGAGCGCGGCGCTGGCCGTGAAGGCCACGGCCAGAACGGCGGCGATAAACTTACGCATCTGCTTGCTCCAAATCTGGGAAAGCTGCGGTGAGTTCGTGACACGCGAAGCCCGGCGGGCTCGGCGTCTTCAGAAACTCTCGGCGGGAGCGGGGCTGCTCCCGTCACGACCAGAGGAAGTTTAGACAGCCCCCGAGGGCTTTGTCAACTTCAAGAAAACTGAAGATTTAACGGCCGCCGAAGACTTCCGGCGGCCGCTGTTTTTGACGCCCGAACCGCGGGAAAAGTTGACCGCAATCCCGGGCTCTGAAATTTAAAATTTGAAATCCCTAAACTCCGCGCCCGCCTACTCGACCACGAGCGGGTGGCGGACGACCTCCGAGCCGAGGTCGTCGAACCAGGCGAGGTGTTCGGAGACCATGTCGAATTCGAGCAGGTAGCGGCCGGGCTGCGCCGGCGCGCGCATGGCGATTTCGAGGGTGGCCGACTCGCCGGGCGCGATGTCGCCAGGCAGGTACGCGCCCGCGTGATACCACGAGAGCGGCTCCTCGCCCTCCGCGCCGAAGACGTGCGCGACGAGGTGGACGGAAGCCTCCTGCGTCCCCGTGTCGTCGCCGCGCAGCCAGCGCGCGAGCCCCGTGTTATCGGCGCGGACGCGGAAGGTCAGAACCTCTTCGGGGCGGCAGCGCGACGGGCCCTCCTCGACCGCGAGCGACGCGCCGAGGTAGGTGATCCAGCGGCTGTCCGGGTACGCCTCGCGCTTGCGGCAGGCGAAGATGGCGCGGTCGTCTTGCGTCGCGGGGAAGACCTCGACCTCGTCGAAGCCGACGTTGCGCAGCAGCGCCACGAGCGCCTCCACGCCGGGCAGGAACCAGTTGTAGATGGCCTCCTTCGCCTCGCCCGGGTTCTCGACGTAGGCGAGCGGGTGGAGAAGAGGTTGCAGCCCGCCGACCTCGTACGTGAACGAGCCGGGCGAGCGCTCCGGCGGGTAGATGGCCGTCTCAAGCACGAGCAGCCCGCGCGTGACGGCGAAGAGGCGTTCGAGCGCGAGCACCAGATGCTTGCAGTGGTAGACGAGCCCGAGCGCGAGCGTCACGTCGAACTGCCCCAGCTCGCGCGGGTCGAGGTCGTAGACGGACATCCGCCGGTACTCGATGTCGAGCCCGAGCACGTCGCGCACGAAGACGGCCTGGCGGACGAGGTTGCGCTGCGAGTCGAGCCCGAGGACGCGCGACGCCCCGCGCCGCTTCAGCTCGACCGCGTAGAAGCCCGCGTTGCAGCCCACGTCCAGGACGCTCAGCCCCGAGAAGTCTTCGGGCAGCGCCGCCCTGACCTTCTCCCACGTCGGGCGCGGGTGCTCGACCGGCTCGCCGACGGCGCTCCGCGTCTTGGTCCGCAAGCCTTCGCCCAACTCGACGCAGTGGAACCACGGCCCGAGCCTCTCCACGCGCGCCTCTATCTCTTCCCGCGTCATCGTCTTCATCTTTTAAGCGACCCGAAACTGAACCTTGAGCGGCGCGGAGCCGCGCTCCTCGAACCAGCAGACGTGCTGCGCGACCATGTCGAGCTTGAGCGTGTAGAGCCCCGCCGCGTGCGGCGCACGCAGCTCGAACCTGAGCGAGGCCGACTCGCCCGGCGCGAGCGCGCGCTGAAGCGGCGGCGTGCCGTGGCGCTCGGAGACGAGCGCGCCCGCCTCGTCGTAGACGCGCACGCCGAGCATACAGGAGCCCGCGCGCTCGGCCGCGCCGACGAGCCAGAGCGTGTCGCCGGTGTTCTCGACTTCGAGCGCGGCCGTCGTCTTCGCGCCCGGCGCGATTTCGTCCGGCCAGCCCGCGGGGAAGCTCAGGCGAGCGGCGGGCGCGCCCGGCGCGCGGCTGTCGGGCACGGACGAGGCTCGGCGGCCCGGCTCGCGCGCGACCTTCTTGCAGAGCAGGTAGTTGACGCCCGGCGGCTCGACCCTCAAGCGCCCGCCTTCGAGCGAGTCGCGTGCGAAGAGGCCGTTGACCGAGACGTAGTCGCCGACGACGGCGAAGCCGAACTCGTCGAGAAGCGCGCGCAGGTACTCGCGGCTGAAGGGCGATTCGAGCGTGCCGAAGTCGCGCATGACTTCGAGCAGCTCCTCCTCGTTCTCCGAGCCCTCCTCGGGGCGGTCGCCTTCGAGGATGAAGAGCGAGCCGCCGTACTTCGTCATCGCGGCCAGTCCGCGCAGCACCGCGCGCTCGTCCTCGAAGTGGTGGAGCGAGTCGTAGCAGACGACGGCGTCGAACTCTTCGCCGAGCGGCTCGCCTTCGGCGTCGTGGACGAGGAAGCGGCAGCGGAGCGGCGTCTCGTCGTCCGCCCCGTAGGGGACGGCCGCGACGCGCTCGCGCGCGACCTCGACGAGGTCGGGGCTGATGTCGAGCCCGGTCACGTCGTAGCCGAGCCGCGCGAAGTATTCGCTCAGCCAGCCCGAGCCGCAGCCCACGTCGAGGACGCGGCGGCCGGGCGCGAGCGCGAGCGCCTGCGCGACGTTGGCGAAGTCGCAGAAGTGGCGGAAGGTGTCGGCGTCGATGCCTTCGCCCGCGTAGCGCTCGGGCTTGTTGGCGAGGTTGTAGAAGGGCTTGGTGCGGAGGTGGTGCAGGCGCTCGGTGCTTATGCGGCGCGGGTACTCGACCGCCGCGCGCTTGTAGTCGACGCCTTCCAGCTTGCGCCCGCGTCCGTTCGCCGAGCCGTTCGACGCGGCCGAGCTGTTCGGCGCGCCGTTCCCCGAGCCGTTCGCGCCCGCGTCGCCGGACAGGACGGCGAAGGGGTGTGGGTGCGGCGGCGGAGTGTCCGGCTGTCTCCACGTGCGCGCGGGCTCGCGGCGCGCGGGGGCGAAGAGGCTTTCGGGCGCGAGCGCCGCGAACTCCGAGGCGACCGAGCGCACGAGCGCGTCGTCGCCCCCGGGCTCGACGCCGAGCAGCGCCAGCTCCTTCGAGACTCCCGCGAGCAGCCGCCGGCGCGGGCGCGCGGCGACGACCTCTGCGATGAAGTCCAGATAGCCTTCGGCGCTCCGGCGTATGTCGTGCTCAGAGAGGACGTGCCGGCGCGCGTTGGCGCCGAGCCGCGCGCGCAGAGGGGCGTCGGCGATGAGGCGTTCGAGGTAGGCGCGCAGGAGCGCGTCGGCGTGCTCGCCCGGCTCGACCTTGACGACGCAGTCTTCGGGCAGCTCGCCGAACCACCCGACCGAGGAGACGACCGCGCAGACGCCCGCCGCCATGATGCGGCACAGGCTCCCCGAAGTCTCGCCGACGGTGCGCTCGCGCAGGTTGAGCGCGATGTCGGTCTCCGACATGCGCCGCTCGAACTCTTCGAGCGGGACGTGCCCCGTGATCTCGACGCGGTCTTCCAGGCCGCACTCGCGCACGAGCGCGCGCACGTCGAAGTAGCTGTTCGGGTCGCCGACGAGCGTGTAGCGGAAGTCGTGTGAGTGGCGCAGGTGCGCGAGCGCGCGCAGCGCTCGCTCGATGCCCTTGTCGGGGGTGATGAGTCCGAACGAGGCGATCCTGACGGGTCTGACGGGTCTGTCGGGACCCGCCGGCTCGGCCGACGACGTGGGCGATAGGGAAGGCTGCGCGGCGGCGTCGTCGCGCGCGCGCGCGGCGGCGGCCTCGGGCGTGATGTGGTGGTTGACGCGGCGGACGGGGACGCCGGGCGCGAGCGCCTCGAAGCGCGCGCGGCTCCATTCGGAGTGGACGATGATGCCCTCGGCGGCGCGGGCGAGGCGGCAGTTGAGCGGGAAGTCGAGCGGGCGCGCGAACAGCGCGGGCGTCGCGCCGCGCGCGAGCGCCTCCTCGGCCTCGCGCCGCGCTTCGGCGCCGTGGCAGGCCGCCACCTCGTCGAGGTAGACGCGCATGTCGCCGCGCTCGCGCGCGAGCCCGAGGAAGAAGTCCTGAAGCGCGAAGTCGTGGAAGACGACCACGCCCGCGTGCGCGCGCAGCGCGTCGAAGACGCCCGCGTGGTAGCGGTGGTCGTTCCCCATCTGGTAGACGGCCGCGTCGAACTCGCCGAGGGACGCGAGCGCGCCGGGGTCGCGCCGGTAGTCGCGCACCTCGAAGCGCCCGGCCAGCGCGCCGCTCGCCGGACGGAAGCCCTCGACGAACAGCGTCACCTCGGCGCCCGCCGCCGCGAGGTGCGGCAGAAGCTCCTCGCTGTAATCCGCTATCCCCGAGCGCTGCGGGCCGAAGGGGCTGAAGTAGGCGAGCTTCATAAGAGCTGTTAGCTATTAGCTGTTAGCTGTTAGCTGTTAGCCAAAACTTTCTAAGAATCAATCCTATTAACCATGGGCGTGCGCGGCAACGCAAAGGCTAACAGCTAAGAGCTAACAGCCAACAGCTATCGAACCACCGTGACCTTCGCGCGCGCGGTGGGCGAGCCCTTGTCGCTGAACCATGCGACCTGCTCCTGTACGAGGTCTACTTCGAGGAGGTAGTCGCCGGGCTCCTTCGGCGCGGTGACGGTGAGCGGGATTTCGGTCTCCTCGCCGGGCTTGAGGTCTTTGGAGATGCCGTAGCGGCCGTCCATGTCTGTGACGAGCGAGCCGTCGGGCTTGAGCCAGCGGTTGCCGGCGGCGATGTAGAAGAAGTTGTCGGGGCGGTCGTTGACCTCGCCGCCGCGCGACCACCAGAAGACGTCGCTCGCGTTCCTGATGCGCACCTGGACGGTCTCCTTCTGGCCGGCGCGGAGCTTCGCCGGGGCCTCGGGCAGAGTGATTTGAGCCTTGAAGGCGGCGTCGGGGAGCGGCCCCGGCGTCCTGCTCGGCGTGGGCGTGGCCGCGGCGTTGCCGGACGGCCGCCCGCCCCCGCAAGCCGCGACCGTGAGCGCGCAGGCCAGCGCGGCGGCGAAAAGTTTTCCGTTCATCCTTAATCGTTCCTCTCAGTTCTCAAATTTGAAATTTGAAATTTGAAATTTCAAATCCTTCCCCTCACTGTTCGACCCTCACGTCGATGCGGAGCACGGCCGAGCCCTTCTCGCGGAAGAAGGTGACGCCCTCGTGAATCATGTCGATTTCGAGGACGTAGTCGCCGGGCGCGGCGGGCGCCGTGACGGCGAGCGTCATCTCGGCCTCGCCGCCGGGCGGCAGGTCTTCGGCGAGCGCGGTGCGCCCGTCGAGGTCGTTGACGACGCGCCCCGTCGCGGGGTCGAGCCAGCGGTCGCCGAGGTTCACCTGGCGCGTCACGTCCCCGTCGCCGCGCGCGGGCCACGCGAAGCCGCCCGCGTTGCGCACACGGAACCGTAGCACGACGCGCTCGCCCGCGCGCATCCGCCCGGGCGCGTCGCGCGCGACTATCTCCGCGCGGTATTCGTAGTCGGGGTAGGGCGCGGACTGCCAGAACTTCTCCATGACGGCGCGCCCCTCGTCCCCCTCGGGCCTGCGGACTTCGACCAGCATCATACCTATCGCGTGGCGCTGCGAAAAGAAGGGAAGCCGCACGGCCGTGACGCGGCCGGCCGAGAGCCTGTGGCTCTCAAGGTGCCGCCTCGCCTCCGCGAGGTCTTCCGGCATGCAGAGCGAGTAGAGCGGCGCGGGCGCGGCCATGAGCGCGCGGACGAAGCGCTCGCGCGCCGGGCGCGTCGTGAAATACTCGTGGTGGTTGACGCCGAGCACGGGCGCGCCGGGGCTGTAGAGCGACTCAAGCGCGTTGGCCTTTGGGCAGGCGTCTATCCACGCGCCGACGCCGTCGAGGAGCGCGCGCGTCTCCCCGCTCGCGAAGTCGCGCAGGCGCCGGTCGCGCAACAGGTAGCGCGCCTCGTACCTGTACGAGTCCCAGTCCGAGAAGGCCGTCGGCCTCATGCTCCACTCGTAGCGCGCGGCGTAGACGCACGCGACGGCAGCCTGCGCGCAGAGCGCGGCGACGCAGAGCGCGGCGGCCGCCGTCTTCCATGACGCGGCCCTGTAGAGCGGCGCGGCGACGGCGACGGCGACGACGCCCGAGAGCACTTCGAGGTAGAGCCCGTAGCGGCTGTAGCCCATGCCGCCCGCGGCCCACGCGAGACAGCCCACGAGCAGGACGACGCAGAGCGCGCGGACGCGCGGGTCGCGCCGCGCGAGCGCCAGCCCGCAGAGCGCGACGACGAAGCCGAGGGCGACGCGCCCCGAGTAGACGTTCAGCTCCGAGTGGCGCGCCGGGTCGAAGAACGCGAGCACGGGCCAGACGAGCGTCTCCCCGAAGCCCCGCGGGCCCCAGCGGTCGTCCCATCCTCCCGCGGTCGGCCATAAGGGCGACTTGAAGAAGCCGTTGGCGAGCGGGAAGACTGGGTTGCCGGTCAGACGCCAGAGGTAGGCCGCGAACGGCACGAGCGGCGCGGCGAACGCGACGGCCGAGAGCGCGACGGCCGCGGGCAGCCCTCTCAACTTCAACCTCCCCGGCCCCGCCAGCGCGTTGTACGCGCAGAGCAGCACGACCGGCAGGATGGCGGCCGCGTTCGTCAGCTTGAGCCCCGCCGCCAGCCCTAGCAGGAGCGCCGCGTGGACGTAGACGGCGCGGCGGCTCACTTCGGTCTCGGCCTCTCCGGCGCGCAGCCCCAGCCACGTCGCTTCCAGCAGCAGCGGCAGCGCGAGCAGGTCAACCATGTAGTTGTTGACCTCGAACAGCAGGTGCTCGGCCAGCACGCAGAGGAGCACGCAGGCGGCGCGCGCCCGCGGCCCCGCGACGGACGGTCGCAGGAGCTTGTCGGCGACGCGCGCCGCCCAGACGAGCGCGAACAAATTGACGACGGTGCCGAGCCGGTAGCCGAGCGCGAGCCGGAAGAGTCCGGTCAAAGTGTCGGGCGCGGGGTTATACGGCGCGGGCGTCGGGAAGAAGTCGCCGGCCGCGAAGAGCGTCCCGCGCAAAGAACGCTCGGCGTGAAGCAGGCGGTAGTTGAGCACGTCGTAGGACGTGTCGGGGAAGGGGAGCCGCAGCAGGAAGAAGAAGACGAGCGGCGGGAGCACGACGAGCCAGAACTCGCGCCCTGCGCGCTCCGAAGGGAACGGCTTGCTCCTGACGTAGAAGAAGAACGCGGCGGCGGCCGGAGGTACGGAGAGCGCCCACGCCAGAGCGTTCGAGGCCGTGTCCGAGTCGAGCGCCCAGAGGTACTGACGCGCGAAGACGAGCAGGAAGAGGAGGACGAGCGCGTCGCCGAACTCCGCCCGCCCGCGCAGGCGCGCGAACGTGCGCCGCGCCGGCTGTGGCCCCGAAGCCGTGGGGTCGGCCGTCGCGCTCGTCATCCCCGCGCCCGTCATCCGGCCGGCGTGCGGCCCGCGCCGTCGGCATCGAGTTCGGCGGCGTCGCGCCCTTCGGCGTCCGTGCGCGGCGCGCGCCCGGCGCGCAGCTCGTCGGCGAGCACGCGCATGTGGTACTCGAACTCCTGCGAGCGGCGCGCGATGGAGTGGAGGATGAGCCCGGCCGTCAGCGCCAGCAGCCCGCAGACGAAGAGCCCGACCGAGAGCACGGCCGCCGTCAGGCGCGGGGCCGCGCCCGCGTCCAGAAGGTCGAAGAGCGCGATGGCGCCCGGCGCGCACGCCGAGAGCAACAGAAGCAGCCCGAGGCCGCCGAAGAAGGTCAGCGGCTTGTAGTCGCGGAAGAGCGCGAGCGTCGTGTTGAGGATGAGGAAGCCGTCGCGCATGAACTGAATCTTGGAGTGGCTGCCCTCGGGCCGGTGCGTGAGGTCGACGGGGACTTCGCGGAGGCGGTAGCCGCGCTCGACGGCCTTGATGGTCAGCTCGGTCTCTATCTCGAAGCCGCCGCCGAAGAGCGGCAGCCCCTTGACGAACTCGCGGTTGAACGCGCGGTAGCCCGAGAGGATGTCGGTCAGGCGCACGCGGAAGATGAAGTTGAGCGTCGAGCGCACGAGCCGGTTCGCCAGGCGGTTGCGCCGCCGGAACTGGCTGCGCGACTCGGAGTGGAGCCGCGAGCCGATGGTCATGTCGGCCTCGCCCGCCAGCACCGGCGCGAGCAACTGGTGGACGGCCTCGGGCGGGTAGGTCTCGTCGCCGTCGACCATCACGTAGAAGTCCGCGTCCACCTGCCTGAACATCGACTGGACGACGTAGCCCTTCCCCTGCCGGCGCTCGGTGAAGACGAAGGCGCCCGCGCGCCGCGCCTCGTCGGCCGTGCGGTCGGTCGAGTTGTTGTCGAAGACGTAGACGCGCGCGAGCGGCAGCTCCGCGCGGAAGCGCGCGACGACGCGCGCCACGGTCGGCTCCTCGTTGTAGCAGGGGATGAGGACGGCGACTCCGCGCCCCGGCGCCGCCCCGGCTTCGGGGAGAGTCACGACCTCCCTGGCTTGTGTTCTTGACATAGGAGAGCTGTTAGCTGTTAGCTGTTGGCTGTTAGCTGAATCGACTACTCGACGGGCGGCTTCTTTGTTTTTAGCTAAAGCTAAAGGCTAACGGCCAACAGCTCTCTTACCACTTGGAGAAGCGGCAAACTAACACTTCGCGTCGGGAAATGCCAAGCGCGGCGGCCGTGTGGCGCGTGCCGGCGGCGCGCGAGCTGCTCGTCGTGCTCGCCTTCTGCCTGTTCACGGCGCTGCTGACGTGGCCCTACGTGACGCGTCTGCGCGACGCGGTCGTAGACCCCGGCGACCCCTACCTCGTCACGTGGATCATGTGGTGGGACTACCACCAGACTTTCCGCGACCCGCTGAACCTGTTTCACTCGAACACCTTCTTCCCACTGCGCTACACGCTGGCCTTCAGCGAACACTGCTGGGGGCTCGCCCTGCCTTTCTTCCCGCTCTTCGCGCTGGGGCTGAGGCCGCTGACGGTTCACGCCGTGGCGATGTTCTTCGGCTTCGCGCTCTCGGGCTACGGCGCGTTCCGTCTGGGGCGGACGCTGACGGGCTCGACGGGCGTCGGGTGGGTCGCGGGGATCGTCTTCGCGTTCGTGCCGTTCCGCTTCCACCTGATGTCGCAGCTCGTCTACGTCTTCACGCCGTGGCTGCCGCTCGTGTTCGAGGCGCTGGTGCTCTTCGCGCGGAGGCGAAGCTGGCGGCGCGCGGCGTGGCTAGGCGCGGCGTTTCTGATGACGGGGCTGACGAGCGTCTCGTTCTTCGCCTTCGCGCTGGTGCCGCTCGGGGCGGCGGGCGCGGTGCTCGTGACGCGCCACCGCCTGTGGCGTGAGCGCGAGTTCTGGGTGAGGGCGGCCGTGTCGCTGGGGCTGGCTTCGCTGCTGCTCGTGCCGTTCATGCTGCCCTACTACCTCGTCTCGAAGCTCTACGGCTTCAAGCGCAGCGTCGAGGAGGTGAAGGCCAACTCCGCCTCGCCGGTGCACTGGCTCTCGGTCGAGAACCGCAACAAGCTCTGGTACGGGATGGGCGAGACGATGAAGGACGGCGCGCGCTTCAAGCTCTTCCCGGGCCTGCTCCCGCTCCTCTTCTCGCTCGCCGCGCTGCTGCTCGTCGAGCCCCTGAGGCGAAGCGAGCGCGGGGAAGAGTCGGACGGCGGCCGGCGCGTGTGGCTCGGGCGTCTGGACGCGCTGTGCTTCTTCGCGCTCGCGGTCTCGATACCGGCCGTAGGCTTTGACGGCACCGACTACTTCGGCGGCGTCTTCCGCTACGTCACCTCGGAGCGCGCGCTCGCCGTGCTGGCGGCGGCGGCCGTGGCGCGGCTGTGCGTCTCGCACCCGGGGTTCCTGCGCGCGGCGCACGCGAACCTCGTCGAGACCGTCAGGTCGCCGCGGCGCTGCGACGCCTTCTGGCTCGGCCTCGTGCTCTCGGCCGTCGGCTTCTTCTACTCGCTCGGCTGGAACTTCTTCTTCTACCGCATCTGCTACGACCTTTTGCCGGTCTTCCGCAGCATGAGGGTGCCGGCGCGCGGGGCGATGTTCGCATACCTCGGGCTCGCCCTGCTGGCGGGGCTCGGGGTGCGCCGCCTCGCCGGGCTGATAACGTCGAGGCGGCCGCGCGTGGGCGCGCGCGCGGTCTACGCCGTCGCGTGCGCGCTGTTGCTTTTGGAGTTGAACGGCGCGCCACTCTCGTTCATGCGCGGCGAGGTCTTCCCGGACGCGGTGACGCTCAGACTTAAAGAGACGCCGATGCGCGGCGGCGTCGTCATCCTGCCGGCGGGGCCGGACTTCAACCACCGCTACATGCTGCGCGCCGCAGACCACGGGAAGCCGCTCGTCGTCGGCACCTCGGGCTTCAACTCGCCGCAGGAGGATCAGATCGAGAACTGGACGAAGGCGGGCGCGATTCCCGCCGGGCTCCTCAACCTGCTCGAAGGGATTCCGGCCTCCTACGTCGTCGTCAAAAACGACCTCGTCGGCCCCGAGAGGCGCGCGAACTACTCGACGTTCCTCACGCGCGCCGTCTCCTCCGGGCGGCTCCGCTTCGTCAACCGCTTCGACGGGCGCGACGACCTCTACGCCGTCGTGAAGACCGAGCCCGACGCGCTCGCCGAAGCTTCCCCGCCGGCCGAGCTTCAGATACGCGACTGGACTTCTCTGGTCGAAGAAGACCCCGTCAACCTCCTCGGCCAGTACGCCGACTGGAGCCGCGCCCTCTACCGCCTGCACCTCGTCGCGCACGGCCGGGCGCCGCGCTTCGCGGAGTTCATGCCCGACGTGCGCGCCGCGGGGCGCGGGCTCATCCCCGGCTTCGAGGAGGCGCAGCGCGACTTCGACGGGCGGCTGCGCGGGCTGGCGCGCGAGTGGGCGACGCGCGAAGATTTCCGCGCGCTCTTCGCCGGCGACGACGCGCGGTTCGTCGCGCGGCTCTACGAGAACGCCGGGCTCGCGGCCGACCCGTCGGAGCGCGCGGCGCTGGCCTCCGCGCTCGCCTCCGGTGCGGAGACGCGCGCGGGCGCGCTCGTCCGCGTGGCCGAAGACCCGCGGCTCGCCGAGCGAGAGCGGGCGCGCTCGCTCCTCACGCTCCACTACTTCGGCTTCCTGCGCCGCAACCCCGACGACCCGCCCGACAACAACCTCGAAGGCTTCAACTTCTGGCTCGCGCAGCTCGAACAGACGCGCGACCCCGACCGCCTCGCCCTCGCCTTCCGCGGGTCGTTCGAGTACGAGCGGATTAAAGGAAGTGATAAGTGATGGGTGATTAAGCGTCCGGGCGCGCGTCAGCCAGCGGCGTTGACTATCTTCTCGACGACGTTCTCCCAGGAGAGGTTGAGGGCGGAGAGCTTTTCGCGGCCCCGCCCGCCCATGCGTCGGGCGCGCGCGCGGTCTTCGTAGAGTTCGTCGAGACACTGTGCGAGCGCGCGCGGCTCGGGGTCGGTGACGAGGCCGTCGGAGCCGTGCTCGACGAACTCGGCCGCGCCGCCGCCGTCGCGCGGCACGACGACCGGCTTAGCGGAGAGCATCCCTTCGAGCGTCACGTAGCCGTAGTCCTCGTCGAACGGGAGGTAGCAGACGGCGAGCGCGCCGGCGTAGAGCGCGACGATCTCCTCCTCGCTCACGAACCCGCGAATCTCGACGCGGTCGCCGACGCCGTAGTGTCTGACCATCGACTCGTAGCGCGCGCGGTCTTGCGACGAGCCCGCGAGCACGGCTCGGACGGGGGTGCGCGTGAAGTACATCGCCTCGATGAGCAACTCCTGCCGCTTCTGCGGCTCCATCCGGCTCGGGTAGAAGACGTAGTCGCCCTGCGCGCCCGCGCGGAGACTGGCGGCGCGCGGCGGCGGGTGGTAGAGCTGCTCGCTCTCGATGCGGTTGTAGCGCAGAAGCCTTTCGGCCACCGCGCGCGAGTTGGCGAAGACCTTGCGCGCCTCCGGGATGAAGCGCTCGTCGCAGTGGCGTATGAGGTCGCGCACGCGCGCGCCGTCGGGGTAGGTCGAGAGGTCGTCGAAGGGCGTGCCCCAGAGGTTGTAGGCCGAGCGGTGCTGGTGAATCACCCACAGGACTTTGCGCGGGTGCGCGACCGTGTAGGCCGGGAATTTCATCCCGACGACGAGGTCTACGGGCTTGCCGTTCGACTCGGTCACGTCGAGCAGACGCCACGCCAGCGCGCCGCGCATGATCTCGGAGGGCGGGTACCACTTGAACGGCAGCGCCGCCACCTCGGCGTCGTAGCCGGCGGCGACGAAGGCGCGGCGCAAGCCCTCGACGTGCGACTCCGCGCCGCCGGTCGTGAACGGAACCTGCGTGGTGCAGATGAGTATGTTTCGGATAGGCATCGTGGAAAGCGGTAGACAGCAGTCAGCAGTAGTCGGCAGCCAGTAGAAAAACCTTTTCGGCCTGACGGCCGGCCTGTCATCCTCAACGACCGCGACGCGGAGCGCTGCCGTCTACTGACTACCGTCTACAGGCTTCTACTGTATCATGCGTGCGGAGGCTCGGGTGAACATGACGGACAGTCGGGACGCGCTTCAGCGCACGGACACGGGCGCGCGGCAGCGCACGCTCATCACGCACGCGGTTCTCACGGGGCTGACGCCGCTCATCCCCGTCCCGCTCGTCGACGACCTCGTCAAGAGCTACTTCCGCAAGCGCCTGGTGCGGAGCCTCGCGGCGTCGGCAGGGCGGACTTTGAGCGAGGAGGAGTTGAACGGGCTGACGGCCGAGCGCGAGGGCGGGTGCCTGCGCGGGTGCGCCATGTCCGTGCTCGTCTACCCTCTGAAGGCGGTCTTCCGCAAGGTCTTCTACTTCCTCGAATGGAAGCGCGCGGCCGACACGACGAGCCGCACGTACCACTTCGGCCACCTCGTCGGCCACGCGCTGCGCCCGCGCGCGGACGGCGCGAGCCCGCTCGACCTGCGCGGCGCGCGCGCCGTCGGCGAGGCGATTGACGCCGTCTGCCGCGAGGCGCCCATCAAGCCGCTTGAGACGGCCGTCGGCGGCACCTTCCGCAAGTCTAAGGACGTGCTGAGCGGGGCGGCGGCGCTCCTGACGCGGAGCCTGCGGCGCGGGCCGGCGCGCCCGGCCGAAGTGGCGGCGGCCGTCGAGCGCGTCGAGCCGGAGGAGGAGCGCGAGCTTGAGCCGGTCGTCACGCGCCTCCAACGCTCCATCGCCTCCGTCCCCGAAGAACACTTCCGCGCCCTGCGCCGGAGCCTCGACGCGCGCCTCGGCCTCCCGCCCGCGGACGTGTAGGAAATACTCCCCGCATCAAGTGAGCGCTTCGATGTTGCAGACGGCGACGGAGAGTTCGCGGTCGTCGCGGTTGTGCGCGTCGTCGGGGCGTGGCTGCCAGGTGCGGTCGGCGCGGAATTCGAGTTCGTAGTCGAGTGCGTCGGCGAGGTCTTCGGGGACTTCGCACGTCAGTTCGAGCCAGCCGTGGCGGAAGAGCGAGAGCGCGCGGAGGCGTCGGCCGTTCAGGTAGAGTTCGAGCCCGAGCGGGCGCTCGCGCAGGTCCGGCATGTGCGAGGCGAGGTCGAGCCGGAGCGCGCCGAGCGAGCGGGCCCGGAAGCGCAGGCGCGCGCGCGACTTCATCCAGCGAGCGACCGGCGGCAGCACGTTGGGCTCGTACCAGCCGTCGTCGAACTCGGCAGCGCGGTCGAGGCTGAGCGAGCGCGGCGCGCCGTCGGAAGCGCCCGGGTCGGAAGCGCCCGGCGTGACGGCGCGCGCGCGGTCGTTGAAGAGCGCGGAGCGGTCGCGGTGCTCGTTGTAGAAGGAACCGAGCGGGGAGTCCGAAGCCTTGACGAGCACGTAGAGGCCGCTCTTGGGGAGGCGGACGTGGAGGTCGGAGATTTTGCCGAAGACGTAGCCCATCGCCATGTCGAAGGCGCGCCGCTCCGAGTGCGAGAGGCCGCGCAGGTACTCTACGAAGTCCGGCTCGAAGGGCAGCCCGTACTCATCGCGCTGCTTGACGAACTCCTCGGACGAAAGGCAGAGCGCGTAGCGCGGCTCCCACGCGACTTCGCGGAAGAAGCGCCGGAAGCGCGCGGCGTGCTCCTGCTCCTCTTCGAGCCCGACGTGGCCGTCCACGGCGACGAAGCGGCGCAGCTCCTCCTCCGACATCTCTTCATAACTCTTCTGCGCGCGGCGGTCGGTGCACTCGATGCCGTGCAGCGTCACGCCGCCGGGGCGCAGGACGCGCGCGATTTCCGAGAGCACGGCGTCCTTGTCTTTGAACTCGACGTGGCCGAGCACGTCGAGGCTGGCGACGTAGTCGAACGAGTCGTCTGCGAAGGGGAGGCGTGTGAGTTCGGCCGCGCAGGTCAGGTCGTAGCCGTTGCGGCGCGAGGCGAGCGCGCACTCTTCGGAGAGGTCTACGCCCGCGAGCGTGACGCCCTTGCGCTTGAGGAGCGCGAGCACGCCGGCGCCGCAGCCGAGGTCGAGCAGGGCGGAGCCGGCGCGCACGTTGTCATAGACCCACATCGTCCGCGCGAAGCGCATGTCGAAGCGGTCGAGCGCGCGGAAGTAGCGCGCGTCGAGCACCTCGTCCGACACGAACTTCGTGCGGTAGAACTCCGAGAGGTCTTCTACGCCTGCGCGTCGGTAAAGGTCGTCGGACATAGTTAAGTAGTCAGTAGTCAGTAGAAAAACCTTCGGAGTCGAATCGTCCGGGTGTCAGCATCAACGGCCGCAGCGCGGAGCGCTACTGACTACTGTCTACTGCTTTTCTAATTCTTCGAGGCGCGCTTCGAGCTGGCGGCGCGCGCGGTCGTGCATGACGGCGGCCTCGCCGGCTTCGAGCGAGACCTGTTTGAAGCAGACGCGCTGCTCTTCGAGCAGGCCGTCGAGGCGTTCGCGCAACTCGGCGCGAAGCTCGGCGGCGCGGGCGTTCGCCTCCGCGTGCAGCGACTCGGCCCGCGCGCCCATCTCTCCGCGCAACTCCCCGCGCAAGTCTTCGCGCAGCTCTCCGCGCAGTTCTTCGCCCAACTCTTTGCGCAGCGCGGCCGCCGAGGCGCGCTGCTCTGCGGTGCCGGCGCGCTGCGCCTCGGCCAGCCGCTCAAGGCCGGCGGCGAAAGCCTGCCGCAGTTGCGCGCCCTGCGACTCGAAGCGCGCCTCCGCCTCCGCGAGCCGCGCCTGTAGCCCCTCGGTGCGCGACTGAAGCTCCGCGACGCGCGCGCGGTCGGCCTCGGCTTCGGCGCGCAGCGTGGCGAGGATGTCGGTTTGGAGACGCGTGAGCGCCTGCTCGTGCGCGCTGAGCGCGGCGCGCGCGTCGCCGAGCGCGTGGTGGACGGCCGAGTTGAAGTTCAACTGCTCCCACGTGAACCAGCGCGTGGCGCGCGCGATAAGACGCTTGAGCCAGAGTTCGAGCCGCGCCGCCGCGCCGCGCCGGTAACTGAGCATCGGCGGCAGGCGCGACCACGCGCGCCCGGTCGTGGAGAGGTTCGCGTCCATGCGCGCCAGCGGCTCGGACGCGTAGGCGGCGCCGCCGCCCTGCTCCGCGTCCGGCGTCGGACGCGCCAAAGTCGCCGGCGCGGCCGACTCCGGCGCGCGCGTACGCGTCTCCGCCAGCACGCGCTCGCGTATCTCGCGCAGTGTGTTCTCGACTTCAAGGTCGGCCATAGGTGCACTCCTCACGGGCGCGCTTCCGTCTCGACGCGCAGACCCGCTTCCGCGCCGCGCGCGCCGAGCCGCCGCGCCGTCACGCCGGCGTTGAGGTTGGCGATGCCTTCGACGAGGACGGGGCTCGTGACGCGGAAGAAGAGCACGCCGTCGAGCCAGTCGTAGCTGACGCCGTCGCGGCTGTGGACGGCGAGCGAGATTGAGAACTGGTCGAGCCCGAGCCAGCAGTCGAAGGCGAAGACGGCCTCGACCAGTTCGCCGCGCCGAAGCACCCCGAGGTCTATCTGCTGCTCCTTCGTGTTCGTGCCGTAGGCGTGCACGCCCCGGCTGTCGTTGACGAGGAAGCCGAAGACTGCGTCGTCCGCCTCCCTGTGAAAGCGCGCGCGCACGCGCACCTGGAGCGGCGACCCGGTCTCGACGACGCCGACGGGACGGCGCGACGCGTCGAGCAGTTCCGCGCTCACGATCTCGGCCGTCCCGTCGCCGTGCCGGTAAGTGTAGCGCAGCGGCGCGAACCTCTCCCCGGCGTGCGCGCCGTCCTCCGCCTCCGGGCCGTCGGACTCGGACTCCTCCTCGTACGCCTGCTCGCGCTCCATGACGGTCTTCTGGTAGTGGTTGAGGACTTCGACGGGAGGGCCGTCGGAGAGCACGCGGCCGGCGCTCATCAGGATGGCGCGCGAGCAGAGCGCGCGCACCGCCGCCGCGTCGTGCGAGACGAAGAGGACGGTCGCGCCCCTCTCCTGAATCTCCTTGATGCGGCGCAGGCAGCGGTGCTGGAAGACCGCGTCGCCCACGGCGAGCGCCTCGTCGATGACGAGGATGTCGGGCTCGACGTTGGAGGCGACGGCGAAGGCGAGGCGGACGAACATCCCCGACGAGTAGGTCTTCACCGGCTGGTGTATGAACTGCCCTATCTCCGCGAAGCGCTCTATCTCGGGGAAGAGGCGGTCGGTCTCGCGCCTTGAGAGCCCCATCAGCGCCGCGTTCATGTAGACGTTCTCGACGCCCGTCCCCTCCGGGTCGAAGCCCGCGCCGAGTTCGAGCAGCGCCGCCACGCGACCCTCGCGCCAGACGCTCCCGCCCGTGGGTTCGAGCGTCCCGGCGATGATTTGCAGCAGCGTCGACTTGCCGCACCCGTTCGGCCCGATGATGCCGGTCGTCGTCCCGGCCTCGACCTCGAAGCTCACGCCCTTCAGGGCCCAGAACTCGCGGTGCCGCTTCAGACGGCCCCGGGTCAGCGTCTCCTTCAAACGGTCGCCCGGCCGCGCGTAGATGCGGTACTGCTTCGACACGTCCTCGACGCGCAGCGCCAATGCCATGCGCGGCAATTTAACAGAACGGGTAAGCGCGAGGCCAGAGGGGAGGCCGGGGCGCGGGCAATCAACCGCCGCCGCCGGCCGGGCGGCGACCGCGCGTCCGGCGCGGGCCGGAAACCTCGCGGCATTCGACGTGTAAGGTACGGTGAGACACGTCCGCGTTGCGCCGCGCGAAAGCGGTGTGATACGCTCAGGTCTCCCCTGAAAATTGAGTTGAAGTGGGGCCGTATCCTTAGAAGATGAAGACTTGCCCGATATGCGGTAGGCAGTACGCCGACACCACGACGCTGTGCCCGGCGGACGGCGCCGTCCTCAAGCGCACGGGCAACGACGACCGCCTCATCGGACAGGTGCTCGCGGGCAAGTACCGCATCGACGAGAAGATCGACGAGGGCGGGATGGGCTGCGTCTACCGCGCCACGCACGTCCTGATGGAGAAGGTCGTCGCCGTCAAGGTGCTCCACCCCGCGCTCGCCGCCGACGACAAGATCGTCCAGCGCTTCACGCGAGAGGCCAAGGCCGCCTCGCGCATCTCGCACCCGCACGCCATCAACGTCACGGACTTCGGCGAGTCGGAGAACGGCATCGTCTACCTCGTCATGGAGTACCTGCGGGGCCGCACGCTCAAGGACGTGGTGCGCTCGGGCGGGCCGATGACGCTCGCGCGCGCGGCCGAGATCGTCCGGCAGGTCGCCGGCGCGCTCGAAGCCGCGCACAACGAGGGCGTCGTCCACCGCGACCTCAAGAGCGACAACATCATGCTCGCGGAGGCCACGGGCGGCGACTGGGCCAAGGTGCTCGACTTCGGCATCGCCAAGATTCAGCAGACCGAGCGCTCCATCCACGAGACCGACCCGGGGCTGACCGCCCCCAACCTCATCATCGGCACGCCGCAGTACATGTCGCCCGAGCAGTGCTCGCAGGCTTCCGACATCGACGCGCGCTCCGACGTTTACAGCTTCGGCGTCATCCTCTATGAGCTGCTGGCCGGCCACGTCCCCTTCACGGGCGACTCGCCGACCGCCATCATGATGAAGCACATACAGGAGCCGCCGCCCTCGATACTCGAAGAGCGGGGCGACCTGCCGGCCGAGGTGGGCCGCGTCATCGCGCGCGCGCTCGCCAAGAGGCCGGAAGACCGCTTCCAGAGCGCGGCCGAGCTGTCCGCCGCGCTGTCCGCCGTCGCCGCGGAGGAGGCTTCGCTTACGGGCGCCGCCGCCGAGGCCGCCGTCCTCGACACAGACCGCATAGGCTCGCCGACCTCGCCGAACGAGCCGGCGCGCGCGACCGTCGTCGCGGTCGACGACGAAGAAGACGCGACCGTCGTCGGCCGCCGCCACACGAGCGCCGTCGCGGTCGCGACGACGACGGGCGAGGAGCATTCCTTGCCGCCGCTGGTCGCGCCGCCCCCCGAGCCGGCCTTCAACCCGTGGCGCATCGCCGTGCCGGCCATCGCCATCGTCGCCATCGTCTTCGCGGCCTTCTTCGCCTTCCAGCGGGGCGGCGTCTCGTCGGAACAGACAGGGCAGCCGCCGCTCCAGGCAGACCCGAACGGGCAGGCCGTCCAGCCCATCACGCCGCCGACGGGGCAGGCCGAGAGCAACCTCGCGCCCACGGGCGGCGCGCCGACGCCTTCGGCGACCCCGGGCGAGGTGGGCGGCGCATTGCCCCCCGGCACGCCCGGCTCGCCCGACGCGAACGCCAACGTCTCGGCCAGCCCGACGCCCGCGGGCGGCAGGCCGAACGCCAACCCCACTCCGACGCCCGCCGACGAGGAGGAGCCCGAGGAGGAGGAGGAGCCCGCGCCGACGCCCACGCCCAGACGCAACAAGCGGCTCCCGGACATCAACGCCAACGTCGAGCCGCCGCCGCCGCCCAAGCAGGACAAGCCCAAGGAGGACGACAAGCCGCCCGACGCGCCGCCCGCCCTCAACGACGCGCCGCCGCCCGCAAGCTCCGGGACTTGAGCACGCGACGGATGAAAAAAAGGCCGCCGAGACTTAGACAGTCCCGGCGGCCTTTTTCGTTCGAGACGAGCGCGCGCGGCGACGCCGCTCAACGCGCGGCCGACACGGCCCCGCGCAGGAGGCCGAGCAGCCGCGCCTCCTCGTCAAACTCAATCCCTATCTCGACGACGTGGCAGGGGAGCGCGAAGCCGAGCCCGCGCAGCTTGACCGCGTCCTTCGCCGTCGTCAGCAGAGCGCGCGCGCCACTGCCTGCGGCCTCGCGCGAGACGGCCTCCGCGTCGGCGGCCGTGTAAGCGTGGTGGTCTGCGAAGGCGCGCGTGTAACTCAGCCCGAAGCCCTCGCGCCGTAGGTGCTCGAAGAAAGCGCGCGGGTTGCCGACCGCGCAGAACGCCGCGACCGGCTCGCCGGCGGCGACGCCCGAGTGCCCTGACGTTCTGCGGGCGGCAACTTCATGCTCGGCGCGCCCGAACTCCCCGAGCGGCATCAGCCCGCGCGTGCGCACGCGCGATGTCAGGACGGCGGCGCGCCCCCCGCTCAGACGCGTGACCTCCGCGCGCAGTGCCTCGATGTCTTCGGCCAGCTCGGCGCGCGTGATGACGACGCAGTCCGCGCGCGCGAGCCCCGACGCCGGCTCGCGCAGACGGCCGCGCGGGAGCAGGTGGCCGCCGCCCCACGGGTCGGTCGCGTCGAGCGTCACCAGGTCCAGGTCGCGCGCGATGCGGAGGTGCTGGAAGCCGTCGTCGAGGACGAAGACCTCCGCGCCCAGCTCCGCGCGCGCCCAGCGCGCCGCCGCCACGCGGTCGCGGTCGCAGACGACCGACGCCGCGCCCAACAACTTCTCGGCCAGAAGCCTCGGCTCGTCCCCGCACTCCTCGACTTCCGAGAGCACGCGCGCGCCGTCGGACGCCAGCACGCGCCTCGACTCGTCGGCGCGGCCGTACCCGCGCGTCAGCACGCACACGCGCAGCCCCTCGCGCGCGAGCGCCGACGCGACCCACTCGACCAGCGGCGTCTTGCCCGTCCCGCCCGCCGTCAGGTTCCCGACGCTGACGACCGGCGCGCCGACCTTCTGAGTTTTAATTGTGCCCGAACGGTAGAGCCGCAGGCGCGCGAGCGTCACTGCGCCGTAGAGCCAGCCGAGCGGTGTCAGTGCGAGCGACATCTTTGCGGAGGTCACAGGCCGGAGGTCAAAAGTCGGGGGTCAGAGGTCGGAGGTCACGGCGGCTTCTTCGACCGCCCTACGGCCTTTGACCTCCGGCCTCTGTTGAAGGAGCGGGGCGAGCATCTCGACGGTGCGCGCGGTCGCGCCCCGATTCTGTTCGAGGACGGCGCGCGCCCGCGCGCCCAGGCCGCGGCGCTTCTCTTCATCTTCGAGCAGCTCGCGCAGGGCGCCCGCGAGTCCGCGCGCCGACTCTTCTTCGCCGGGCGTGTGCGGGAGCTGGACGAGCGCGCCGCGTTCGAGGAGCGCGGCCACGATTGCCTTGAAGTTCGAGGTGTGCGGCCCCGTGACGACGGCGCGCGCTTCGAGCGCGGGCTCAAGCACGTTGTGGCCGCCGACGGGCGCGAGGCTCCCGCCGACGAAGACCACCTCGGCGAGCGCGTAGACCGCGCGCAGCTCGCCGATGCTGTCGAGCAGAATCACGTCGCACGCCGCGTCCGACTCGCCCGGCGCCGCGCCCCGCCGCGCCCAAGCGAACCGGGAAGCCTCCACGAGCGCCGCCACCTCGTTGAAGCGCTCCGGGTGTCGCGGCGCGACGAGCAGGCGCGGCCGGTTCGACCGACCCGAAGCCTGCGACGCGGGCGCGTCCGAGTCCGCCGAAGTCGTTAAGAGTTTGAAGGCTCGGAGGACGATGCGCTCCTCCGGCGCGTGCGTGCTCGCGGCGAGGACGAGCGGGCGGTCTCCGTCGACGTTGAAGCGGCGGCGCAGCTCGTCTGTGAGCGGCCGCGACTCCGGCTCCTCTATGTCGAACTTGACGTTGCCGGTGACCCGCACTCGTTCGGGGGCGAGCCCGAGCGCGACCAGCCGCCCCGCGTCCGCCTCCGATTGCGCGGCCGCGAGCGTGAGGTCGGCGAGCACGCGTCGTATGAAGGGTCGGACGAGCTTGTAACGCCCGAAGGACTTCTCGGAGATGCGGCCGTTGACGAGGGCGACCGGCACCCCGCGCCGCCGGCACTCGCGGAAGAAGCGAGGCCACAACTCCGTCTCCATGACGAGCACCGCCGAGGGCTTCAACGCACGCAGCGCGCGCCTGACGCTCCAGGCCCAGTCGAAAGGGAAGTAGAAGACGCGCTCGGCCTGCCCGCCGAAGACCTCGCGCGCGACGCGCTGCCCCGTAAGCGTCGTCGTCGAGACGACGAGCGCCACGCGCGGGTGCTCTTCCAGAAGCGCGCGCACGAGCGGCCGCGCCGCCTGCGCCTCGCCGACCGAGACGCAGTGGAGCCACACCACGCGGCGCCCGCCCGCGTCGAGCTTCGGCAGCGAGCCGGCGCGCTCGGCCAGCCCCGCGGCGTACTTCCCGTGCCGCGCCGCGTCCAAAAGAAACCTCGGCAGCAGCGCTAAGACGCCGATGCCGAGGAGGATGCTGTAGAGAAAATACATGGGTTCAAAGTTCAAAGTTCAAAGTTTAAAGATGAAGGCACGGCCGCCGGCTCTGAACTTGTAACTTTGAACTTGTAACTTTGAACTTATGAGACTACTTCGCCCGCTCCATGTAGCGCCCCTCGACGGGGTCGACGCGGATGCGGTCGCCCTCGTTGACGAAGGGGGGGACGGAGATGGTGACGCCGTTCTCCAGCTTGGCCGGCTTGTTGACGTTCGAGACGGTCGCGCCCTTCATCGTCGGCTCGGTCGAGACGACGGTCAGCTCGATGGAGGGCGGGAGGTCGATGCCGATGGGCGAGCCCTCGTAGTACTCGGCCTGAATCTTCATGCCGGGCAGGAGCCACTGCGCCATCTCGCCGAGGTCTTCGTCCGTGAGCGCCGTCTGCTCGTAGCTCTCGGTGTTCATGAAGTGGTAGTGAGAGCCGTCGGCGTACATGAACTCCATCTCGTGCTGTTCGAGCGAGGCGCGCTCGACGGTGTCGGCGGAGCGGAAGCGGTGCTCGAAGCTTGAGCCGGTGCGCAGGTCGCGCAGCTTCGTCTGCATCATCGCGCGCAGGTTGCCGGGCGTGTGGTGGCGCGCTTCGAGCACCTTGCAGGGCTTGCCCTCGAAGACGATGACCATGCCCTTCCTGATCTGGGTCGCGGATATTGCCATGATATTTTGTCTGACTCCGGATGCGTTGGTTTTCGACTCGTACGGGCGAAAAACTCCGGCCGCCCACACAGGCGGCGCCCGCGAGCCTTTCGCAAACCCGTTAGTCTAGCGACCGGCTCGCTCCTTTGTCCAGCGACGCGGGAAGGCGAGTCGCGCCCGGCGGAGTCAGACCAGCGTGCCGCCGGAGCCGGCCGACTCCGGCGAGTCCAGCCTGAAGAAGACGCGGAGCGTGACCTGGTATTCGAGCCGCTCCTGCTGTAGCCCGCCGCGCATCTCCTCGACGACGAACCATGAGAGTTCGCGCAGCGTCGCCCGCGCGCGGGCGACGGCGACCTCGATGGCGTGGCTGAAGCTCTGGTCGGAGGTGCCGACGATTTCGACCCCCTTGAAAACCTTCTCGCTCATGCGAACAGTCCTCCGGTGCACGGGAATAAAAATTTTGAAATCTCAAATTTGAAATTTGAAATCTCGCTCGGTTTGTCTTCGCTTGAAAGCAGGGCGGAAGCTAGCACGCGTGTGTGTGCGAGTCAAGAAGTACGAGCCGGGGGACGCGGGTGAGAAAATTTGGACGACCCTAAACCTCAGGGCGGGCGGGAGACAGCAGAGACATCGGAGGGAGTGATGTCTTTTACCGTCGCCCGCCCGCCCTGTCGGAGGAGCCCACCTTCCTGAGCGATTAAACGACGACCCCGTTCTAAAGTTTCCGAAAAATTTTTGGCGCGCGCGGCGTGAAAGATGCGGCCCGAAACGTCCCGCCGCGTGGACGCTTGTCCACGCGGGCGGCCCGACTTTCAGGCCGCGCGGGCGCGGAGCGTGCGGCGCTGGCGCGCGACCTGGTCGAGCCAGAGTTGCGCCTCTTGGTAGTGCGGGAAGCGCTGCTCGTCGGCGCGGAACGCCTTGGTGTGGTAGTAGCGCCGGCCGTCGATGAGGCGCGCCGGGTGCTTGATGTGGAGCATCTCGTGGTAGAGGATGTACTCGACGAACCACTCGGGCACGTCGCGCGAGTCGAGCGTCTTGCTGATGACGATGGTGTCGTGGACGCCGTCGTGGTGGCCGAGGATGGTGCGCGTGCGCCGCTGCGACCAGGTCAGCGTCGGCTGCTCAATCGCGCCGCCGAAGTAGCGCTGGTTCAGCCGCTGGAACATCCGTCCCAGATCGTAGACGCTCCCCTGCGCCGACGACACCATCTTGCGCCCGCGCTGCCGCCGCGCGAGGTCGGAGGCGCGCAGCACGTCGGGCGAGAAGGCGTAGTCTCGGTAGACCCTCTCGTAGAAGGGAGGCGCGCTGCGGCGGCGCAGGAGTTTCGAGACGAGGATGAAGGCGAGCGCGCGGTGGACGCCCACGGGCGCGCTTTTGAAGACGTCGGAGAGCCGGACGTAGACGCGGCCCGAGCGCAGCCGTATGGTGTGGTTGAGCCCCGCGTAAGGGTAGTAGCGCACGTCAACGTCGGGCACCGGGCGCTTCGGCGCGAGCGTGCGGAAAGCCTCGGCGAAGAGTGCGGAGAGCAGTGGCTGAGAGTCGGCCATAAACTTGTACCCTTGGGCAGGAGACCGCCGCTTTACTTACGGGGAAGCCGCCGGGAGACGGGTGACGCTGTAGAAACTGTGACCCGAAGCTTTGAAGTTCGATATTAAGAGGCATCCGGCGGGGGCGTCAAACGACACTTTTTGACCC
Source organism: Pyrinomonadaceae bacterium (assembly GCA_036399155.1). Taxonomy (GTDB): domain Bacteria; phylum Acidobacteriota; class Blastocatellia; order Pyrinomonadales; family Pyrinomonadaceae; genus QHXN01. The sequence continues at coordinate 28,743 of DASWNR010000455.1, forward strand.
GCCGCTAAGCCTTTTACTTGCCGACAAATGGCCGCCCGGCGGCGCGCGCGGCCCGCCGGGCGGCCGAAACGGCCCCGGCTCAATCTCTTGCGCTGCAACGGTTTAACCCGGGTGGGGTGAGAGCCTTGTCGAAACGTGGTTGTAAGTCGTGCCGATTCAGCGGTTAGGGCCGGGTGCGGCCGCTTTGTAGACAGCCGGCCGGCGGCCGGGTAGTGATCGGATAGGGGTTTGCGCCGGTTTTCAGCAATCCGTTATACTTCAAATGACCGGAGTGCGGACGGTCGCGGCCCCCACGTCCGTTCGGCCGGGAATTTAGTTCTTGACAGTGCGGGGTGTGGGCGGTAAACAATTTAAAGATGACCGCGAGGGGCCGCGCCGTCTCTTGCGCGGGACGCCTCCCGGCGTTCCGACCGTCAGACCCCCTTTGCAGCCCCGCTCGCCGTCTCTGAAGCAATGGCAATCCGAGCCTCGACATTACCCACGCAGGCCGACTGGGCGCCCGACGCGCGCGGGCAGGCCGTGCTCGCCGCCATCATCAAGGAGCACCTGCGGACGGGCGAGCCCGTGGCCTCGCGCTCCATCTCGGGGCGCGTCGCGGGGGGCGCGGGGTGGAGTTCGGCGACCATCCGCAACGTGATGGCGGAGCTTGAGGAGCACGGGCTGGTCGAGCAGCCGCACACCTCGGCCGGGAGGGTTCCGACCGACAAGGGTTACAGGTTCTACGTCGACCACTTCATCGGCGACGCGCGCCTGTCGCGCGCCGACATCTCGGCCATCGACCGCGGGCTCGGGCTCCCGGGCGAGGCGGGCGCCGGCGCCCCTTCGCGCCTGATGGAGCGCGTCTCGCACGTCCTCTCGGAGCTTTCCGAGAACGTCGGCATCGTCGTCTCGCCGCCGGTCGCGGACAGCCGGCTCGAACACATCGAGTTTTTGCCGCTCGCCGACGGCCGCATCCTCGTCGTGCTGGTGCTGGCCTCGAACGTCGTCCAGAACAAGATCATACGCGTCGACGGCCCGCTGACAACCGAGGAGCTTGAGGAGGCGGCGCGCTACCTCAACGTCGAGTTCTCGGGGAAGACGTTGCAGACCATCCGCGCCGAGGTCATCGCGCTGATGGGCGAGGAGAAGGCTCTCTACGACCGCCTGCTCCGCAACGCCGCGCTGCTCTTCGAGCGCGGGGTGGAGGGCGACGGCGACGAGACCGGCGCGGTCTACATCGACGGCGCGTCGAACATCCTCGCCAAGCCGGACTTCTCCGACGTCGAGCGCCTGCGCGAGCTGTTCCGCACCTTCGAGGCCAAGTCGCGGCTCGTCAAGATTCTCAACGAGTGCATCGCGCGCGAGCCGGTCTTCGGCGACGTACACGTCGTCATCGGGCGCGAGCACACCGCGCCGCAGCTACGCTCGTGCGCGCTCATCACCGCGCCCTACCGTGTGGGCGACGGCTTCGTCGCGGGCACCGTGGGCGTCGTCGGCCCGATGCGGCTCGAATACGCGCGCACGATGGCCGCGGTCAACTACGTCGCGCGGCTCGTCGAGCGCGTGCTGCGCGAGGAGGCGCGCGCCTGAACGAGCGGCGCGCTCGGGGTCCGCTTTTCGGCTCCGCGGAAGGGCTTCAAAAGGGATGACTCAATCGAACATGGCAGACAAGGGCAGGCAGAAGCCGAACCGCATTCCCGTCCGCTTCGACGACGAGGGCGAGAAGCCCGAGGCCGGCGCGGCGAACGACAGCGGGCTCACGCCCGAGGAGTTGGGCCGCGAGTCTTCGTACGACGACGCGACCGAGATGGATCGCCGCATCGAGAGCGGCGAGGCGCAGGAGTCCGGCTCGGGCGAGTCTGGCGTGACGGGCAGCACCGACCCGTCCGAGCAGCCGCGCAGCCGCAACGACCAGGACACGACCGCCTCGCACTCGAACCCGGAGGGCGGCGGGGGCGGCGGCGCGTCGGGCACCTCGCACGAGCCCGCGCGGCGCGCCGACTCGGCCGCCGCTTCGGCCGGGCCGGCCTCGCCGGCCGGGCCCGCGGTGGCCGAGCTGCTCGCGACGCGCGCCGAACTCAAGCGCGTCGAGGGCGAGCTGAAGAAGCTCACGGACGAGCGGCAGGAGTTCAACGAGAGGCTCGCGCGCCGCCAGGCCGAGTTCGACAACTTCCGCAAGCGCACCGAGCGCGAGCGCTCCGAGACCTACCAGCGCGCGCTCGCCGAGGTCGTGCGCCGCCTGCTCCCCGTGCTCGACAACCTCCAGCGCGCGCTCGACGCCGAGCGCCTCGTCCAGGTCAAAGAGTCGGCGGAGTTCCGCCACTTCCTTGAGGGCGTCGAGCTGATCAACCGCCAGCTCGGCGGCGTTTTGGAGAGCCTCGGGGTCGAGGCCGTCCCGACCGTCGGCGAGCTGTTCGACCCGCACGTCCACGAAGCCGTCGCCACCGAGGAGACGAACGAAGTCGAGCCCGACACCATCACGCAGGAGATGCAGCGGGGCTACCGCCTCGGCGAGAAGCTCCTGCGCCCCGCGATGGTCAAAGTGGCCACCAGAGGGTGAGCGACCAAACGCCGTGCGCGGCG
>DASWNR010000456.1:0-3624 GCA_036399155.1 Pyrinomonadaceae bacterium
AATGAGAAAATGCGCGACCCTGCTCAACTGCCTGCTGCTCTGTCTGCTCATTTGTGAGGCCGCCAGCGCACAGGCGGTGCTGCGCTGGGGCGCCGACCCGAGCGGCGGCGCGCCCTACGTCTTCTCCGACCCGGCGCACCCGGACAGGTACGTCGGCTACGAGCTTGAGATGGTCGAGGCGCTGGCGGCGGCGATGAACCGCCGGCCGGAGTTCGTCCCGACCGACTGGGAGACCATCGTCACCTCGCTCCAGCGCGGCGAGTTCGACGTGGTCGTCAACGGCCTTGAGCCGACCGAAGACCGCGCGCGCGTCATCCTCTTCAGCAAGCCCTACTACATCTTTCAGCTACAGCTCACCGTCCGCGCAGGCGAGACGCGCATCGGGAAGCTCGAAGACTGTCGCGGGCGCGTTGTCGGCACGCTCGGCAACACCGCCGCCTCGCGCCTGATGGAGAAGGAGGGCATCCCCTTCAAGGGCTACGCCGACCCGGTGGCCGCCTACCGCGACCTCGAACTCGGGCGCGTGGACGCGGTGCTGATGGACGTGCCGATGGAGATGTTCTACGCGCGCCGGAACCCGCGCTTCAAGCCGGCGGGCGAGCCCTTCATGCGCGGCGCTTACGTCGTCGGCCTGCGCAGGGGCGACGACGCGCTGAAGGCCGAGGTCGACGCCGGCATCGACAAGATAGTGCGCGACGGGACGCTCGAAAAAATCCTTCGCAAGTGGAGCCTCTGGAACGACGCGCAGGAGGAGCTGAAGGCCGCCGCGCGCACGGACGTGGCCGAGGGCGAGAAGCGCCCCGACGAGGTGAAGTACGAAATCACCTCGACCTCGTTCAACTGGGGCGAGGCCGTGTGGCGTCTGACGCGCGCGGCGCTCGTCACCGTCCTGCTCTCGCTCGGCGCGATGGTCATCGCGGTCACTCTGGGCCTCGCGCTCGCGCTCGGACAGTCGCGCGGGCCCGCGTGGCTCCGCTTCGTCTCGACCGTCTACGTCGAGTTCTTCCGGGGCACGCCCGTCCTCGTCCAACTGTTGTTCCTCTACTTCGGCCTCCCGCGTCTGGGCTTGGCGATGCCGGGCTGGCTGACGGCGCTCGTCGGTTTGGGCCTCAACTACGCGGCCTACGAGTCGCAGGTCTACCGCGCGGCGCTCGAAGCCGTCCCGAAGGGGCAGCACGAGGCCGCCTACGCGTTGGGGATGAGCCCGCTGCTCGCGTTCCGGCGCATCGTGCTGCCGCAGGCTCTGCGCATCGCGCTGCCGCCGATGACGAACGACTTCGTCTCGCTCTTCAAGGACACGTCGGTCGCCTTCGCCATCTCGGTCTGGGAGCTGGCGACCGCCTACCGCGAGCTGGCGAACGCCTCGGGCGAGTTCATGCTGCTCGGCGCCATCGTCTCGGCCTTCTACCTTCTGATGAGCCTGCCGCTCGCGCACCTCGCGCGTCGGCTTGAGCTGCGGCTACAGCGCCGGCAGGCCCTGCGCGCCGTCGAGGCGGAGGTGGCGGGATGATACGCGTCGAAGGCTTGGGGAAGGTCGCGGGCGAGACGCGCATCCTGCGCGGCATCAGTCTGACGGTCGAGCCGCGCACGGTGCTCGGCATCATCGGCCCCTCGGGGAGCGGCAAGACGACGCTGCTGCGCTGCATGAACGGCTTCGAGAGAATCACAGAGGGTTCGCTCGAAGCCGGCGGCGTGCGGCTCGAAGCCGGGCTCGCTGAGAAGGAGTATCAGCGGCGCGTCAAGCAGTTGCGGCGGCAGGTCGGGATGGTCTTCCAGCACTTCTACCTCTTCCCGCACCTCTCCGTGCTCGGCAACGTGACGGAGGCGCCCGTCCAGGTTCTGAAGCGGCCGCGCGCGGAGGCGGAGACGCGCGCGCTCGAACTGCTTGAGACTGTGGGGTTGGGCAAGTCGGCCCGGCGCTACCCCGAGTCGCTCTCGGGCGGCGAGCAGCAGCGCGTCGCCATCGTCCGCGCGCTGGCGATGAGCCCAGAGGCTCTGCTCTTCGACGAGCCGACGAGCGCGCTCGACCCGCGGCGCAGCAACGAGCTGGCCGCGTCCCTGCGCGGCTTCGTCGAGCGCGGGCAGACGATGGTCATCGTCACGCACTCGATGAAGTTCCTCGAAGCCGTCGCCGACCGCGTCCTCTACATGGAGGCCGGCGAGGCGGTCGAGCTGGGCGACACAGCGCAGGTGCTTAACAACCCGAGAGACCCGCGCACGCGCGACTTCGTCCAGCACGCGGACTGACCCGCAGTGAGCAAAATGAGAATGCAGCCCACTAGAATATTCCCGACCGCCGTCTTCGCGCTCCTGCTCTGCGCCGCCGCCGCGCGGTCTCAGACCGGCACCACGCCCACGCCACAGCCTCCGACGCCCGCGCCGGCCGCGACGCCGAAGCCTGTGCCGACGTGGCTCGACCGTCGCGTGCGCGCGGAGGTCGAGGGCTTTAACGGCAACGTCTACCTCTACGCGAAGAACCTCGACACGGGCGCGGAGTACAGCCTCGGCGGCGACGAGCCCGTCCGCACCGCGAGCACAATCAAGGTCGCCGTCATGGTCGAGGCGTTCGCGCGCGTCGCGGAGGGGCGCACGAAGTGGTCGGACGAGCTGGTGCTGAATAAGTCGGTGAGGTACGGCGGCTCGGGCGTGTTGAACGAGCTGACCGACGGGCTGCGCCTGCCGCTGCGCGACGCCGTGACGCTGATGATGACCTTGAGCGACAACACCGCGACGAACATGGTGCTCGAACACCTGACGACCGACGCGGTCAACGACCGCATGCAGTCGCTCGGCCTCACGCAGACGCGCATCATGCGGAAGATCGGCGGCGGGGGCGAGAGCCGGGAAGGGAAGGTGGAGGCGAACAAGCGCTTCGGCCTTGGCCGCACGACGCCGCACGAGATGGCCGCGCTGCTTGAGAGGATGGAGCGCGGCGAGGTCGTCAGCCCCGCCGCCTCGAAGGAGATGATAGACCTGCTCAAGCGCGAGCAGGGCACGAATGGCATCTGGCGCTCCCAGTGGCGCGTGCCGAAGGCGACCAAGTCGGGCGCGCTCGACGCCTTGCGCTCGAACGTCGGAGTCATCTACCACCCGCAGCGCGGCCGCATCGTCCTCGCCGTCACCTGCGACGACATGCCCGCGCCCGAGTGGACGCCCGACAACCCCGCCTACCTCGTCATGTCACGCCTTTCCGAGCTGATCATCGACGGGCTCGGCAAGTAGGGGAGGGGCCGACGCCCGCTGCCTCGTCAGAGCGAACAGCAGCGGGAAGATCGCGGCGTACATGGTCGCGCCGCGCACCCAGCTCAACCTCTGCCAGCGCCCGCCGCGCGCCAGCCACTCCGAGGGCGGCACGCCCGACCCCGCGCTCCGCTCGAAGGCGATTAGCTCGGGGATGAAGTAGATCGCGGAGACGGCGATCACCGCCACGTACAGCACCAAGCTGATGAGGATGAGATAGCGCCGGGCTTGCCAACGCCAGTTCGCGACCAGCGTGAGGACGAGCGAGAGGATGAGGAGCGGGTGGATGAGCATCCAGAACTTGGCCTCGTGCAGGCCGTAAGTCCCGGTGACGACCACGGCCGAGTCTGGCAGCGCCGACAGGTAGACGGGAAAAAAGATGAG
>DASWNR010000457.1:0-3028 GCA_036399155.1 Pyrinomonadaceae bacterium
GCGTGCGGCGCGCGGACCGACAACACAGGCGTCGCGGCCGTCACGCCGACACCCGCCGCGGCTGCGCCGCCCGCGACGGCACCGCCCGCGCCGACGCCGCAGGCGCAGGCCGTCACCGCTACGGTCGAGGAGGCGAAGCTCTCGGCGGGCGGCGCGGGCGAGGCCACCGTGCGGCTCGACATCGCGCAGGGCTATCACGTCCAGTCCAACCCGGCCTCCGACAAGTTCTACGTCGCGACCGAGCTGCGCGCCGAAGCGCAGGACGGGCTCACGCCGGGCAAGCCCGTCTACCCGGCCGGCCTCCAGCGCAAGCTCGGCTTCGCGGATAAGCCGCTCTCGGTCTACGAAGGCAGCGTCCTCATCAAGCTCCCGCTGCGCGCCGACGCCGCCGCGTCGAAGGGGCGTCGCACGCTCCGCGCGAGGGTGCGCGTCCAGACGTGCACCGACGAGGCGTGCCTACCGCCGCGCGAGATAGACGCCCCCATCCCCGTGACCATCAACTGACGAGGACGCGCGGACGACTTCCGATATTTTTTACCGGCGGAGTTTGAGCTTTGGAGAGGCGGACTGACGAACGGGCGACTGGCGGGCGCTTCGACTTCGGGCGCGTGTGGCGCGTCGCGGCCTACGTGCTGTTCGCGGCGGCGGCAGTGCTCCTCCTCCTCAGACGTTTCGAGGCGGCCTTCGCGGTCGGCGCGCTCGGCGGCGCCGCGTGGTTCGTCAACGTGCGAACCAGCCTCATACGCAAACACGACCTCGTCAAAGTGGGCGGAAGGAACTGGCGGCCGCGCCGCGAGGTGGAGAAAGAGGAAGCGGCGGCGGAAGAAGAGGACGACGAGTAGGACGCCCGCGTAAGTCGGGGAGCTTCGCTCAGAGCATTTCGTCGAAGGAGAGCTGGGCGTCTTCGCCCGGGTCGCCGTCCGCGTTCTGGCGTCGCGCGCGGCGTCCGTGGGCGGGGGCTCCGTCGCCGTCGAGCGCGCGGAAGACGGCCCTGAGGTTGAAGCGCATCAGGCGCGGCGTGAGGCGGACGCACGGGATGCGCCCGTCGCGCGCCAGGCGGCGCACGGTCGATTCGCTCACCTTCAAAACTTCGGCGAGCTGGCGCGCCGTCACGAACTCCTCGCGCGCCTCTTCCCTGTTCGGGTGCGCGTCCTTCATTTTCTTTTCAAGTGTCCGGCCCGCTACTTCCGCGCGGGCTCCAAAGAGAGCGCGGCGCGGTAGATGGCCGCGCCCTCAACTTCCACGTCCGCCGTGGCCGTCTGCATCCCGTCGGCCTTCGCCGTCAGCCGGTAGCGGGCGCGCGCGGGCGGGAGCCGGAAGGCGAACGACCCCGTCGCGTTCGAGACGCGGCTGTCCAACTTCCTGAGCGAGCCGTCGGCCTCGACGCGCGCCAGCTCGACCTTCGCGCCGTTGAGGCTGCGGCCCGAGCCCGAGAAGACGCTCCCGCGTATGAAGGCAATCGAGCCCTCGTCCACGGGCAGGTAGAGCCCCTCCTTGAGCGTGACGGTCTTGCCGGCGCGCACCTCGACGCCGTCCATCCGGCCCACCTGCAAACCCGCCTTGCGCAGCGTCAGCCCGTAGGTGCCGGGCTCGACATCGCGGAAGCCGAACTCGCCCTTCGCGTTGGTCGAAGTCTGCGCGACCTCGCGGTCGCCGCTGCGCACGACGACGCTCACGCCGCCAGCGCCGTGGCCGTCCTCGACGCGCACGCGGCCGACTATCGCGCCGGTCGTCGGCTCCTGCTTCTTCGACTTCTTCTGCGCCGGGGCGTGCGCCGCGAGCGCGAGGAGCGCCGCCAGCGCCGCGAGTAAAAATTTTCCGCCGAAGGTCTTCAAGTGAGTCGCTCCAAAGGTTCGGCCGGGGCATCAAAGCTACGGCGGCCGGGATTATAACACGCGTTCAAGGTTGGTTGATGCCGGCGGGGCGCGGCAATGTTGCCCGCGAGACGTTTGCGGCGAAGGGTCTGGCGCGTCCCCCCAACGCCGCGTATAATCGGCGCGCCGGTCACCCGCCGGACGCGCCCGACGCCCGAAGTTTTATGTCTTCCACACCAGTCAAGAAAAGCATCTTCCCCGCGCGCTTGGGGCTCCTGTGCGCGGCCGCGCTCCTGTGTCTCGCGCCGCCGGTCGCCCCCGCCCCGCTCGCGCAGCAGCAGCCGGACGCGCCCGCGCAGCGCCCCTCGCCGACGCCCGTGGAACTCGGGGACGAGGACGTGCTCAAGATCGACACAGACCTCGTGCTGATCGAGGTGAGCGTGACGGACGCCGCGGGGCGCGCGGTGAAGGGTCTGCGCCCCGAGGACTTCAAGCTCTACGAGGACGGCGAGGAGCGCGCGGTCGCCTTCCTCAACGTCGAGCGCCGCGGCGGGGCCGAGCGCCCCGTGGCGGTCGTCTTCGCGGTGGACGTTTCGGGGAGCATGACGCCCGAGGAGATGGCGCGGCTCCAGACGGCGATGCGCGCCTTCTCGGAAAAACTCTCGAACCGCCCGGCCTCTTTCGCGCTGATGAGCTTCGGGATGAACGCGCGCGTCATCCAGGGGTTTACGAGCGACCCGCGCAAGCTCGACCGCGCGCTCGGCCGCCTTGCGCGCGAGATCGAGGGGCTCTCGACTCACGCCTACGACGCGGTCGACGACGCCGTCCGCCTGCTCGCGCGCAACGCCCCCCGGACGCTCGACCGGCGTCTGCTGAAGCGCGCCGTGGTCGTCGTCACCGACGGCTTCCCCGTCGGCGACACCGTCCACCCCTCGACGGTCATCGAGCGCGCCAACCAGGCCGAGGTCAGCGTCTACACGGTGACGCTCCCCTCCTACACGCGCCTCATCTCGCCGTCCGCGCCCGGGCGCGCGCCGCTCCCGACGCCGCTCGACGTTTCCGGGCTGGTCGAGAAGACGGGCGGGACGAACTTCTACGCCACGGCGAAGGACTACGAGCCGCTCTTCAGGGCGCTGGCCGAGGAGGTGACTTCGACCTACGTGCTCGCCTTCTACCCGCCGGAAGAAAAAAGGCGCGACGGGCGCACCCACACC
>DASWNR010000458.1:0-17126 GCA_036399155.1 Pyrinomonadaceae bacterium
AGAAGAAAGCCAACGGCTAAAGGCTAACAGCTAACAGCTTTTTGGAGGTTTTGTTGATGCGTTATCGCAACCTGTTTCTCTCCGTCCTGTCGGCGGCGCTGCTGCTCGGCGCGCTGCCCGCGCCCGTCCTGCCGGTCGCGGCGGCGCAGCAGTCGCAGCTCTCGCCCGTCCAGCGGCTCGACGTGATGCGCTCGCGGCTCGACACCCTGCGCCGCACCCTCAACAGCGCCCTCGCGGGCCTCAACGCGAAGGACAAGGGCTCGGAGGCGTCGGCCGACGACCCGCGCGCGCGCCTGGGCGGGCTGGAGAAGGAAGTGTCGAAGCTCCTGAGCGAGATCAGCGACATCCGCGGTAAGCAGGAGCGCGCCGAGCGCTACGACCCGACCGAGATCGACAAGCTTGAGACGGCCGCCGCCGAGCTAGACACGCGCGCGCAGGCCGCCATGCGCGACACGATGCGCGAGCGCGCCGCCGCCCCAGCCGCCGCCGCCTCGAACGGCGACGACAAGAAGAAGAAGGGCGGCTTCTTCAGCCGCCTGCTCGGCCGCGGCGACGACGAGAAGTACGACGAGCTGGTCGGCACCGTCGCGCCGGGGCGCGACCGCGAGCTGTTCACGGAGGCCACGAAGGAGGCGCGCGGCGACGCCTACGAGACCTCGCGCGCCCTCTTCAGCGTCATCATCAACACCTACCCCGACTCGGTCTACCTGCCGCTCGCCAAGCTCGCCATCGCCGACACCTTCTACCTCGAAGGCACGACGAGCGCGCTCATCCAGGCCGGGCAGGCTTATCAGGACTGGGTCACGTTCTTCCCGACGCACGCGCTCTCCGACGACGTGTGTCTCAAGATGGGCGAGGTCGAGATGCGCCGCATGGGGCTCGCCAACCGCGACATCTCGCCCGCGCGCAAGGCCGAGCAGCGCCTCAAGTTCTGCCTCCAGCAGTTCCCGAAGTCTTCGCTCCGCCCCGACGTCGAGCTGCGGCTCGCGGAGGTGCAGGAGAACCTCGCCGACCACGACAAGGGCGTCGGCGACCAGTACTACAACCGCTTCTACCAGGGGCGCGCCAACAACCTGAAGGGCGCGCAGTCGCGCTACCGCGAGGTCGTCGAGAAGTACAAGAACTACTCGGGCATGGCCGAAGTCCTCTTCCGCTACGCCACGACCTACATGGAGGAGGAGGAGCCCGACGAGGCCACCAAGTACTTCCAGCAGCTCGTCCGCCGCCACCCGAACAGCGAGTACGCCGAGAAGGCCAAGGAGAAGCTCGCGGCCATCGGCGCGCAGGTGCCCGAGCCCGACCAGGACGCGCTCAACCGCGAGGAGCCCAAAGGCGACGGGATGATCGGCGGGCTCATGCGCGAGATCAGCGGCGTCGTCCCCAAGACGGTCGTCAAGGACGGCGTCATCATCAGCCAGTCGAGCAAGGGCAACGACATCATCCAGGCCGTGATGGACAACGGCGGGCAGCTCCCCGCCAACTACAACACGCTGCCCGTCAACCGCACCGCGCCCGCGCGCGACGTGAGGCCGCTCTCGACGACGCCGCCCGCGCCTAGGACGGACTCGGGCGAGAAGAAGGTGAGCGCCGAGCCGACGCGCCCCGGCCCGCCCGCCTCGGGCAGTGACCCGGCGCGCCCGGCCGCGACGCAGCCGACGACCCCCGCCACGCCGCCCCCGGCCAGCGGGGCCAAGCCCTAACAGGTTTCCCTTTGTGAACCGTGAGAGCGCCCGGGACTTTTAACCGAAACCCCGGGCGCTCTTCGTTTGCGCGGCGGTTTTCCGGGGACGAAGTTTGCCCGGCCGGTTGGGCGGGTGCTAGAATTTTCCGCGTCCCCCCAACAAAACAGACGTTTCCGACTTTCCGAGGGGCGCGTCACGCGGCGGGGGCGCGCGAGGAGGCAGCAGGCTTGGCACAGACCGTCGAGGGGACGCCGCAGGGCGAGTTGGAGCGCAGGCACTCGGCCGCCGCGCGCGTCGTGCTGGCGATGCTCGTCTTCACGCTGCTGCTGACGGGGCTCGCGCTCGCGGGCGTCTTCGCCGGCGCGCTTCGCTTCGACCCGACCACGGCCAACGCGCTCCGCTTCGTCATCATCTTCCTCGGCGTCGGCGCCATCGTCTTCCGGCGGACGAGGTTTTCGGCCATGCGCCTCCAGGACATCGGCGCGCTCCGAGGCGCCGCCGGTCTGCTCAGGACTTTGGAGGCGACGACCGTCACGGTCGCGCTCATCGGCGGGCTGGTCGCGCTCCTCGGCTTCGTCATCAGCGTGATGACCGGCTTCGGGACCGACATGCTCTACTTCGGCGTCATCGCCGCCGCCGTGCTCCTCTACTGTTACCCCCGGCGCGCGGCCTGGCGTAAGGTCGTCGCCGCCGCCGAGGGCGGGGAGGGTGACCCCGTCCGGGCCGCGAAAGGAACAACGGTTTGAACCCCTCTTCTCGTCCCGCGCACCGGACGCGCGCGCGCTTCCCCGCCTTCGCACTCGCGGCGCTCTGCGCCCTCGCCGCGCCGTCCGCCGCTCAGCCCGCGCGCGACGCTCAGCCGAGCCCCGCCGCGCAGCCCGCCGCGCAGAGCCCGACGACGGCGCAGCCCTCTTCGCGCGAGCGCCGCGCGCAGGCTTACAAGAAGCTGCTCGAAGGCCAGCGCTACTTCGAGGGCATACGCTCGGGGACACTCACGCTCGACTCGCTGCGTAAGGCGCAGGCCGCGTTCCAGCAGGCCGCCGAGCTTGAGCCGACGCTCGCGGAGGCGCGCGCCGCGCTCGCCGAAATCCACCTCATTCTCAACGACCTGAAGCAGGCCGAAGTCGAGGGCCTGTCCGCCGTGCGCGCCAACCCGGACAGCTACGGCGCGCACCGGACGCTCGCGCGCATCTACACGCTCCAGAGCCGCCTCGCCGAGCGGAGCCTCGACCGCCCGGCGGCCGACAAGGCCGTCGCCTCGCTCAGAGAGGTGCTCCGCGTCTACCCGAACGACGCGGAGGCCTGGGCGCTGCTCGCCGAGTTCTACGTCGCCACCGGCCGCGAGAAGGAGGCCGTCGAGGCTCTGCGGAAGTGGGCGACGCTACCCGCCTCGATGGACGGGCGCTTCTACCAGGTCGTCACGCAGGGGCGCGAGCTGAGCCCGGACTCGGCCAACGCGCGGCTCGGCGAAGTCCTGCTCGCCGCCGGCCAGACGGCCGAGGCGGTCGCCGCCATCCGCCAGGCTATGGCCATCGAGCCAAACAACCCGCGCTACTTACAGCTCCTCGGTGAGGCTCTTGAGGCGGGCGGCGCGGCCGACCCCGGCGTCGTCGAAGAGCTTAAGCGGGCCGTCGCACAGAACCCTGCGAACGTCGGAGCCGCGCAGACGCTCGCGCGCGTGCAGGCGCGGACGGGCTCCGTGGACGAGGCCGTCAAGACGCTCCGCGGTTCCATCGCCGCCGTCAAGCCCGGCAACGACAACGACCGGCTCCAACTCCTCGTCCAGCTCGCCAACGTCTACGAAGAGGCGTCGCGCTTTGACGACGCCGTCACCATCTACGAAGACCTACTCAAGTCGCGCAACATCAAGGACACGCCGCTCGCCAACGAGCGCGACCGCCGCCTCGCCGTCTCGGTGCTACTCGAAATCGCGGGACTGCGCCAGCAGGCCGGGCAGACGCAGGAGGCTCTGGCCGCATTCGACCGCATGCGCACGCTGCTGCCGGACGCGGACTCGACCGCGGACTTCGAGAGAGTCAAGTTCCTGCGCTCTCACGGCAAGCGCGCCGAGTCTCTGGAGAGCGTCCGCGCGGCGCGCAAGCGCTTCCCCGAAGAGCTTCGCCTGCTCCGTGAGGAGGCGACGACGCTGGCCGAGTTGGGGCGCACCGAAGAGGCTCTGACCCTGCTCCGGCCGCGCCTGAAGGGTAACGCCGCCGACTTTGAAGAGTACCTGTTCATGTCGAGCATGCTCATCAGCGCCGGGCGCGGCACCGAGGCGGTCGAAGCCGCGCGCAAGGCGCTCGCGCTCGCCTCGGACGAAGAGCCGGGGCAGGGAACCAACGCCCTCATCATGCTCTCGTCGGCGCAGGAGCGCGCCGGCGACACCAAAGGCGCCGAGGCCACTCTTCGTCAGGTGCTCGCCAAAGACGCCGACAACCCCACGGCGCTCAACAACCTGGGCTATTTCCTCACCGAGCACAACGAGAAGCTCGACGAGGCGCTCGGGATGATCGAGCGCGCCGTGCGCGCCGACCCGCAAAACCCTTCATTTCTCGACAGCTTGGGCTGGGTTTACTTCAAGCTCGGGAAACTGAAAGAGGCCGAGCGTTATCTAAGTGACGCGGCGCGTCTTAACCCGACTTCGGCCGCGATTCAAGAGCACCTGGGCGACCTTTTCAAAAAGCTCGGCCAGCAGGAAAAGGCGCAAGCCTCCTGGCGCAGAGCACTCTCCCTGGCGGTGGAAGCCGCCGACACGGCCAGAATCAAAGCCAAATTGAGCGGCGAGACTAAATAACGGTTGATTTGTCTCGCCCACAAAGGCTAAAGTGTGCCCGCCCTCGGCCGGTCGCTCCCCTGCGACAGACGAAGTCGGTTTCTCTCCTTTAAGTCGCGAAATTCCGTCTTAACGAGCTAAGTGTTGAATCTTTGATAGGTTAACGACTGCTTGGCGTGTGTCAATTCTGTTACAAAACTTTAAGGATTGACTACGGCCAAACAGTGTTTTACTATTGCCAACGTTGACCACTTGCCCAGTCAGGGTCAATACGGACGGCATCCTCTGGCTCTAAGGTTTTAATTTCAAGGAGTTCCCCTAATGGTTGCAAGGCGGTTCCCCCGCACTGTGGCTCTCGGAAGGGCGTCGCAGGCTTTAATCCTCCTGACTTTATTGAGTTTAACGGCCTCCCCGGCTCTCGCACGCAACGGCGGCAAAGGCGCGCCCAGGAGCGGCGAGCGCACGACGGGCGAGCGCCCCGTCGCGCGTCTCATCGGCACGGTTTACACGGGGGGCCCGGAGCGTGTCAGGGAGCGCCAGGTCGCGCGGGCTTCGGCCCCGGCAGCGGCCGCGCCCTCGTACGCCGCGCCGTCCGCGGCCCCGGCCACGGGCGAGGAGCGTCGCGCCTTCGACCTGATTAACGCGGAACGGCAGCGCAGGGGACTGCGCCCTCTCTCCTGGGACGGCGGCCTGACGCGACTCGCGCGCTACCATTCGCAGAACATGGCGCGGGGCGGCTATCTCAACCACGTAGACCGCGACGGGCTCGACCTGAAGGGGCGCGCCCGCGCGCTCGGGTTCCACGGGTGGAGTACCCTCGGCGAGAACATCGCGTATAATCAGGGCTTCAACGACCCGACGGCCTTTGCCGTCGAGCGTTGGATGGTCTCGCACAAGCACCGCGAGAACGCGATGAACGGCGAGTACACGCACGCGGCCGTCGGCATCGCGCGCGCGTCGGACGGGACGTACTACTTCACGCAGGTTTTCATGAAGCGTTAGCGCCGCGGCCCATCCGCCGCGTGGGTTCCGGGCGGCCGGCGCTTTCCGAGACGGGAGGCTCCGGCCGCTCTCAGTGTCAGCAGAAAAACTCACCGTCCCGGCCTTCGCCAAGATAAACCTCGGCCTGCGCGTGCTGGGGCGCCGCCCCGACGGCTACCACGAGATCAGCACCCTCTTCCAGACAGTCACACTCCACGACACGCTGACTTTCGAGACGACGCCCGGGCGAAGCCTCGAACTCTCATGCACGGACGCGTCCATCCCGACCGACGAGACGAACCTCGTGCTCCGCGCGGCCGGGGCGCTCCGTGAGCGTTTCGGCGTCGGGCGGGGCGCGCGCGTCCGTCTGGATAAGTTAATACCGGCGGGAGGGGGCCTCGGCGGCGGCTCGTCGGACGCGGCGGTGACGCTGGCGGCGCTGGCGGCGCTCTGGGGAGTCGAGACGGACGCGCGCGAGTTGGCCGAAATCGGGGCCCGGCTCGGGGCGGACGTGCCCTTCTTTCTGACCGGCGGGACGGCCGCCGGGACGGGCACCGGGACGGAGATCCGGCCGCTCGCGGACGCGCCTAAAATGCACCTCTGCGTGGTCGCGCCGGGCGTCCACGTCTCGACCGCGGAGGCGTACAGAGCGCTCGGCGCTCGCGCCTTGACAAAGGCAGACACGGCGGCTAACCTTTCTGTTTCGCGCGCGGAGGCCGAATTTTCCGATTCACTCTGTGGTGTGTGGTCGAACGATTTCGAGGCCGTAGTGGTGCGGCTCCACCCCGAAATCGGCCGCGCGCGCGAGGCGCTGAAGGGGGCCGGCGCGCTCCGGGTCATGCTCTCGGGCAGCGGCTCCAGCGTCTTCGGTGTCTTTGAAAGCGAGGCGGAAGCGGGGCGCGCCCGCGGCGCGCTGGGCGGCGTCGAAGACGGTTGGAAGGTCTTCGCGTGCGCCACGCTCTCGCGCGGCGAGTACCTCGCGGCGCTCGGGCGCGGCGCGGCGTCTCTCCGACCCGGCCGCGGGGACTGAAAACGGGATTGGGGAGTCGCCAAGTGGTAAGGCACCGGTCTTTGGATCCGGCATTCGTAGGTTCGAGTCCTACCTCCCCAGCCAGATTCATGAGTTCAAAGTTACAGGTTCGAGGTTCAAAGTTAAGAGCTTTGGCCTCAGACTTGAAACTTTGAACTTTGAACTTTGAACTCTTTATGAGCACCACGGGCGGCATCAAAGTCTTCTCCGGAAACGCGAACCGGGAGCTGACTCAGGAGATTTGCAACTACCTGAGCTGCGACCCCGGGCTGGCGACGACCGACAGGTTCTCGGACGGCGAGTTCAACTTCCAGATCACCGAGAACGTGCGCGGAGCCGACGTCTTCATCGTGCAGCCGACGTGCCCGCCGACCGACGCGCACCTGATGGAGCTGCTCGTCATGCTCGACGCCTTCCGCCGCTCGTCGGCCGAGCGCGTGACGGCGGTCATCCCGTACTTCGGCTACGCGCGCTCGGACAAGAAGGATCGGCCGCGCGTCTCCATCGGCGCGAAGCTCGTGGCGAACCTGATCACGACGGCGGGCGCCGACCGCGTGCTGACGATGGATCTGCACGCCGCGCAGATTCAGGGCTTCTTTGACATCCCCGTAGACCACCTCTTCGCCGCGCCGGCCTTCATCGGCCACTACCAGGACTACAAGCTCCCGAACCTGACGGTGGTCGCGCCCGACACGGGCGGGGCGGAGCGAGCGCGCGCCTACGCCAAGCGGCTCACGTCTGAGGACGGGAGCCCGGCGTCGCTCGCGCTGTGCGACAAGCGGCGCGAGAAGGCGAACGTGGCCGAGGTGATGAACGTCGTCGGCGACGTGAACGGGCGGAGCTGCCTCATCGTCGACGACATGTGCGACACGGGCGGGTCGCTGACGAAGGTCGCGGCGGCGCTGCAAGAGGCCGGGGCCGAGCGCATCCACGCCTGCTTCACCCACCCAGTGCTTTCGGGCCGCGCGTGCGAGCTTCTGGCCGAGTCCGAGATAGAGCGCGTCGTGACGACGAACACGATACCGCTGCGCGCCTCGGCGTGCCGCGAGAAGAAGATAAACGTTTTGAGCATCGCGCCGCTTCTGGCGAAAGCGATTAAGTCGATCCACGAGGAGACGAGCGTCTCCTCGCTCTTCGTGTGAGGCGGAGGGCAAAAACTTAAGGAGCATCATGGCAGAGAGACAAGAGATAACGGTGCGCGCTGAGCTGCGCGCTGGACGCGGCAAGAACGACTCGCGACGCCTGCGCGCGCGCGGCTTCGTGCCGCTCACGATTTACGGCGGCGAGGGCGAGCCGGTCGCCGCCGCCGCGCCGCTCGCCGAGCTGGCCGCCATCCTGCGTTCGGGCGCGGGGCACAACGCCATCTTCACGCTCGACGTGGACGGCGTCGGCCCGAGCGAGGTGATGTTCCTCGACCGCCAGATCGACCCGGTCAGGAGCCGGCTCATCCACGCCGACCTGCGCCGCCTCGTGCGCGGGCAGGAGATCGAGGTCTCCGTCCGCCTGGAGCTCGAAGGCGAGCCCGCGGGCGTTCGGGAGGGCGAGGGCGTCCTCGAACAGCTTTTGCGCGAGGTCGAGATTCGCTGCCGCCCGAGCATCATCCCCGACTTCATCACCGTCGACGTGTCGAACCTCGGCGCGCACGAGGTGCTCCACGTCTCCGACGTTCTCGTCGACGAGGGCATCACCATCATCACCGACCCCGAGACGGCCGTCGCCACCGTGGCCACCGTCCGCGAGGAGCCGGTCGAGGATGTCGCGCCCGCGGAGGATGCCGCCGAGCCCGAAGTCATCGCCAAGGGCAAGAAGGAAGACGAGGAGTAGGGGGCGGTCTACCGCTTTATGCTCATTGTCGGTCTGGGCAATCCGGGCGAGCAGTACGAGTGGACGCGCCACAACCTGGGCTTCATGCTCGTCGACCTCGTGGCGCGGCAGTCGAGCGCGCCGGTCAAGCGCACGGAGTGCAGGGCGCTCGTCGGGCGCGCGGAGCTGGAAGGCCGCGCGGTCGAGCTGGTCAAGCCGCAGACCTACATGAACCTGAGCGGCGAGTCGGTGGCGTGCCTGCTCAGGAAGCGCGCCGCGCTCAAGCCGGCCGACGGCCTCGTCGTCGTCAGCGACGACATCGCGCTCCCCTTCGGCTCGATACGGCTGAGGCGCTCGGGTTCGAGCGGCGGCCAGAAGGGCTTGAAGAACATCATCTCGGCGCTGGGCACGGACGAGTTCGCGCGCCTGAGAGTCGGCATCAGGCCGGAGCACCCGGTGGGTGACACGGCCGGCTTCGTGCTCGAACGCTTCCCGAAGGGGCAGCGCGCCGAGGTCGAGCAGATTCTGGAGCGGTGCGCCGAGGCGCTCCGCGCCGTCATACGCGACGGCATTGACAAGGCAATGTCGCGGTTCAACGGGAGTGATAAGTGATGGGCGGTGGGTGGTAAGAAAGAGAACAAGGGTCTTGTATTCTCTTACCACCCGTCACCCGACACTCATCGCTAACCCATTTCCTTCTTGCTTCGGCCGTCATGGTTGAGGCTAGACATCCAAAAGGAGGATGGTTTTGGCAGAGAAGAGAGTTTACGAGGTCGTCTACATCGTCGACCCCGGCACGCAGGAAGACGAGGTCACCCGCCTGACGGAGAACCTCCGCACCATCATCACCGACCAGGGCGGCAACGTCACGAGGGCCGAGGTCTTGGGCCGCCGCCAACTCGCCTACCGCATCGGCCACAGCAACGAGGGCATCTACGCGATCTTCGAGATCGAAGGCACGGGCGGCGAGATCGCTGAGCTTGAGCGCCGCATGCGCGTCAGCGACCAGGTGCTCCGCTACCTGACGGTGCGCGTGGACGAGGAGCGCCAGCGCGCCGAGAAATTGAGGGCGCGGCGCGCGCGCAAGGCCGCCAAGCGGCCGATGGCCGCGGGCGCGGCCTCCGGCGGCGGGCAGGCCACGCGCGGCGGCGACGACGAGTAAGGGGAGCGCGAGCGTTCTTCTTCGGAAGAGGATTGGCGGGCGTGCGGCGCGCGCCCTCTCCTTCGGGAGAGTTTGAGCCGCGCGCGGCCCCGCGTTGATAGGGAGAGAGAGAAGAAAGAAATGTCCAGAAACATGGAGAGAGGCGACCGCGACTTCGACAACGACGACGACCGCGGTGCGCCCGAGAGGCGGCCGCAGAGTGGCCGCGGCGGCGGGCGCGGGCGCATGCGCCGGCGCAAGGTCTGCCGCTTCTGCGTGGACAAGGTCGACCTCATCGACTTCAAGGACGTGAGGCTCTTGCAGAACTTCATCCCCGAGCGCGGCAAGATTCTGCCGCGCCGCATCTCGGGCGTCTGCACCGCGCACCAGCGGATGCTGACCGAGGCGATCAAGCGCGCGCGCAACATCGCGCTGCTCCCGTACACCGCGGACTAGAAGGAGGTTCACGAAAGAAGATGGCAACAACGAACGTACTCTTGCGAGAAGACGTGGACAACCTCGGCGCGCGCGGCGAGATCGTCAAGGTGAAGGCGGGCTACGCGCGCAACTACCTGCTGCCGCGCAAGCTCGCCGTACAGGCGACGCCCGGCAACGTCAAGCAGATCGAGGCCGAGCGCGGCGCGCTGCTAAAGAAGGAGGCGACGGAGCGCGCGGGCGCGGAGGCGCGCGCCGGCCAGATGGGGGGCCTCCGGCTCAACTTCGAGCGCAAGGTCGGCGAGCACGGCCTGCTTTACGGCTCGGTGACGGCGATGCACATTGCCGACGCGCTCAAGGAGCAGGGCTACGAGATCGACCGCCGCCGCGTGCACCTGCCCGAGCCCATCAAGGAGACGGGCGAGTACACCGTCAGCGTCCGGCTCCACCGCGAGGTGAACGTCGATATTCCCGTCACCGTCACCGGCGAGGGCGGCGCCCAGACGGCCGGCGCGGCCAAAGCCGCGCCGGAAGTGGCCTCCCCGGCGGCCCCGGGCGACGGCCCGAACGAAGAGTCGGCCGACACCGCTCAGGCTTAGCGCGAATCCATCAGCTTAGGGGGGCGCGTCAACATGATTGTTGTCGCGCCCCCCGGCTTGTAGTATAAAGACCGGCGGCGCGACCCCTCCGCGCTCCCGCGCGAGAGTGCGGGCGGAAGGGGACGCGCCGTTTCCCTGTCTACAGCAAGTCAGTTTTCCACAGGCCGGACTCCCGATGGCACAGTTCATAGCCGACCCCGCACGCGAACAGATGCTCGAGCGCCCGCTGCCGCACAGCGCGGAGGCCGAGCGCGCCATCCTCGGGGCCGTCGTCCTCGACAACGCGCTCGTCAACCAGGCCATCGAGCTTCTGCGCCCCGAGGACTTCTACGTCCGCGCGCACCAGTTCGTCTTCCGCGCCATGATCGGCTTGAGCGAGCGCGGCTCCGAGATAAACCCCATCCTCCTCGGCGAGGAGTTGCGGCGCGAGGGCGCGCTCGAACAGACGGGCGGCATCGCCTTCATCAGTGAGCTGACCTACGGGCTGCCGCACTTCACCAACGTCGCCGCCTACGCCAAGGTCGTCAAAGACCACTCGCTGATGCGCCAGCTCGTCCGCGTCGCCAACAAGATCACGAGCGAGGCTCTGGAGGGCGAGGACGAGGCCACGCTCATCCTCGACCACGCCGAGCAGATGATCTTCGCGCTCGCCGACGAGCGCACGCGCCAGGGCTTCTCGCACATCAAGCCGGTCGCCGACCTGCTCCTCGAAAAAGTTCAGGAGATGGCCGGCCGCTCCGCCATGCTGACGGGGCTCACCACGGGCTTCACCGAGCTAGACACGATGACCTCCGGCCTCCAGCCCTCCGACCTCGTCATCGTCGCCGCCCGCCCCTCGATGGGGAAAACCGCTTTGTGTCTGACGCTGGCGCAGAACGCGGCGATTCACGCCGGGGCGGTGGTGGCGATCTTCTCGCTGGAGATGTCGAAGGAGTCTCTGGTGATGCGCATGCTCTGCTCGGAGGGGCGCGTGGACGCGCACCGTTTTCGGAGCGGGTACCTGTCGCGCGACGAGTGGGCGCGTCTGGCGGGCGCGCTGGGGACGCTGGCCGAGGCGAGGATTTTTATCGACGACACGCCGAGCATCTCCGTGCTTGAGATGCGCGCGAAGTCGCGGCGACTCGCGGCCGAGCAGAAGCGGCTCGACCTCATCGTCGTCGACTACTTACAGCTCATGTCGGGCTCGTCGCGCCGTTCGGAGTCGCGCCAGCAGGAGGTGTCGCAGATTTCGCGCGAGCTGAAGGGGCTGGCGAAGGAGTTGAACGTGCCGCTCGTCGCGCTCTCGCAGCTCTCGCGCGCGCCCGAGGCCAGAAGCGACCACCGCCCGCAGCTCTCCGACCTGCGCGAGTCGGGTTCCATCGAGCAGGACGCCGACCTCGTCGCCTTCATCTACCGCGAGGAGCAGTACAACCGGACGGAGGAGAACCAGGGCACGGCCGAGCTGATTATCGCCAAGCAGCGCAACGGCCCGA
The DNA here is from genome assembly GCA_036399155.1 of Pyrinomonadaceae bacterium. Lineage (GTDB taxonomy): Bacteria > Acidobacteriota > Blastocatellia > Pyrinomonadales > Pyrinomonadaceae > QHXN01. The sequence goes on from DASWNR010000458.1 coordinate 11,917, forward strand.
CCGGGACGGTGATCCTCGCCTTCCTCAAGGTGTTCACGCGCTTCGAGAACATGTGGCGCGAGTAGTCCACCCCGACCCCAATTAACTCCGCGCCGGCCGCCGCGGACAGGGTCAGGACTTTTTTAAATGTCATAGGGTCACTTGCATGGGAGCGCGGGCACACTAGCCCGCTTGAGCGCCGCGGGCGCGAAAACCGAGAAGCGCGTTAACTCAAGATAGAGTTAACGCGCTTCTTCTTCTTCTTCTCGCTAACGCGCTCAAGCGGGCTGGTGTGCCCGCGCTCCAAAGGGGGGTGGCCCGGGCTACCGGCGGAAGGTGGCTTAGGGCTTGAGGACGATCTTGATGCAGTCGTCTTCCTTGTTGTTGAAGGTGGAGAAGCCGTTTGGCGCGTCGTCGAGCCGCATCCGGTGCGTGATGACGAACGACGGGTCGATCTCGCCGTTCCGGACGTATTCGAGCAGCCGCTTCCAGTAGCGCTGGACGTGGCACTGACCCGTCTTCATCGTCAGCGAGCGGTTCATGAACGAGCCCATCGGGAACTTGTCGATGAAGCCGCCGTAGACGCCGATGACCGAGACGTTGCCGCCGTTGCGGCAGCACATGATGGCCTCGCGCAGCGCGATGGGGCGGTCGGTCTCGGCGCCGAGCGCCTGCTTGACGCGGTCGTAGGCGTACTCGAAGCCGTGCGCGCCCGCGCCGTGCGCCTCCAGACCGACGGCGTCGATGCACCCGTCGGGGCCGCGCCCGCCCGTCATCTCCATCAGCGTCTCGTAGACGTTGGCCTCCTCGTAGTTAATCGTGTCGGCCTTCGCGCCCTCGCGCGCCATCCTGAGGCGCTCGGGGAAGCGGTCGATGCCGATGACGCGCTCCGCGCCGAGGAGGTACGCGCTCGCCATCGCGAACTGCCCGACCGGGCCGCAGCCCCATACGGCCACCGTGTCGCCGGGCTGTATGTCGCACATCTCCGCGCCCATGAAGCCGGTCGGGAAGATGTCGGAGAGGAAGAGCACCTGCTCGTCCGAGAGTTCTTCGGGGACTTTGAGCGTGCCCACGTCGGCGAAGGGCACGCGCGCGTACTCGGCCTGCCCTCCGGCGAAGCCGCCCGTCAGGTGCGAGTAGCCGAAGATGCCGCAGGGCGAGTGGCCGAACATCTTCTCCGCCATCCACGCGTTCGGGTTCGAGTTCTCGCACAGCGAGAACTGCTCCTGCTGGCAGAAGAAGCACTTGCCGCAGGCGATGGGGAAGGCGACGACGACGCGGTCGCCGACCTTCCGGTCGTGTACGTCGGGCCCGGTCTCGACGATCTCGCCCATGAACTCGTGGCCGAGGATGTCGCCCTTCTGCATCGTCGGCATGAAGCCGTTGAAGAGGTGTAGGTCGGAGCCGCAGATGGCCGTCGAAGTTATCTTCACGATGGCGTCGCGGCGGTTCATGATCTTCGGGTCGGGCACCTGCTCGACCCTCAAGTCCTTCTTGCCGTACCAACAATTCGCTTTCATTACGTCGTCCCCCTTAATCAACCGTCAAGAGAAGTCTGACCCCCGCCCTCACGACGCGGCTTCCGGCCCGCCGACCCCGACGCCCATCGGCTGCGCGGGCCTCTGATCCGTGTAGCCCTCGCCCAGGAGCGTCCCGTCCGAGACGACGACCTCGCCGAGCTCAACGATCTGCTTGAAGCGGCGCAGGTCTACCTGCATCTGCCCGTCCGGGTCTTCGCCCATGAGCTTCGCGACGAGCGCGCCAACCGCGCCGCCCGGCGGGCTGTAGTTCAGCTCGACGCGGATGACCGTGCCGCGGCCGCCCGTCGCCTGCGCGAACCGCACGGAGCCCGAGTTATCGACCTCCGAGCCTTCGACCGAGCGCCACGCGATGAGCTGGTTCGGGCGGTCTTCCGTAATCTCCGCGTCCCACTCGACGACGGAGCCGCCCGGCGCCTTGGCGACCCAGTGCGAGCGGCCCTCGCCGGCCGACGTCACCGAGTCGAGGTGGCGCATGAAGCGCGGCAGGTTCGTCAGGTCGCGCCAGAACGCGTAGACCTCCTCGGGCGAGGCGTTGACGACGATGCTCTTGTTCACGGGAATGCTGCCCCTTTCCGTCCGCTCGCTCCCGTCGGTGGCGCTGAGCTGCTGCGCGGTGAGCAGGTCGAGCGCCGTCACCGCGAGCACGTTGGCGGTGGCGAAGGCGAGCCGCCCCTTGCTGTTGTCAGGCGAGGCGAAGGCCGCGCCCAGGCACGCGAGGTCGAGCCCGTCGCCGATGACCCTCGACCAGACCGCCTCGGCCGGCCGCCGGCCCTGCGAGAAGATGGCGACGCCGTGTGCTATCTCGCGCAGACCCATAAGGCGTATGAGCGCGGTGTTGCCACTTATTCCCGCCACCTTCGCGACGCCGCGCGGCGCGAGAAGTTCGGCCAGCCCGAGCCCGATGCTGAACCAGCCGAGCCCGCGCGCCAACTGCTCCTCGTCCACGTACTTCAGATAGCCCTGCCGCCGCCCGTCGCCCAGTGGGCGGCCGCTGACCGGAGCCTCCGGCCCCGTCAGTCCGTCCTTGACCCCGCCGGCGAGCGGCGACTGCGAAGACTGCTCGCCCTGCTGCCCGGGCTCCTGCTCCTGTCTCTTGATTCCCGTCGACATTGACTGTCCCCCTGTTTGAAAATTGGCCCACGCGACTCGGCGCGCGACCCCGGCCGCGCGCGCTCCGTGTACCGCCCGAAACAAAAATTCGGTCAAGGTTATCAGCAGACGTTCGCGATAAGGTTACGAGAGTAACGCGCGTCGGTCTCAGTTGCGTACAATCAGGTCGGAACCGCCCGCGGCGGCGGGCGGCCCTTCGCGATACGGCAGCGCCGGTTAACAAAAGGCCGCCCGCCCCGCGGGTGGTTCCGACCGCTATGTTGTGCGAGACTGCCGGGGAGCGTTCTTCTCATCAACAAATTCCGGCGGCGGGGCTTTCTTGAACGAAGCGGTGTTGGCGGCGGGCGGCCGCCCGACGTGGGCCGAGATAGACCTTGACGCGCTGGCCTCTAACTTCCGACAGGTGCGCGCGCTCGTCCGAGAGGGCGTGAAGGTGATGGGCGTGGTCAAGGCCGACGCATACGGTCACGGCGCGTCCGAGTGCGCGCGCAGGCTCGAAGCGGAGGGCGCCGACTGGTTCGGCGTGGCGACGCCCGAGGAGGGCTTCGCGCTGCGACGCGCGGGCGTGAGCCGTCCCGTGCTCTGCTTCGGCGGCTTCTGGGAGGGGCAGGCCGAAGCCTGCATCGCGCACGGCGTCACGCCCGTAATCTACAGGCTGGACATGGCCTCCGCGCTCGACGCGGCGGCGCGCGCGGCCGGAGTCGTCGCCGATGTGCACGTCAAGATTGACACGGGGATGGGGCGACTCGGCGTGCGCCACGACTACGCGGCGGAGTTCGCCGGGCGTCTGAGCGGGTTTACAAACGTGCGGGTCGGCGGGCTGATGACGCACTTCGCGGCGGCCGACGAGCCCGGGCGCGACTGCTTCACGGGCGACCAGCTCACGCGCTTCCGCGAGGCGGTCGCGGCCTTCCGCGCGCGCGGACACGCGCCCGAGTACGAGCACGCGGCGAACTCGGCGGGCACCTTCGCGCACCCCGAAGCCTGGGGCAACATGGTCAGGCCGGGGGGCGTTCTCTACGGGCTCTGGCGCGACGTGCTCCCGCCGAAGGCCGGCGAGCCGTCCCTGCGCCCCGTGATGAGCGTGCGGACGCGCGTCACGCTGCTGAAGGCCGTACACGCGGGCGAGACTCTCGGCTACGGCTGCACGTACGAGGCGGCGCGCGAGATGCTGGTGGCGACGCTGCCCGTCGGTTACGCCGACGGCTACGCGCGCGCCCTCTCGAACCGCGGGCGCGTCGTCGTACGCGGACAGTTCGCGCCGGTCGTGGGGCGCATCTCGATGGATTTGACGCTGCTGGACGTGACGGACGTTGAGGGCGTGAGGGTCGGCGACCGCGTGACGCTGCTCGGCGCTGATGTCGTCGAGGGCGCGCGGCTCGTGCTCCCGGCCGAAGACCTTGCGCGGACGGCGGGCACCATCTCTTACGAGATAACCTGCGGGGTCAGCGCGCGCGTGCCGCGCCGCTACGTGAGCGCCGGGTGAATCGCCGCGCCGCGTGAGCTGTGCCCGGTACGGAAAAGCGGAAGGCCGGACTTGAGACGACCACGGTCTCAAGTCCGGCCTTCCGCTTTGTGGCGATGTCTCTCCCGTTGGTCGCGCGGCGCGGTCTTAGAATCACGCCGCGCGGCCGGCGCGTCGTTTAGGACGAGACGCGCACGTCGCGGAGGAACATGCCGGGGACCAACTGGTCGAAGCTGGCGAAGGAGAGGCCGGTCTGGCTCGTGCGGACGTGGCGGCCCTTGGGGACGCTGACCTGTATGAGCCGGTCGGAGCCCTGCTCGCGGACGATCAGGGTGCGGCTGGTGCGGTTGATGCTGACGACGGAGCCGCTCACGTCGCGCTCCTTCACGGACGGGGACTTGGCGAAGGCGCCCGACGAGCCGGCCGTGAGAATCGCGACGATGCCGAAGCTGATGATCGCCTTATGAAGTCTCTTCATCACACATCTCTCCTTGTCATGCGTGGGCGCTAGTGCCGCCCGCAGCGGAAGTTTAGTCTCGACGAAGCCCCGCTCGGGGCGCGCGTCTCGACCGCCGGGTTATCAGTGCAAGTAACTAACCTCGGGTTCATTAACGCGACGCCTCGCGACGAAGTTCCGTGTGGTTATGATTTTTTTGAAGTGTGTACGTGAAGCGCGAGGGCGCGTGGATTGAATCCCAAATTTGAGATTTGAGATTCAGTCCACGCGCCCTCGCGGCGAGGTTCTCTGCGTTAGCGGAGGACGAAGTTGTAGGTGATGGTGCCTGTGACCTTGACGGGCTGGCCGGTGAGCATCGTGGGCGTGAAGCGCGCCCTGTACGCCGCCTGCACGGCTGCGGCCTGTAGCAGAGGGTTGCCGCTCGCCGCCTTCGCGGAGACGACGCGCCCCTGTTCGTCGACGAGTATCTGGACGGCGACCGGCCCGTGGATGCCGGCGGCCCTGGCGATGGCCGGGTAGGGCGGCGCGGGCTTGTCGATGACCTTGCTGCTGATGACGGTCGAGGGCAGGCTTATCGTCCCGCCGCTCTGCCTCGGCGGGGGCGACGGCCTCGGCGTCGGCGTGGGCATGGGCGGCGGCACTTCGCCGCCGCCGGGCT
>DASWNR010000459.1:0-4389 GCA_036399155.1 Pyrinomonadaceae bacterium
TGAACAAGTAAGCTTCCCCTATAATGAAACACCCGGTCCTGACTGGACGCCACTTGACTCGGTCAATGGGATTTTTATGGGACACGGCCACCTATACCTCTATGATCTGGAGACGATGGGTCTGATGTTGGAACGTGCCGGCTTCCGCGACATTCGCCGTGAGTCTTTCATGCAAGGGAGGACAGAGCGCCTACTGCTCGACACGCAGGAGCGCGCCGTAGAATCGCTCTACATAGAAGCTGTCGTATGATACTGACTATTAACCCATAATAATCATAGTGACAAGGAAATATACTAGGGGTTGTGAGAACTAACTCACGCCTTGGGCTGTCCGAGCAACTGAAGTAACTTCCCATTGGTAATACCAAGTTGCAAAACAAAATGAGGTTGAGTCTCTCGATTAACGTCGCCCAATCCGCAACTTGCGGGCGTTCCCAACCTCATTTTTAAGCGCAACTTGGTATAACTTTGCGCAGACTCTCCCTCATATGGGGAGTCCTGCAACCGTCACTGCGCCTTACCTCCCAGCATGAAGTCGAAGCAGTATGTACTGTCATGGTGTGCCGCCTGTTGTGATTGGCGCACATGGCGCTGAAGTTTAGCAGGTCAAGCTTGGTGGCCAGATGTCGGCTTTATCTCTACTGGGCCGAAGAGAGCGAAAGGGCTGCTGCCGAAGGGTTGCGTCGGCCGCGGCGCGCGGGAAGTGAGACTCAGGGGGCTGATGACGTTCTTACTCGGGTTGCTTAGATTGACTCGGTCGTTATGAAAAACAAAGTTATTTCAGCGTTGAGTATCCCTACACTCGTACTTGTATTCTCTGCTTACGACACGTCGATGTACGGGACCGTCAGTGACGCAGCGGCAAATTCCGCCAAAGGAGCGGTTACGGCGACCGCAGAATTAATCGCCGGTCAATCAACTTCGAACGGGACGGGCCATGCGCCCAATGCTAAGTTGTCCGCCGCCCACAATATGGAAGCTTACGTCATCGATAAAGACCCCCAGGGGCTCAACGTCCGCGACACGCCCGACCCGGGTCGGGCGTGTCGCGGCGGCCATCCCCGCGGATGTTGATGGGATGATCGTCCACCTCATCTCGGCGAACCCCAACGGCTGGGTGCAGATCGACCGCGACGAGACGATCGCCGGTAACGTCGTCTTCGATAAGAAGGGCTGGGTCTCCGGCTACATGCTGGGGATCTCGACGATGGGCTACGGAACCAAGGGCATTAAACTCTACGCGGGCGTGCGTGGGTTAAAAATCCTGGGGACAATCCCCCCGGAGGCTGAGGTGAAGGTCTCGGGCTGCGCCGGGGACAGGATGCTGGTCAGGTACAGAAGCCTCAATGGCTGGCTCTACCCCGACTCGTAGTGCCCAACCCGGTCACCAACTGCGACTAAGCGTCACACCCGCCTACCTTGTCCGCGCGTGCCGTCGCGGTCTAAGGCCGCCGGCGGCTGAGGCGGCGTCTTCCGGCCGCCGCGCGGAATACAGCGCTTCCCCTGCCAGCCAAAAAAATAGCCCGGAGGGTCATTGACCGCGCCCGTTTTAAGCGATAGGCTTGCCGCCCCTTAATCTGAGGGGTCGGTATCTTCTACCCGCGCCTGACCCCTTTGCCCTCGAAGTTAAATGTCCCTAGGAGTTAAAAGTTATGAGCAACCTCAAGAACAGAATCGTCAAGGCGACCGCCCTCGGGCTGGCGCTCACGGTCACGCACGTCTGCCTGAGCGCGGAGGTCGTCTGCGCCGCCACGTCGCGGCTCGTCGCCGCCGCCGTCCCGGCGCAGGGCGCGCCGCAGGGTCGGCTCACCACGCGTGGGAACAACCCGGTCACGGTTAACGGCAACAGCGCTCGCTCGGGCGAGACCGTCTTCTCCGGCCAGTCGGTGCAGACTCCCGCGGGCGTCGGCGCGACGGTAAATGTGCCGGGGATGGGCCGCGTGGACATCGCGCCGAACTCGAACGTGACGGTGTCGTTCGGGGAGGGGAAGATCAACGTCACGGTCGTCTCGGGGTGCGCCATCCTGACGGCGAACCGCGGCACGGCCGGGACGCTCACGGCGGGTGGGACGACCCAGCAGACCAAAGGCACCGAGGGCGGGGTTATTGACGCCTGCGCTTCGACGACCCCGGGCGGCGCGCCCGTCGTCGGGCAGGGCGCCGCTGCGGCGGCGGGCGCTGGCGCTGGAAGTGCAGCGGCGGGCGCCGCGGCTGGCGGTGGGGGGCTCTTCGGCCTCGGCACGGCCGGCACCGTGGGCGTCATCGCCGCGGCGGCGGGCGCCACCACGGCTGCGGTGATATTGGTGCCATGCCGCCGCGGGCCGAACCCTAGCCCGGGCACCCCGCGCGGCCGCAACGACGAGTGCCGGTAAGAGTCTTCCCGGCAGTTCGTCCCTTTTTCTCCTGCTTACGCCCTCGGAAGAAAATCTTCCGAGGGCGTAAGCTTTTTACGGCGCGCTCAAACTCTTGCCCGCCCGTGCGGCAAGGGCGGAAGCGCAGCACGCAGTGGCGCTCGCCGCCGCCGGTGACTTCTCCCGCGTAGCTGATCCGGTAGCGCCCGATCTAGGAGAGGCCCGGGCCGAATGGCTGGATGCCGGAGAGGTCTGAATGGCCGAAGAGTGCCCCCCGCCCGGCGCGTGCCGGGGCACCCTTTTAGGAAGTGCGCGGCGCCGCGGCGTCGGCCCTGCTCCCGGTCCAAGAGGGAACGGTGATGGGTGACGGCGAGTGCCCCGGGTGTAGTTCGGCAGGCGTCCATGTCGTGGACGTGACCGACTTGGCGATTCCACTTTGCGCTTTCTCCGTCGCGACTCTGGGCTTCTACGTCTGCGTCGGGTGCGGCCACGCCGAACTGTAAGTCAAGGACAAGGAGTTGCTCCCGAAGGTGGCGGCGAAGTACGTCTCGGTGGCAGAATTGAAGGAGGCCGGCTTGTGACGGCGCGACGGCCGAACGATTCGGCCAGCCGAATCGTTCGACACCATCAAGGGGAAAGAAGTGCGGTGACTGAGGAGCAACGTGAGTTCGCGAAGATAGGGTTCGTCTTCTCCGCGGCGCTCGCCATACTGTGCTGGCCTATCGCCGCGGGTCCGCAGCGCGAGGAGATCTTCGCCGCCCTCGGCATCTACCCGCTGGGCTTCGGCTTTCTCATTTGGCCGGCGGTCGGCTACCTGCTCGCGGGCGCGAGGTCCGAGTTCGGCGCGAGCGCGTGCCTCAGCGCGGTGACCTTCTACAACTACTGGGTGGCGGAGCGGCTGACGGCTTCCGAAGCGGGGGCGCCAGCCCTGATCGAACAACTGTGGGGCAGAAACCGTTTGGGGCTCGCGGCGGTGGCCGCGCTCTACGTCGGCGGCCAACTGGCGGTCGTGCTCCCGAAGATTTTGGAGCGCCGCCGCCGCGGGGCGCCGGCCGTCTGACGCCCGCCACGCGCCTGCGTCGGCGCGAGGATTCAACGCGGTCGGCGGGCGGGGAAGAGCCGGCGCGCGCCATAAGCTTCCGACAACGCCCCGAGGCCGACGCCCACGCCGTAGCACACCAGGTCGCCCCACAGGAACCCGTGCCCCAGCACCAGCGCGGCCGGGCGGAACTGCCGAACACGTTCTATCCAGGGGGCGTGGTAGAGCTGGCTGAATTCGACCGCGAGACTGAAGAGCCCGGCGGCGGCGACCCGCCCGACGGGGAGGCGTGGGAAGAGGAAGGCAACCGTCAGGTAGACGGCCAGAGCCCACAGCGCGTCGCCGGCGTACTCTCTGACCGCCCAAGGGAGCGGGGGCGAGTAAGCCCTCGAAGCGAGCCCCAGCAGGACGACGGCTAAGACCAAGCCGGCGTACTTAATTCTACTTCGCTCCACGTCGCCCCCGGTCTACTGTCTCCACTTCTGGTCGGCGCGGCCGCTCCCCGGCGCCGGCTCACTCAACCTTCTCACTCAACCTTCCACGGGTCCCTTCAGTGAGAACTCGATCATTCGTTCCGGCACGATCGGGGGGCGCAGGTCCTCCCTGCGGCTGACCTCGTAGAGCGTGCCGTCGTAGATGACCCGCCCGCCCTCGCGGATGCGGTCGGACGTGTCGTTGAAGGGCATGTCGAAGGTCAGCGCCGCGCCCCTGCCGTCGCCGGCTCTCGCGTTGCGCACCTCGTCCGGGCGTAAAGACACGAGCCTCCTCGAATCCGTCATGATGCTCCCCCTCGCATCACTGCACGTTACCCCGGCCCGACTTCGGATGGCAATTCCGGCGCCCGCCGGACCGGCCGACACGGGCACCGGCCAGCGCGATCCGCACTCGCTCTCTTGCGGGTGTTGACGCGGCGTCGCTATCGGCGGCCGCGGCGGGTGATGAAGTGTGTGTTGTCAGACGGGCGGCGCGGCGGGCGGGCCCAACTCACTCCGAGTCATG
>DASWNR010000460.1:0-8015 GCA_036399155.1 Pyrinomonadaceae bacterium
GGCGTCTGCTGCCGGCGCTTCATGTTCGGGTAAAGGTCGGTGCCGCCCGCGACGAACTGCCCCGACGGCCCCGCCTCGCCCATCATCCTCACCGCCTCGCCCATCGTCTTAGGCACGAGGTATGCGAACTTCGGAAGTCTCATCATAAGGTTAAACTCTTATGCGTGAACAAGCCTCTCCAAATCTCTGTCAATGATTCGACACGTCTTTTCATCAAGCTGAGTTAGGGACGGAAAAGTGGTTGCTAAATCAGCAGTCGTCGGCGTTCGCCCTAAGTACTTCGCCAACTGTTTAGCAGCACGCCCCCGCCGTTTTGTAGTATCGCCACGCTTGGTTCCTCTTTTAGATGTAGACTGCTCGTGCAGGGCAGCATACGAAATGTACTGCTCCCAGTGTTCCCTATACATGACTTCAGGATCGAGAAAGTTGAAAGCGTCAGGTTTATAACGCTTTAGTATTTCACCACGCCCCTTCACAGCATCTTGAAGAGTAGGAGGATTAGAAGGATCTGCAAACTTGGTGCTACCTATCTCTTGCATCGTTTTCAAAAGCTTACTCTGTTGTTCTGGCGTAAATAGTACATCCATAAAAAAACTCCATGATGTTGTTATGCTGCCTCATCTTTGCGGAAGTAAAGCTTCATTAGCTTCTCGGCTAGCACGGCGGCAAAGGCATATGTCGCGCCGGTATCATCGCTGAATTCGACCTCGAAGACCCCGTCCTTCCATTGGTCAACAACCGTCCCAACCTCCCCGCGCCGTAGGCCCTCGGCAGGTATGGCTTCCGTCAAGGCAACAACATCAAGAAGTTTAATCTCGTCCATTGTCTTGCTACATCACGAATGCACGGCCACGCGGGGCATCTCTTTGCCGTCGCCGCCTTCGGCGGGGGTGAGCACTTTGAGCGGGTCGGGCCAGGCGGGGGAGGGGACGCTCGCGGGGCCGAAGCGCGCGTCCTTGCCCTGGCGTTTGGCGCGGAGCGCGGCCAGAACTTTTTCGGGCGTGATGGGGACTTCGTCGATGCGGACGCCGACGGCGTCGTAGACGGCGTTGGCGACGGCCGGCATGATGGGGAGGAGCGGGCCTTGCCCCACTTCTTTAGCGCCGAACGGGCCGTTGGGGTCGGCGTCCTCGACGAGGTAGGTGAAGACGTCGCACATCTCCAGAGTCGTCGGGCTCTTGTATTCGAGGAGCGACGGGAACTTGTGCACGACGTTGCGGTTCTCGCGGTAGACCATCTCCTCCATGAGCGCCTCGCCGAGCCCCATGTAGACGCCGCCCTCGACCTGACCCATGACGAGCATCGGGTTGATGCTCCGGCCGATGTCGTGCGCGACCCAGACGCGCGGGACGTAGACGTAGCCGGTCTCCACGTCGACCTCGACCTCTGCGACCGCCGCCGAGTAGCTGTAGGCGGGCGAGGGGCCGACGCCCGCGCCCTTGAACCTGCCCGGCGAGCGCGGCGGGACGTAGGAGCCGACCGTGCCGATGGTGCCGAACTTCTGCTCGGCGAGCACGATCGCCTCGGCGAAGGTGACGCCGGTCTCGGGGTTCTCCACGTCGAAGACGCGCCGCTCGGCCAGCGAGAGGTTGTCGGCGGGGACGCCCAGCTTCTCCGAGACGGCCGACACGAGAAGCTCTCGCGCGCGCTCCGCGGCCTGGATGGCGGCGTTGCCGGTCATGAGCGTCACGCGGCTCGAATAGCTGCCGAGGTCGACGGGCGTCAAATCGGTGTCGGCGGTGACGACGCGTATGTCGAAGGGGTCGATGCCGAGGACTTCGGCGACGACGTAGGCGAGCACGGAATCCGACCCCTGCCCGATGTCGGTCGAGCCGCACTGGACGCAGACGCCGCCCTGCCGGTCGAGCCGCAGCTGCACGCCCGAGTGCGGCATCGAGTTCCAGTAGATGGGCAGCCCCGCGCCGCAGATGTAAGAGCTGCACGCGAGGCCGAACCCGCGCCCCTCCGGGAGCTTGCGATAGTTGTTCTTCCAGTCCGACCCCTTGACGACCTTCTCGATGCACGCGCCGAGGCCCATCGAGCCGACGCGCAGGTAGTTGGCGGTCACGGTGTCGGGCTTGACGAGGTGCTTGAGGCGCATCTCGGCCGGGTCGAGGCTCAGCTCCTCCGCGACCTTGTCGAGCTGGACTTCGAGCGCGAAGCGCGGCTGCGGCGTGCCGTGCCCGCGCTTCGGGCCGCAGGGCGGCTTGTTGGTGAAGGCGCGCAGGCCGCGGAAGCGGTAGCGCGGCACCTCGTACGTCACGGTCTGGAGCGCGCCGGTGTAGAAGGTCGAGGCCACGCCGTAGGAGCCGTACGCGCCGCCGTCTAGGAACGACTGGAAGTCGAGCGCGGTGATGGAGCCGTCCTTCTTCACGCCGATTCTGCTTCTCATCAAAACCGGGTGGCGGCCGCGGTGGCAGTAGAAGACCTCCTCGCGCGTGAGCGTGACTTTGACCGGCCGCTTCGTCCGGCGCGAAAGCTCGCAGACGGCGATCTCGTGGTTGAAGGGGTCGGACTTTCCGCCGAAGCCGCCGCCGTTGGGAGTGGCGATGACGCGTATGTGCGCGGCGGGCATCCCCAGGGTCTTGGCGAGCGCGCGGTGTACGTAGTGCGGCGTCTGCGTCGAAGTCCAGAGGGTGAGCTTGTCGTCGGCGTCGTAGTGCGCGAGCGCCGCGTGCTGCTCCATCGGCAGGTGCGTGTTGCCCTCGTAGAAGAAGGTGTCCTCGCGGACGAGGTCGGCCTCGCGGAAGCCCTCGTCCATGTCGCCGAATTCGAGGTGGACGCTCTTGTGAACGTTGTTGTAATCGCCGTAGTCGTGTATGCGCGGCTCGCTGGTCTCGACGGCCTCCTCGATGGAGGCGACGGCCGCGAGCGGCTCGTACACGACCTCGATGAGGTTCATCGCCTCGAAGGCCGTGTCCTCGTCGACGGCGGCGACCGCCGCGACGGGGTCGCCGATGAAGCGCACCTTGCCGACGCAGAGCGCGTGCTCGTCCTGGCTGACGGGGAGGATGCCGTAAGGGACGGGCAGGTCTTCGCCCGTGAGACAGGCGTGGACGCCGGGCAGCGCGAGCGCCTTCGACACGTCTATCGACTTGATGAGCGCGTGCGGGACGTGCGAGCGGAGGATTTTGCAGTAGAGCATCCTCGGCAGGCTGATGTCGTCGGCGAACTTGGTCGCGCCGACGCACTTCGACCGCGCGTCCACCTTGCGGAAGGGTTTCCCCACGACCTTGAAGTCTTCCGGCCTCGCCCCCGCCCCGTTGGACTTCGCGCCGCCCGATTTGACGCGCCCCTTGCCGTTGCCCCCGTGCCCGTTACTCGTAGCCATAGACGCTCTCTCTCGGTAACTCCGCCTCTTCGCCGCGCATCCGCGCGGCGGCCAGCTCGACCGCCTCGTAGATTTTGATGTAGCCGGTGCAGCGGCAGAGGTTGCCGCTCAAAGCCTCTTTGATCTCGTCGCGCGAGGGCCGCGCGTTCTGCGCGAGCAGTTCCTTGGCGACGAGCAGGAAGCCGGGCGTGCAGTAGCCGCACTGCGCCGCGCCCGTGTCGGCGAAGGTCTCCTGCAAGGGGTGCAGTCCCGCTTCGGTCGCCATCCCCTCGACCGTCTCGACGCGACTGCCTTCCGCGTCGAGCCCGAGCATGAGGCAGGAGAGCACCGAGCGGCCGTCCACGAGCACGGCGCAGGTGCCGCACTCGCCCAGCTCGCAGCCGTGCTTCGTGCCGGTCAAGGCGAGGTCTTCGCGCAGGACTTCGAGCAGCGTCTTGTGCGGGGCGAAGGCGACCTCGGCCTCCTCGCCGTTGAGCGTGAACCGGATGTGCGCTTTCTGTCTGGTCGTCGTCATTATTGTCCGAGCCGGCGGAGAAATTCCTTTGCGGCACAGAAGGGCGGGCTAAAGCGCCTCTTCGCAAAAGAGGCCATGATAGCAGTTCCGCCCGCGCGACGCGAAGAAGGGGCGCGTCGGCGGGCGGGTCTTGGGCGGCGCGGGCGTCCGTTCAGGGGGCGAAGTCGTATTCGACGGTGGCGCTCTGCGAGACGGGGCGTCCGCCGAGCCGTGCGGGCTCGAACAGGATGCGGCGCGCCGCCTCGGTCGCCTTCTCGGTCAGGCCGTGGGGCAGCCCCGCCTCAACCGAGACCACGTCGGCGCGGCCGTGGCGGGTGAGCGTGACCTTGAGCACGACCTTGCCGCGCACGTTGTTGCGCCGCGCCTCTTCCGTGTACTCGGCCCCGGGCTTTTCGAGGATGATGGCGCGCTCCTGCACCTCGCTCTTGTCGAAGGGCTTGTCGAAGGTGATGGCGCGCTCCGTCACGTCCTGCTCGTCGAAGGTGTAGTTGAAGTTGTACTCCAGCACGACGTACTGCGAGACTTTGCGGCCGTCCTTCTCCGCGGGGTTGAATTTTATACGGCGCGCGGCGGCGACGGCCTTCTCGGTGAGGCCGTCGGGCAGACCCTTGACGACGGTGATGTTCGTCACCTCCCCGGAAACGTTGAGCACGGCGCGCAGACGCACCACGCCCGCGACACCGTTCCAGCGCGCCTCATCCGTGAAGCCGGGCTCGGGCTTGCGTGTGACCATCGCCCTCTTCGTCACCTCGTTCTGCCTGAACGGGCGCGTGTAATCCACCGGCCCGTAGCCGCCGCCCATGCCTCCGGGGCCCGTGGGCGCCCCGCGCCCCGGCCCGAAGCCGATGCCCGCGCCCTCCCCGGTGCCAATGCCGCCGCCCGAGGCCCTGCCCCCCGTACCCGGGCCGACGCCCATCCCGCCGCCCATGCCGCCCCATCTCGGATGGCGGCGGTTCTGGCGGACGGCTTCGAGCAGGCGGTCGGTCGCGCCGGCCGCGCGCAACTCCGTCTCATCCTCCGCGGTCAGGATGAAGGGGACGCCGCGCCTCTCGACGAGCCGGACGAGCGTCGCCTCGTCGTGCTCGCGCGAGCGCAGGGCGTAGAGTAGCCACGCCTTTCTGACGACGTCGCCGACCTCCGCGGGGTTGCTGGGCGGCAGCGCGGGCGGCACGGGGGTCTGCGACGCGTGTGGGCGCGGCGCGAAGGCGCACACGGATAGGAGCGCGAGCGCGGCGAGGCCGAGCGTGAGGGGCGTGCGTGCGGGACGTGCGTGGTGAGTCATGTCGTCTCCTTGTGTGAGTGCGTGCGGCGGGCGTGCCGACATGCCCGCCGCTCGCGCGGGTTAATCACCTGCGGCCGGGGCGGCCGCCGATGACCGATTGGAGCTTGGCGGCGCGCGCGGGGTCGAGGCGGCGCAGAGCGTTGTACTCGTCCTGCGCGCCCTTGCGGTTCCCCGTCGCGAAGAAGGCGACGCCGAGGTTGTAGCGCGCCTGCGCGAAGTTGGGGCGGACGTTGATGGCCTGCTGGAACGCCTTGACGGCGGGCGCGTCCTGTTCGAGCCGCAGGTAGGCGTTGCCCATCAGGTAGAGGTCGTCGGGGTCGAGCGTGCGGCCGGGCTGGTTGTAGGCGCGGATCGAGGCCGCGTAGGAGGCGCGCGACTCGTCCGCGCGCCCCAGCTTCTCCTGCGCCGTCGCGATGTTGTAGTGCGCCCAGCCCTCGTCGGCGGACTCGTGCCTGTTGCGGAGCGCCGTCTGCGCGGCGCTCAGAGCCTCCTCGTGCTGACCCAGTTGGTTGAGGACGTAGGCGAGAAGGTTCTGCGTCTCGGGGTAGTTGGGCTTGAGGCGTACGACCGTGCGCGCCTCGGCCAGCGCCTCCTTCGGCTTGTCCTCGCGGACGAGGATGAAGCCGAGCACCTGGTGCGGCCAGTAGTGGTCGGGCTCAAGCCGGAGCGCCTCGCGCACCGAGCGCGTGCCGGCCTGCATGTCGCCGGTGGTGGCGAGCGCCGCGCCGAGCAGCGTGTGGGCGGCGGCGCTCTGCGGCGCGAGACGCACGGCCTCGCGCGCCGCCTCGACCAGCTTCGGGTACTGCCCCTGGAAGTAGTGGAGCACGCTCCGCCCCATCATCACGTCGGCGCTCGTCGGGCTCATCGACGCGGCGCGCGCGAAGGCGTCCTCGGCCTCGCGGTAGCGCGACAAGCGTACGTAGGCGTTCCCGAGCCCGACCATCGCCTCGGCCGACTGCGGGTTGAGACGGAGCGCGGCGGTGAAGGCGGCGACCGCCTCCTCCGTGCGGTAGAGCCCGAGGTGCGCGTAGCCGAGGCCGAACTGCGTGAAGAACTGGTTTGGGTCGGCCGCGCGCAGCGCCGCGAGCGCCTCCTCCGGGCGGTCGTTGGAGACGTAGGCGTTGCCCAGAATCATCTGCCCGATAGCATTCTTCGGGTCGAGCCGCGCGGCCTGCTCCAGAGGCGCGAGCGCCTCCCTCACCTTGTTCTGCTTCATCAGCAGGAGGCCGACCGAGAGGTTCGCGTCCTGCGCGTACTGCGGGTCCGAGGCCGCGCGGCGGAGGGATTCGAGCGCCTTGTCGTCGCGCCCGGTCTGCTGGTGCGCCTTGCCGAGAAAGTAGTGGCCGGCCGGCCCGATGTCGCCGAGCGCCGCGGCCTGCTCCAACGCGTCGGCCGCCTCCTTGAAGCGCTGAAGCAAGAAGTGTATCCCGCCCGTGTTGACGAGCGCCTCGCGCACGCGCGGGTTGGGCCCCGCCGCGATGACGTTGGAGAAGGCGGCGAACGCTTCCGTGGTCTGCCGCAGGTTCATGTAGGCGACGCCGAGCCCGTAGTTGGCCTCGGCGTGGCGCGCGTCGGCGCGCACCGCGCGCTGGTAGCTCTCGACGGCGCGCTTCCAGTCCTTCCTGCCGAGGTACTCCGCGCCCCTGCGCGCCTGCTTGTCGGCCTCGACCGAGTTCTGCGCGAAAGTAGACGGCGCGAGCGCCGCGAAGAGGAAGGCGGCCAGCAGGAGCGTGCCGGCCGCCTTGAAGGTGTTCGTGTTTTTCATCGCTTCAAAAAAGTAGACGGCAGACGGTAGACGGTCGTCGGTAGAAAAACCCTTTCGAGCCGGGCGGCCGACCTGTCATCGTCAACTCTCGCCGGGCGGAGTCTACCGTCTACCGTCCGCTGACTACTGTTCTCTCAGTAGCCCTGAATGAGCCGGATGATGAGCTGCGACTCGGCCTTGTTCCGCGTGTTGGGCGCGAAGTTGAAGTTGTCGCGGCCGTTGATCTTCTGCGCGGGCTTGATGTGGAACGCGCCGATCTGCACGCCGACCCAGCCGTTGGTCTTCGCCTCCTTGATGTTCGAGTCCTCGGCGTCGAAGGTGTCGCGGCCGTCGTTGGCCTTGAAGCTCACCCCCGTCTTGGTGACGAAGAAGGAGCCTTCGCAGTAAGTATTAAAGTTGCCGTCGTGATCGTGGTAGACGTGGAAGGCGGCGGCGCCCCCGCGCTCGATGGCGGCGCGCATCGCCTGCTCGGCGGTCGAGACGTTCTGGCTGTAGTAGAGCGCGACGGTGCCGAGGATGGAGAAGGCCGTCGGCTGCTGCGGGTCGACCTGCGCGGCCTGCTGCGCGAGGCGGATGGCGCCGGGGAAGTCCTGCGACGAGACGGCCGCCGTCGCGCGGTCTATCAGGTCGTCGTAGTCGGGCGCGCTGTTGGCGGCGGCCGTGTTGGCCGCGGGGCCAAAGGGCGAGTCGCCCGCCGAGCCGTTCGACGCCACGTCGGAGGTGGACTTCTCGGTGATGGCGCCGACGAGCGAGCGGTTGCCGCCGGCGGCCGTTATCTCGCGCGCCGCGTCGGGCGTGACCTGGAAGTTGACGCCGCGCTTCTCGACGAACTGCTCGACGCGCGCCGCGGCGATGCCGCCCTGAAGCATGGTGACGATCTCTGCCTTCGAGAGCGGCGGGCCGTCGGGGACGCCCGCGGCCGGCGTCGCGCTCGTGTTCGTGCGCGGCGGGGCGGTCGTGACGCGCGGGGGGGTGGCCGCCGCGGCGGCCGGGCGGTAGTTCGAGCGCGCCGCCGCGATGATCTCGGGGCGCGCGCCGACCGATTGCAGGTCGGACTCGTCCGAGGCCGTCAACTCGAAGTCGACGCCGCGCCGCTCGATCTGCTGCACCAGCTCGCGCGTGG
>DASWNR010000461.1:0-4508 GCA_036399155.1 Pyrinomonadaceae bacterium
TCAAGCTCGGCGGCGATGCGCGCGCGCTTGAACAGGACGGTGCGGCGCGCGACCTCGGTCGGGTGCGCGGTGAAGACCGGCACGACCTCGACGCGCGCCAAAAGTTCGAGCGCCTGCTCGCAGCTCACGCCGGCGTCGCGCACGCGGCGGAGCGTGCCGCGGAAAGTCCCCTCCTGCGGCTCCCCGCCGAAGACCTCCGACGCACGGCGGCGCCTCTTGCGGTGGTTCGTCTCGGCCAGGTTGGTCAGCTCGAAGTAGATGGCGAAGGCTTTGGTCAGCCGGTGCGCGTCGCCGACCGAGAGGCGCGAGACGAGCGCGGCCGCGCGCCCCATCGAGCCCTCGCGCTCCGCGGCTTCGGCCGCCTCGCGCTGCGCGGTGGTGAGGCCGCGCAGCTCCTCGACCGCGTCGAACAGGGCGTCGCCCGCCTGCTCTTTGAGCACCACGCCCAGCAGACGCCCGAGCGAGCGCACGTCGCGCTTGAGCGGCGCGACCTTCTCCTCGCCGTCGCGCGCCGTCAGCTCGCCCAGCCGCCCCGGCTGGTCTTCCACCTCCCACAGACGTTCTTCTTCGCCCACTCTCGCCCGCCTTCCTTTTTCGCCGAATGTGGGTTCTGTTTTATCGCCCCGCGCGCTCAAAAACAAAGGCCCGCGTCGAACTTCTCGACGCGGGCCTCTGACTCGGCCTGTCTTTCGGGTCAGGCTGCGGGGGAATCTTTACGGAGCGGGCGGCGCGGGCGGAGCCGGCGGGGGCGGCGGCAGCTCGACCATCGGCGCGACGACGCCGGGGGCAATCACGGTAATGGTCTGCGCCGTGCTGGCCGCCGCGTCCGACTCGAAACGGATGTTGCCGTTGACGCGGCGAATCTCGACGGGCGTGCCGCCCGTCCCGAAGCGCGCGCGCGTGTAGGAGCGGTTCAGGCGCTCCTGCATCGTGACGTTGGGGACGTTCAAGGTCAGCGCGCCGTTGTGCCCCTCGGCCTCAACGTCGGCGTTGACGAGCTGCTTGAGCCGAATCTCGACGTTGCCGTTGACGTGCGAGACGTCCACGCCTTCGTCGCCGAGCGCCGAGACGCCGACCTTCACGCCGCCGTTGACGTGGCTGACGTGCGAGCGACCCGTGGACTGCGCGACCTCGACGCGGCCGTTGACGTGCGAGACCTCGATTGAGCCTTCCAGCCCGCCGACGCTCACCGCGCCGTTGACGTGCGAGGCGGAAAGCTCGACGCGGCGCGGCAGGGTCAGCGTCACCTCCTGGCGCACCTGCCCGCCGCCGTTCCAAATCCGGTGCCAGAGGCCGCCGCCCCCGCCGCGCTCGCCCCGGACGACGAGCGAAGAGGGCGAGCCCTCCACGCTGACCCGGCCGTATTCGAGGTCTTCGGCGCTGCCCGCCGTGCGGACGATGTGAACCTCGGCGGTGTCCGTGTCGGCCGTCCGAACCTCGACCGTGCCGTTGATCTTGCCGACCTCGACGAACGCGCCGGCGTCGAGCCTGAAGGTCTGCCGCGTCTCGTCGCGCGTGCCGCCTGCGGCGCGCGGGCTCACGGTTCGGTTCACCCAGCGCCCGGCGAAGGCCGCCCCGGCGATGAGTATGACGGCGAGGAAGATTCTGGTCTTCATCAATCACCTTCCGGCGGGCGGGCCCGCGCCCCCGCCACTTTTAGAATGTTGACAGTGCCGCCGACTATTACACGAGTCAGAACGACGGTCGGCGCGGCGAAGTTCAAAGAAATAGCTGTCAGCTCTTAGCTGTTGGCTTTTAGCTTTACGCCTTGTCGTGACGCTCATCCCGCGACGAAGGTGCGACCCTCCATACCGGGCAAAAGCTAACAGCTAAAAGCTAACAGCTAAAAGCTAAGAGCTGACAGCTTCGCTTAGCGCAACGGCGATGTCGGCGGCGACGCGGGCGTTGTTCTCAAGGAGTGCGAGGTTGGCGCGCAGGGTGGCGCCGCCCGAGCGCCGGCCCATGTGCGCGAGCAGGAAGGGCGTCAGCTCGCGCCCCGTGACGCCGCGCGAGGCCGCGACCCAGAGCGCCTCTTCGAGCGACTCTTTCATCACGTCCTCGCCGACCTCGAACCCCTCGGGCACGGGGACGGTGACGACTAGCGCGGCTTCGAGCCCGAGCCGGTCGCGCGCGCGCACGACGCGCGCGACCTCCCGGGGCGTGTCCGCGCGTACGTCCGCCGCGAGCCCGCTCCGGCGCGTGTAGAAGGCGGGCATCTCGTCGCAGCCGTAGCCGACCACGCCGACGCCGTGCGTCTCAAGCCACTCGCGCGTCGCGGGCAGGTCGAGCACGGACTTCGCGCCCGAGCAGACGACCGTCATCGGCGTGCACGCCAGCTCGGGCAGGTCGGCCGAAACGTCCGGGAGCTGCCCGCGGTGGACGCCGCCGATGCCGCCCGTGGCGAAGACGCGCAGGCCCGCGCGGCTCGCAATCCAGAGCGTGCCGGCGACGGTCGTCGCGCCGTCCTCGCCGCGCGCGACCGCGAGCGCGAGGTCGCGCCGGCTGACCTTGCGAACGCCCTCGGCCTCCGCTAGTCGCGCGAGCTGCGCCGCGTCGAGCCCGACGCGCAGAAGCCCGCCCAGCACGGCCACGGTCGCGGGCACCGCGCCGCCCTCGCGCACGACCTGCTCCAGACGCCGTGCCGTCTCAAGGTTCTGCGGGCGCGGCAGCCCGTGCGAGATGACCGTCGATTCGAGCGCCACGACCGCGCGCCCCTCGCGCACGGCGGCCTCGACCTCTTCGCTCAGTTGTAGAAGGCTCTCGTCGAACATCGGTGAAGGAGAGTAGCACAGGTCGGAACCGCCCGCGGTGGCGGGCGGGCCTTTGCGATACGGAGCAACCGTCCGACAAAAGCCCGCCCGCCACCGCGGGCGGTTCCGACCGCTACCGTCGTGTACTGTCTCCTAGCGTATGCGCGTGGTGAAGGAGATGCTGCCGGCGTTGTTGGGCGCGGTGTGGCTGAGGCTGCCCGTGAACGTCCAGCGGATGTGCGTGACGGTGCGGTCGTAGCCGGCCGGCGCGCCGCCCGCACCGCTCACGGGCACGTAAGTCCACGTCGCGCCGCTGTTGTTCGTGTAGGCGACGAGGACGGTCAGCCCCGTCGTGCCGAGGCTGCTCGTGACCGAGCCGACTTTGAAGTCGGTGTGGTCGTTAATCTTCAGGACGGTGGCCGGGTTGGGGTCGGTCAGGACGAAGGCGGTGGCGGGCGAGCCGCCGGTGTTCGCGAAGGCGACCGTGTAGGTGATGTCCGTGCCGGGCAGTTGCGTGCCGGAGGGCGTGACCGACTTCGTCAGCCCGATGCTGGGCGGCGCCGCCGCCCCGACGCTCGCGCTCGCCTGGTCGTCCTCGGCCGGGTTGTTGTTGCCGGGCGTCGAGTCGGGGTCGGGCTGGTCGGAGGCGGTGACCTCTGCCTTGTTGGTAATCGTCCCCGCGTTGGCGACGAGCGCGACGAGTTGGAGCGTGGCCGACGCGCCGCTGGCCAGATTCGCCACCGTCCACGCGCCCGTCCCCGTGGCGTAAGTCCCCGCGCTCGGCGTCGCCGAGACGAAGGTGAGCCCCGAGGGCAGCGCGTCCGTGACGACGACGTTCGTCGCGTTGGTCGGCCCGTTGTTGGTGAGCGTGACGGTGAAGGTCACGTTCTGGCCTTGAATCGGGTTCGCGTTGTTGACCGTCTTCGACAGGCTGAGGTCGGAGCTTGAGACGACGGTCGTCGGGTCGCTCGCGGAGTCGTTCGAGGTGTTCGTCTGCCCGCCGCCCGAGACGGAGGCGGTGTTGGTCAGGCTCGCCCCGGCCGCCTGCGCGACGTTGACGACGAGCGTGATTGCGGGGTAGCTCGCGCCCACGCCGAGCGCGTTGGAGCGCGTACACGTCACCGTCTGGCCTGACGCCCCGCACGTCCAGCCCGTCCCCGTCGCCGAGACGTAAGAGAGACCCGCGGGGAGCGTGTCGGTGACGGTCACCACGCCGCTCGTCGCCGCGCCGCCCGCGTTGCTGACCGTGACGGTGTAGGAGCCGTTCGCCCCGCGCGTGAAGTTCCCCGAGTGGGTTTTAGCAACCGTCAAGTCGGCGACGCCGTTGATGGTCGTGGGGTCGCTGACCGAGTCGTTAGCCGTGTTCGTCTGGCCGCCGCCCGAGACCGTGGCCGTGTTCGTGACGCTCAGGGGCGAGTTCGGCGCGACGGCGACGTTGACCGTGATGGCCGGGTAGCTGGCGCCCGCGGCGAGCGCGTTGGAGCGCGTGCAGGTGACGGTCTGCCCGGAGGTGGCGCACGTCCAGCCCGTGCCGCTTGCAATCGGCGAGGTCAGCCCCGCCGGCACGGTGTCGGTGACGGTGACGGTGCCGCTCGTGGCCGAGCCGCCCACGTTGCTCACGGTGACGGTGTACGAGCCGCCCTGCCCCTGCGTGAAGTTGCCCGCGTGCGTCTTGGCGACGGTCAGGTCGGCGACGGCGTTAATCGTCGTCGGGTCGCTCGCGGAGTCGTTGGCGGTGTTGGTCTGGCCGCCGCCCGA
>DASWNR010000462.1:0-4896 GCA_036399155.1 Pyrinomonadaceae bacterium
AACCCTTCTCGACATCCGCGCCATCCAGGAC
Source organism: Pyrinomonadaceae bacterium (assembly GCA_036399155.1). Taxonomy (GTDB): domain Bacteria; phylum Acidobacteriota; class Blastocatellia; order Pyrinomonadales; family Pyrinomonadaceae; genus QHXN01. The sequence goes on from DASWNR010000462.1 coordinate 32, forward strand.
ATCCTGCCGCACCGCTACCCGTTCCTGCTCGTAGACCGCATCGTCGAGCTGACCCGAGGGGTGCGCATCGTCGGGGTAAAGCAGGTTTCCATCAACGAGCACTTCTTCCAGGGGCACTTCCCCGGCGCGCCCGTCATGCCCGGCGTCCTCATCGTCGAGGCGATGGCGCAGGTCGGCGCGGTCTACGCGCTCCAGCAGATAGAGGGGCGCGAGTCGAAGCTCGTCCTCTTCAGCGGCATCGACAACGCGCGCTTCCGCCGCCCAGTGGTGCCGGGCGACACGCTCACCATCACCGTCACCCCGCTGCGCGTCGGCGGCCGCGTCCAGAAGATGCACGGCGAGGCGCACGTCGAAGGCCGGCTCGCCGCCGAGGCCGACATCATGAGCGTCGTCACCGACCGGGGAAACGTGAAATAAAGCGGTAGACGGTAGCCGGTAGCCGGCAGGGCTCCGCCGTTCGGTCTTTGAGGCTTCCGCCCTGACGATTCGCTCCCGACAGCTTTGCTACTGACTACTGTCTACCGACCGCCGTCTACCGATGCCTATTTTCGTCCACCCATCCGCCGTCGTCAGCCCGCGCGCCGAACTGGGCGAGGGCGCGCACGTCGGCCCGTTCTGCACCGTCGGCGACGAGGCGCGTCTGGGCGCCCGCGTCCGGCTAGAATCGCACGTCGTCGTCGACGGCCGCACCGAGGTCGGCGAAGACACCCACGTCTTCCCGTTCGCCTCGCTCGGGCTCGCGCCGCAGGATTTGAAGTACCGCGGCGAGCCGGCCGAGACGCGTGTGGGGCGCCGGAACCGCATACGCGAGTTCGTCACCGTCCACCGGGGCACGGAGGGAGGCGGGATGCTGACCTCGGTCGGCGACGACTGCCTCGTCATGGCGCAGGCGCACGTCGCGCACGACTGCCACGTCGGCGACGGCGTGATCATGGCCAACGCCGCCACGCTCGCCGGCCACGTCACCGTCGAGGACGGGGCGAACGTCGGGGCCTACTCGGGCGTACACCAGTTCTGCCGCGTCGGCCGCGAGGCTTACGTCGGCGGCTACTCGGTCGTCGTCAAGGACGCGCTCCCGTTCGCGCTCACCGTCGGCAACCACGCCCGGTGCTACGGCCTCAACACCCTCGGCATGAAGCGGCGCGGCTACCCGCAGGAGACGGTCGAGGCGCTGCACCACGCCTTCCGCCTCCTGCTCTCCTCCAAGCTCAACACCACGCAGGCGCTCGCGCGCATCCGCGGGGAACTCGGCGGCTCGCCCGAGGTCGCCGAGCTAGTCCGCTTCATCGAGACCTCGCAACGCGGGGTCGTGAAGTAGTTCAAAAAAGAGTTCAAGGTTGCAGGTTCAAAGTTCCAAGTTGAAGACCGAAGTTCTTAACCTGGAACTTTGAACTTTGAACGTTGAACTCACAATTTATGCGCTACGGATTAATCGCGGGCAACGGCAAGTTCCCCTTCCTGGTCGTCGAGGGCGCGCGGCGCGCGGGCGTCGAGATGGCGGTCGCGGCCATCAGGGAGGAGACAGACCCGGCCATCGAGAAGATAGCGGACCGCGTGGCGTGGGTCGGCATCGGGCAGCTCGGCCGGATGATACGCTTCTTCAAGCGCGAGGGCGTCGAGAAGGCAATCATGGCGGGGCAGGTCAAACACGTCCAGATTTTCAGCGGCGCGCTGCCCGACGTGCGCATGCTCAGGATGCTCATCTCGCTCCCGCGCCGCAACACCGACGCGCTCATCGGCGGCGTCGCCGCCGAACTCGCCCGCGAAGGCATCGAGCTGATCGACTCGACCCACTTCCTCAAAGACCAGTTGCCGGCCGAGGGCGTGCTCTCGCGCCGCGCCCCTTCGGCAGCCGAGCGCGGCGACATCGAGTACGGGCTCGAAGTCGCGCGCGAGATAGCGCGGCTCGATTTGGGTCAGACCATCGTCGTGCGCGCGCGCGCCTGCGTGGCCGTCGAGGCGATGGAAGGCACGGACGAGACCGTCCGCCGCGCCGGCCGGCTCGCGCGCGGCCGCCTGACCGTCGTCAAGGTCGCCAAGCCGAATCAGGACATGCGCTTCGACGTGCCCGTCGTCGGCGTCCCCACCGTCGAGACGATGTTGGAGGCCGGCGCCACCTGCCTCTGCCTCACCGCCGGCAAGACCCTGATGTTCGACCGCGAAGAGATGCTCCGCCTCGCCGACCGCCACCGCGTCGCGGTCGTCGCCGCCCCGCCCGTCTAAAACCCCGCCGCCCGGAAGCGCGCGCCGCGACGGCGGCAAAAAAGTCTGAAATAGAACCCGGCGCCGGGTCATAATCAGGTGAAGATTCCATCCCGGCGCCGCGCCGCCCCGGCCGCCCGAGTCCCGCGGAGACGACATCCCGAGGAGCGAGTGAAACATGATCATCATCAACGAGGACAGGCTATTCTTCGGCGGCGAGAACGGCGAAACCATCACCGTCACCCTCAAGTCGTTGAACACGAGGCACGCGGTCAACGCCATCCTGGACGGCGCCGCCAAACAGTTGACCGGCACGGGCACGCAGTCCAGCACGCTCTCTTTCAAGCTGGACATGGCCAGGCACGACCCGAGCATCCTGCTGCTCTTCTTCCAGTTCTTCAGCGCCGCCGGCGGCGGGCTGTACAAGGTCGTCATCAGGGGCGACAAGGGGCCCAAGGCGTTCACCATGGTGGTGGATCAACTGAACTCCGTGGCGACCTCGAAAATCTTCAGCTTCGACGTTATCTAAGAAGCGCGGCCGCGTGACAGGGGGAAAAGATGAGGGGCAAGGCGTTACTCACTCTAATACTTTTGGCCGTCGCCGCGTCGTCCCCGCCCGGGGCCGCCGGCCGGCAGGGCACGGGCGGCGTCCCCACCGACGGCGATGTCGAGCAGACCCGAAAGAACATCGAGACGCTGACGAAGGAGACGCCGCCGCCGGGGCTGGAGCCGCAGCACCGCGCCGCCGTCGCCGCCCTGCGCATCGGCCTGCGCGATAAACTTCTGGCGCAGAAGAACGCGATGGAGAGCTACCTCGGCCGCGTCCGCGCCGCGCTACCGCCCGAACAGGCGCAGAAGATCGAGGAGACCATCCGGCAGAAGGACAGGGAGGTCGCAGAGGCCACCGACGCCCTGATCGGTCTGGTGACGGAGCAGCCCGCGCAGCCTCAACCCACACAGCCCCAAATCGCACAGCCGCAGCCGACGCAGCCTCAAACCGCACAGCCGCTACAGCCGCAGCCGGCGGCCGCGGCTGCGGCGGGCGGACTGAACCTCGCCGCCCTGGCGAATCTGGGCGAGAGGCCGCTTGATAGTCCGCAGCTCGCCGCGGGGGCCGTCGCCTCCGGCGGGGTGGCCTCGCGCGGGGCGGGGCAGGTTGGGCGTTGCGCCGAGGTGAACAGCCCCGGGGCCGCCTTCTCGACGTACGAGAAGGCGGTCTGCCGGGTGGTGGATGAGGTGCAGAAGGCGAAGGCCGGGCGCGTGCTGGCCGACGGCGACGTCATCCCGCCGATACCGAACGCCACCGTCAACTTCGGGCGGCACTTCACGGAGCTTCAGACGATAACGGCGGCGAAGCTCATCGGGCGCGAGGAGCGCGGGAAGTTCCTCGTCGAGGCGGAGGAGGCGCGCACCGACAAGCAGGTCGAGGGCGGGCCGGAGAACGCGGGCACCACCTCGCTCGTCGTCAAGGGCGGCGCGCCCACCGTGTTCGGCTTCGCCGTCTCGAACGGCGCGCTCGTCCAGAGCCGGAGCGGGACGACCTTCACCTTCCGGGGCAACCCCGTCGGCATCGTCAAGCTGCTCCAGAACAAGTCCTTCGACGAGAGCTACCTCGAAGACGTGAACGACCCCGTCACGCGCTTCCTCAAGAAGACCTCCTTCTCCGTCTCCTTCGACACCGACCGGGGTAACGAGCCCGGCGTCTTCACCGGCGACGCGCAGCAAATCTCCGCGTGGTCTGTGCGCCACGAGTTCGTCAACGAGCGAGACCCGCGCCACCCCAGGCACGACAGGGCGTTCGCAGACTTCCTCGCCGGGGAGGGCAACAACCTCGCCCTCTCCATCTTCGGCTCCTACCAGACGATGCTCGTCGGGCAGCCCGGGGGCCTCGACAGGAGCTACAAAGACCCCGCGCTGCGCGCCTGGTTCGCCGAGACCGAAAGCCGCCTCGCGGCCGCGGCGGCCGGCGACGTGGAGGCGATCCTCAAGGAGCAGTTGGACAAGTTCCCCACGGGCGACAGGCTGCTCACGGAGACGCGCGACGCCGTCGGCGGCTTCGCGAACAACTTCTCCGGCTACCTCGAAGCGCGCAGGAAGCTGCTCGACGAGGTCGCCAAAGGGAAGGTCATCACGTTCGAGTACACGAACAACCGCGAGGTCAACGCGCCCGACCTGTCGAACTTCCGGCTCATCGCCGAGACGGGCGTCTTCGGCGGCAAGGCCGACCTGACGGGCAACGCCTCGTTCACCGTCTACAACGCGCGCCCGGCCGGCGGCGTCGGGCGCGTCCGCGACTTCCAGTTCGCCGGACAGCTCGACATGCCCTTCCGGGTCGAGCGCGTCGGCAACTTCGTCTTCTCCTTCGCGGGCAAGTACGAGCGCGTGATGGGCGACGCGACGGCGCTCGACGGCACGGTGCTGCCCGGCACGAAGGGCGACATCGCGGTCGGGCAGTTGAAGCTCGAAGTCCCGTTCCTGCCGGGCATGCGCCTCCCGCTCTCGCTCACCTTCGCCAACCGCACGGAGCTGGTGCGCGAGAGGGAGGTGCGCGGCAACTTCGGCTTCACCTTCGACATGGACAAGATACTCGCGCGGTTCAAGCCGTTCTAAAACCCCGCCTGACCCGCGACGCGCGAAGGCCGCGCCGGACTCCCCCCGGGGCG
>DASWNR010000463.1:0-4680 GCA_036399155.1 Pyrinomonadaceae bacterium
GTTCAAAGTTGAACTCAACTCCGCCGCGCCCCCTTCGCCGTTCTCCCGGTTTCAGTGGCCGAGGTACTTTTCGCCGGCCTCGACGCGCAGCGCGAGCCGGTTCTCGCGCGGCGGCAGAGGGCAGGTCGCGTAGCGCGTGAAGGCGCAGGGCGGGCTGTAGGCGCGGTTGAAGTCGAGCGTGACGCGGCCTTGCGCGTCGGGCGGGTCTGCGTAGAGGTAGCGCCCCGCGCCGTACGTCTCTTTGCCGCTCGTCTGGTCTGCGAAGATGATGAAGAACTGCTCGTTGCCCTTCTCCCTGAGCGCCTGAAGCCTGTACTCGCGCCCGCCGACCTCGAAGGCGAGCGCGCCCGGCGCGGTCTCCTCGGTCTCCATCCCGAGGACGTTGAGGATGGGCACCTGCTTCGGCGGCTCGTAAGGCTCGAAGCGCGCTCTGACGACCCACGTCCTGTCCGGCGGGTAATACTCCGTCCCCTTGAACTCGGCGCGCGCGGGGTTCTCGCGGTCTCTGACGCGCAAGCCCAGACGCCCGCCGCGCTTGACGACGTGGAAGCTGAGCGACCCCATTTCGAGCGGCGTGGGCGCGCCGCCCTCGTCCGACTGTAGTTCGAGCGTGGACACGTCCCGACCACCCGACTTGATGCCCGAGCCGGGACTCGCTTCGAGCGTCACCTTCCCGCCCGCGAGCCGGAGCGTTCCCGCCTGCGCGGGGGCTTTGCCCTCGGGCAAGGTGATCTCGTACGTCGGGTCGCTCCCGAAGCGGTTCTCGCCCTCCTTGAGCCAGAAGAGGCCGATGAGCGACAGCCACCCTTCCTCGCTCTTCAAACTCGCCAGGCGCTTCTCCTTCCACTGCTCAAGCTCCTGCTCGTACGACGCGCCGACGCCCGCCGCCTGCTGCGGCTGCTGCCCCGTCCGCGCGCAGGCGGCCGTGAGCGCGAGCGCGCACGCGAGCGCGACGAGCTTAGGAATTGACACCCGTGGAACTCCTTTTAATTTCAAATTTCAAATCTGAAATTTCACATCCCCAATGACCTGCGCGGCGAACCGCTCCATCTCTTCGAGCTGCGGGCTGCACTGAAGCAGGAGCAGATCGACGCCCGCGTCCTCGAACTCCTCGACGCGCGCCGCGACCTGCTCGGGCGTCCCCACCAGCCCCGAGCGCAGGCCGCGGTTCGACACCGAGTAGTCTTCGAGCGACACGCGCTGCTCAAGCTGCGTCCCCGCGAGCCACTGCTGATAGTTGTTATACCCGGCCGCCGACTGTCGCACGTCCGTGATGCGCCCAAGCTCCCGCCGCGCCTCCTCTTCCGAGTCGCGGACGATTGTGTAGCCGGCCACGCCGAACTTCATCGGCCCCAGACCCAGCCGCTCGCGCCGCGCCGACATGTCCGAGACCTTCTCGCGCACGCGCTCGGGCGGGTCGCCGTGCATCACGTAGGCGTCGCACTTCTCGGCTATCAGCTCCTTCGCCGCCTCCGACTCGCCGCCCGCGTAGATGACCGGCCGGGGGCTCGTCAGCGGCTTGGGCCTGAGCACCGTGTCGGAGACCTTGTAGAACTTCCCCTCGAACGAGAAGTGGTCTTCCTTCCACGCGCGGTCTACGACTTCGAGCCACTCCGCGGTGCGCGCGTAGCGGTCGTCGTGCTGCTCGAAGTGTACGCCGTACATCGCGGCCTCAGACGCCCACCAGGAGGAGACGACGTTGAGGGAGAGGCGGCCGCCGCCGCCGATGTGGTCGATGTTGGCCGCCTGCTTGGCGAGCAGTGCGGGGTTGTGGAAGGTTGGGCGGACGGCGACCATCAGCTCAAGCCGCTCGGTCACGGCGGCGAGCGCGGCGGCCGTTGACCACGCGTCGAGCGAAGGGGCCTCGACGCCCTTGATGTCGTTCAGATTCAGCTCGGCGACGAGCGTCAGGTCGTAGCCTATCTGCTCGCTGCGGCGCGCGAGGCGTTCGACGTACTCCCAGCTCGCCTCCATCGCCTCGTCCTCGACGTTCCTCAGCCAGCCGCCGAAGACCGGGAGCCAGTAGCCGTAGCGCATCGGCGCACCTCCTCCTCAAGGTAATCGACCAGACGCGCGTGCGGGTCGAAGCCCACGACGCGCACCGCGTCCGCGACGAAGTTCGACAGCGCGTTGATGTCGTAAAACTTGGGGCGCCCGTCGCGCTCGTCGATCAGGTACTCGACGCCGCCGAGGTCGAGCGACGCCTCGCGGGCGATGCTCTCAACCTTCTCAATAATCTCCGCCGGCGGCTCGTAACGCTCGACCTTCAGACCCGCCTTCGGCGCGTCGGCCAGACAGACCTCGCCGGCCGCCGCGATTCCCTTCAATTCCTCCGCGCGCTCCACGTCGCAGATTTCGGCCGGGCACAAATTGAAGTTCTCGCCCTCCGTGTAGACCTTCATCGCGTAGAGGAAGCGCCCCGCCAGCGTCTCGACGCGGACGATGTGGCCGCCCGACGCACGCGCGTACTCCTGCACGAGCGCCGTGCTGTCAATCCCCATCTCGACCAGCCCCGCGCCGAGCCCGTAGTCCAGGTCGGCCGCCGTCTCGAAGCGGACTATCCCCGCGCCGCGCCCGCCGATGTTCGGCTTGAAGACGACGGGGAAGCTCAGCTCGCGCGCCGCCTCCCTCACTTCGTCGAGGCTGTTGACGACGCGCGTGCGCGGGAACCCGAGGCCGAGCGCGGCGAAGAGCGAGAGCTGCAAAGCCTTCGAGGTCTCGTAGTCGAACGCGCGGCTCCCGTTGACGACGCGCACGCCGAGGCGTTCGAGGTGGCGCAAATACTGGCGCGTGTAGAAGACGGCGTTGCCGTGCCCGCGCAGGTAGCTCGACGCGCTCATCCGGTTGAAGAGGAGCGCGAAGTTTTCCGAGCCCGCCCCCGGGTCGAAGCGGTGGCGCGCGGCGTCCACGCGGACGTAAGGCGTGCCGCGCCGGTCAAGCTCCGCGAAGAGCGGCCGGAACCACTCCGGGTGTTCGTAATAGACGGCCATCGCCGGCCGCGCGTCTGCCATCAAAAGTCTCCCTCCGAAAATAAAAACGCCGCCCCGGGAGCGGCTGCGGCGGTCTACAGGCTCTCGACTGAAAACCTAAACCCGCCCGCGGGGCAAGTCAAGGCGGTCGGCCCGGCCTTCAAAGTGAAGCGCGCGCCGACGCCCATGCCGCTTGACTAAGCTCGCGGGGCTGTGGCTATTGTCACCGGACGTTTCTCGTTGAGGTGACACTCGGCCATGGAAATGACCCAGCTCGAATTCTTCCTACAGGTCATCGCGGAGGGCAGCTTCTCGAAGGCCGCGGACGCGGTGGGCCGCACGCAGCCCGCGGTGAGCATCGCCATCCGAAGGCTCGAAGAGGAGGTCGGCGCGCCGCTCTTCGACCGCTCGCAGAAGACGCCGACGCTCACCGAAGCCGGCGCCGTCATACAGGACTACGCGCGGAGGATTCTCTCTCTGCGCGACCAGGCGCGCGGCGCCGTCTCGGAGCTGCGCGCGCTCCGCCGGGGGCTCGTCCGCGTCGGCGCCAACGAGAGCACGTCGCTCTACCTGCTGCCGCAGGTCATCCTCGCCTTCCGCGAGCGCCACCCCGAGGTCAAGGTCGAAATCTACCGCCACGTCTCCGAGCGCCTGCCGCGCGAGGTCTTGCAGGGCAGCGTGGACTTCGCCGTCCTCGCCTTCGAGCCCGTAGACCGCGACCTCGAATCCTTCTGCGTGCTCCGCGACGACCTCGCGCTCATCCTCAACCCCGCGCACCCGCTCGCCTCGCGCGAAGAGGTGACGATAGGGGAGCTGGGCGGCGAGTCGTTCCTCGCGCACAACGTCCGCACGGGCTCGCGCAACAAGGTCGTCGAGGCGTTCGCCGAGCACCACACGCCGCTCAACATCACCCTGGAGCTGGCGACGGTCGAGACCATCAAGCGCTTCGTCCAGCTCAACGTCGGCCTCGCCTTCGTCCCGCGCATGTGCGTGAGCGAGGAGCTTGAGCGCGGCACGCTCGCCTCCGTCCCCGTCCGGGGCCTCTCATACACGCGCACGCTCTGGGTCACGCACCGCCGCAACGCGACCTTCTCGCACGCGGCCGCGGCCTTCCTCTCGGTGCTCCGCCGGCACACGAAGCCCGCCGCATAAACCTTTCCTATGCGGCCATAAAAATTTTCAAAGGCGGCGCGGCCGGCTCGGTCTTGACAGCCCTCGGCGCGACTTCCTACTATTGGCCGGTCGCCCCGCACGCGGGCGCGACCGGCGGACAGAGTTCTTCACAGCGACAATGCACGACGCGCGCTTTTATTACTTCGCCTTTACCTACCGCTACCCCTTCGGGGGCGGCGGGCCGGGCGGACTTCGCGCGCGCGTGACTCAACTGTAGAAGACCAGAGACGCCGCACACGAGAGTTTCAAACGGGCCGGCCGCGACACCCAACGGAGGAAGTCGCGGCCGGCTCTTTTTTGCACAAACCGATTCCCGGCGGCGGTCGGGCGGGCGCGTGCTCGGGAGTCTGACGCATGACCATAGAAGACTGGCGGGTCGAGATAGACAAGATTGACGGCGAGCTGCTCCGGCTGCTGAACGCGCGCGCGGAGCTGGCCGTCCGCGTCGGCGAGTCGAAGCGCGTCGCGGGGCTCTCGGTCTGCGACCGCGCGCGCGAGCGCGAGGTCGTCGAGCGTGCGCGCCGCGACAACCGCGGGC
>DASWNR010000464.1:0-1753 GCA_036399155.1 Pyrinomonadaceae bacterium
GCGAACCGCGACGAGAAGGACGAACTCCTTCTCGTCGCGGTTCGCCGATTATCGTTTAAGCGGTGTTCAGACGAGCGACTTGATCATCAGGAGGCCGTCGCCGCCGTTGGAGTAGTAGCGCGGGAGGCGCTGCGTGACGGCGAAGCCGAGCTTGACGTAGAGGTCTTGCGCGCCGCTGTTGACCGAGCGGACTTCGAGCCGAGTGATGCGCACGCCACGGCGTCGGAAGCCCTCCTCGACCTTGAGCAGCATGCGTCGCGCGACGCCGCGGCGGCGGTGCTCGGGCGCGACGCCGAGCGTGGTGATGTGTCCGGTCTGGTCGGGCTCGACGATGCCGACGATGAAGCCGACCATCGTCCCGTCGGGCGTCACCGCGCGGTAGGAGACCGACTCGGGCGAGGTCAGAAGGTACTCGAAGGTCTCGCGGCTGTACGCCTCGCCGTCGACGAAGCAGCGGTGGTCGAGCCGCCAGCACTCGTCGAGCTGCGCGGCGGTGAGCGGGCGCACGTCGTAGCGCGAGCGCGCGTCGGCGGGCGCGCCCGACGCCTCGCCCTCGCGGCCGGCCTCATCGCCCCGCCCCGCGCCGGACGAGAAGAGCCGCGAGCGAATTTTTTTCAGCACAGCCATAAAATCGGTGACAAGTGACGGGAGACAAGCGATAAGGAAAGAGCCGCTACAACGCGGATTTTATCGTGTCACCTGTCAGTTGTCACCCGTCACTCAGACGACGAGCATGCAGTCGCCGTAGCTGTAGAAGCGGTAGCGCGCGGCGACGGCGTGGCGGTAGGCGGCGAGCACAAGCTCGCGGCCGGCGAAGGCGCTCGCCAGGACGAGCAGCGACGAGCGCGGGAGGTGGAAGTTGGTCAGCAGCGCGTCCACGACGCGGAACTCGTAGCCGGGCGTGATCGTCAACCCGGTCTCGCCGCTTCCCGGGCGGACGCGCCCTTCGCCGGCGGCCGCCGATTCGAGCGCGCGCACGGTCGTCGTCCCCACGGCGACGACGCGCCCTCCGCGCTCCCGCGTCGCGTTGACCTCTTCGGCGGCGGCCTCGCTTATCTCGAAACGCTCTTCGGCGACGCGGTGGCCGCTCAGCTCGTCGGCGCGCACGGGCGCGAAGGTGCCGTAGCCGACGTGGAGCGTGACCTCGGCCACGCGCACGCCGCGCGCGCCCAGCTCTTCAAAAACCTGCGGGGTGAAGTGGAGCCCGGCGGTCGGCGCGGCGATGGCCCCCGGCGCGGCGGCGTAGACGGTCTGGTAACGCTCTCGGTCTTCCGCGACCGAGGCGAGGTCGTCGGAGTTGCGCCTGATGTATGGCGGGAGCGGCATCCGCCCGAACTCTTCGAGGAGCGCGCCGAAATCACCTTCGGGGTGAAAGCGCACGACGCGCCCCGCGCCGTCGGAGGTGGCCGAGAGGACTTCCGCGGCGAGCCGCCCGTCGCCGAACGTCACGCGCGCGCCGTCTTCGAGGCGTCGCGCGGGGCGCGCCAGAACCTCCCAGACCTCGTCGCCCGGGCCGCCCGCGCCGCCCGACGACTCGCGCCGCCGCACGAGCAGAAGCTCGACGCGACCGCCCGTCGGCTCGCGCCGCCCGACGAGCCGCGCGGGGAAGACGCGCGTGTTGTTGACGACGACCGTATCGCCCTCCCGCATCTCCGAAGCGAACTCCGCGAACGAGCCGTCGCGCCAGCGCCCCTCGGCGCGGCTCACGACGAGCATCCGCGAAGCGTCGCGCCGCCCGAGCGGGTGCTGTGCG
>DASWNR010000465.1:0-13994 GCA_036399155.1 Pyrinomonadaceae bacterium
GTTGCCAGCGCGTCCGCAAAGAGCGCGGGCGTGCCGCACCCCTCTAGTGTCTGGACGGCTCGCGCGGTAACCCTTTCGGCCTCCCTGTATTTCTTCTATGCGGTAAAGACGCTGGCTCGCGTCTCGTCCACCTGTGCGAGCAGGCCGGGATGATTCAGCGTTCGGAAAAGGGTGCGTCGGGTCGCGGCTCTGCGGGGAGCGGGAGGGCGGGAGCTTTTTTTTCGAGACGGTCGAGGCAGTACGCGCCCAGCGCCAGCAGTGGGAGCGGCAGGACGAAGAGCGCCGTCCCGGCCACGTCCAGGAATGAGCCGGGCGCGCCCGCCGGTGCAAGTAATCCGACGACGGCCCAGTCCAAAGCCCCGAGGACGATTGCGAGCAGCCCGCCGAGGAGACTGGCGGCTGCGGCGACGGACTCCCACGCCCCCCAATTCCTTCCCATGAGAATGAGTATTCTCCGATACATATCGCCGTGCGTCTCGTCTTCCGGCAACGTGTAAATCTTGTTCATCGCTCTCACCTCATCACGACGAAGGGCGCGGAGAGCAGTCAGCTCCCGCGCCCCAAACAATCGAGACGGTTGTGCCCTTCCCTGAAAGCCTGCGAGGTTAGCTGACGGGCTCGGACTCGGAAGTGTCCTGCGCGCGGGCGGCCTCTGTCCGCCGCGCCTCCGCGACGCGCCCCTGTCCGGCGTTCGCCGGGACGTTGGTTCCCACGCGCCGCACATCTCGACGCCTTTCAAGGCGCGGCGGGCGGCTTCGGCAGACGAATTGTCAACGACGAGATGTTACGCGCCCGCGCGTAAGGATGGCGTAAAGGGTTTATAAAAAGTTCGTAAAGACTGGGGCGTGAGGAAGGCGCTCTCGCGGGCCGGGGTTGAAAAGGACTCGACCCCGTGTGAACTTTTCGTGGATATGATCGTTATTAGTGGAGGTCGGCCATACCGGAAGCAATCACACCACCCAAAAGAGGATTTAATGAGACGCGAAAGAACCACCCAGCGCTTCGCACTACTCTGCGCGTGCCTGCTCGCCTTAAGCGTCGCGGCGCGCGCGCAAGACCCGCTCCCGAAGTTCGACGAGTACGCGCAGGCGGCCGCCAGGGCGGAGCGCTTCAGCGGCGCGATCCTCGTCGCGCGCGACGGCAAGGTTTTAGTGAGTAAGGGCTACGGCATGGCGGACGCCGAGAATGACGTGCCGAACACGCCCGAGACCAAGTTCCGCCTCGGGTCGCTCACCAAGCAGTTCACGGCCGCCTCGATCCTGCTCTTGCAGGAGCGCGGCAAGCTCTCCGTGCAGGACTCGATCTGCAAGTACGTCGCGCCGTGCCCCGAAGCGTGGCAGCCCGTCACCGTACACCACCTGCTCTCGCACACGGGGGGCGTGCCGAACCTGACCAACCTCGCCGCCTTCCCCGACTACATGCGGACGAAGCGCGACCCGGCGACGGTCGAGTCCCTGATCGCACGCTTCCGCGACCGCCCGCTCGACTTCAAGCCCGGCGAGGACTGGAAGTACAGCAACTCCGGCTACATCCTGCTCGGCCACGTCGTCGAGAAAGTCTCCGGCAAGTCTTACGAGAGCTTCCTGCGCGAAAACATCTTCGAGCCGCTGAAGATGACGAGCACCGGGTACGACCACGCGGACGAGATCGTCAAGCGGCGCGCGCGCGGCTACGCGCCCGGCCCCGACGGGGGCGTCGTCAACGCCTCCTACCTCGACATGAGCATCCCCTTCGCGGCGGGCGGGCTCTACTCGACGGTCGGCGACCTCTACCTCTGGGATCAGGCGCTCTACGGCGAGAAGCTACTGAAGAAGTCCTCGCTCGACGCCATGTTCACCGCCGTGCGGAACGACTACGGCTACGGCTACGGCGTCAACAAACTCTTCAACCGCCGGCACGCCGTGCACGGCGGCGGCATCGAGGGCTTCTCGACCAGCATCCACCGCTTCCCCGACGACCGCGTGACCGTCATCGTGCTGAGCAACTACGAGGCCGCGCGCTCGGGCAACATCGCGCGCGACCTGGCCGCCGTCGCGTTCGGCGAGAAGTACGAGCTGCCGGTCGAGCGCGTCGTCGTCAAAGTCGATCCGAAGGTTTACGACGCCTACGTCGGCGAGTACGAGTTCGAGCCCGGGTTCGTCATGACCGTCACGCGCGAGGGCGACCGCCTAATGGCGCAGGCCACGGGGCAGGGTAAGGCCGAAGCTTTCCCGGCCTCCGAGACCAACTTCTTCTTCAGGGTCGTCCGCGCCGACATCACCTTCGTCAAAGACGCCGGGGGAAGCGTCACGCACCTCGTCCTTAACCAGGGCGGGCGGCAGATGAACGCGAAGAAGATCAAGTAGCTCAGGTCGGAGGTCGGTGAAAGAAAGCCCGCACGCCTTCGAGCCTGATTCGACGGCGTTATTAAGGCGCCTCACTCCCCGCGGCTTACAATCATTAGCCGGCGCCTACCGCTTCTCGGCGGGCGCCGGGCTCGTGTGTCTGCTGACGACCTGCCAGGTTCCGTCGCGGCTGACCCACACGTCCGTGAAGAGGTAGGAGCCGCCCCAGTCATCGCCGGCGACGGTCGCGCTCTGTTTCACGCGGCCGCTGACGACCGCCGTCCTGCCGTAGAGTCGCACCGCCAGCGCCTCGAATTCGTAGGAGGTCAGACTCAGGTCGCGCATGGCGTGCTGAAAGTATTTGTCCCTGTCGCCTGCGACGACGACGAGCCGCGGGCTGACGAGCGTGAAGTCGTCGGAGACGAGCTGACTCAGGGCGCTCGCGTCGCGTTGTTGAAGCGCCCCCATCCATTTACGTTCGAGCGCGAGCAGCGCCTTTTCCGTCGCCTCGCGGGTGGCGCGCGGCTGCGTGGCGGCTGCGGACGCTTCCGGCGTCCCCTCGGACTCGGCCTGCGGAGGGAGCGCCTGCCGCCATGCGTCTACGGTGCTGGTGGAGGGCTTCTGCGCCTCCTTGCCCTTGTCCTGCGCGGCGGCCGGGGCCGACGGCGCGGCGGCGAGAATCAGAGCCGCGGTGATAAAGTTGAATAGGCGTGTTCGCATTTCCCTCATGTCCTTCCCCCCTGGTTAGCGCTCTCGCTTCTCTCGTCGTTCCGTCCGGCGACGCCGCAGCGATCTAAGAGCGGCGTTATTCATTTCCCGGCGGAGACCCGGAGCTGATTCCTGACGGCCTTCGGCCCGGCGCCGCGCGCGAGTTCTTCGGCCTTCTCCTTTAGCGCCGCGCTGGCGACCGCGCCGCTCAGGGTGACGACGCCCTCCTTGACCTCGACGATGAGGTTCGCGGTTTTCAACTCGGGGTCGGCGTTGATGGCCGCGCGCGCCTGTGTGAAGAGGAACAGGTCGTTGCCGCCGGAACCGATCCGGGGCGGCGGCGGTGCCTTTGAGGGCGGGGCGCCGCCGGAGCCGCGCGACCCGGACGCGGGGGTCGCGCCCTTCCCCGCGGCGGCGTCTCCCGCCGATGCCGGAAGTGTGGAGGCCGTGTCGGCGGGCGTCGCAGCGGCGCTCGCCCTGCCGTCGGTTGTGGGCGCGGGGCTCGCCGCGTTGGCGGCGGGCGGGGCGGCGGCCGCTTTACCGTCGCCCGCCCTTTCAACCGCCCCGCCGCATCCGACAAAGCTGAGCGCCGCGGCGATGACGAGTAATTTTTCCAGTCTGTACCTGTTCATGATCTTCTTTTGAGTCCCCTTATCTTTAGTCAATGCATGCCCGCCCGGCCGTCGCGCTCCGGCGCGTCCAGTCCCAACGGAGGAGCCGGCAATCCTCTTCGCCGAGCGTGCGGCCGGCGGCACGCCGGTAGACGGCGCGGTAAGCCTTCGCCGTGCGTTCGAGGCTGAAGTCCCGGAGGCGGCGGGTGCCCAACCGCCTCAGTACGTCGCGCAGAGCCTCTTCCGTCGCCATGCGCGCGAGTGCGCGTGCGACGGTCTCGACCTCGAACGGGTCGAAGAGCAGCGCCGCGCCGGCCGCCTGTTCCGGCAACGACGTGACCGACGAGCAGGCCACGGGCGCGCCGTGTTGCCACGCCTCGAACAGCGGCGCGCTCGCGGCCTCGAACAGCGTCGGGATGAAGACGAACTGCGCCGCGCGGTAGAGCGCGCTCAACTCCTCGCGCGGGATAAGTCCCAGGAACTTCACCTGTCCCGCGAGCCCCAACTCATTCACACGGCGCTCGACGCGCGGCCAGAAGTCGGTCTGATGGCCCGTGAAGATAAATCTTATTTCCAGCCCGTCGCGGTCGCGTAAGGCGGCCAGCGCCTCAAGGAGCCGGACGTGATTCTTGTGCTCCCAGGTCATCGCAGGGTAGAGCGCGAAAGGCCCTTCACTCAGCCCGTACTTTCTCATGAGCGCCGGGAAGTCCTCGGCGGCCGGCGACTCCGGCGGGGGCGGCGGGGCCCACGGGATGACCTGAATTTTCTCCGGCGCGACGTGGTAGCGCTCGACCACGTCGCGCTTGACGAAGTCCGAGGCGACGACCACTGTGTGCGCCGCGCGGCAGGCCGCCGGGTGAAGGGCTTCACGCAGGCCGAGTTCTGTCGGGGTGAAAAACTCGGGGTGATGCAGGTGCTGCAAGTCGTGCGGGTTGTAAACGGTCGGCAGGCCGCAGGGCGCGTAGGACTGAAACGGGAAGTGGATCACGTCGCAGCCTAAGCCTTCGTAAAAATTCTTCGGCGGCGGGGGCGCGAGAGATTTTAAAGAGGCGAGCCCCGCCCCGGACTCGGCGGTCTGCACGGTCGCGTTGAGAATCCGCCTGAGGCCGCGCGCCGCGGGGCGCAGCGGCCCGAGCACACGCCTGAATGGTTCCAGCCGGTCGGCGCTCGATTCGACGGGCGCGGGCCCGGGCACGACCTTTTGCCCCGGCGGGAGTATCGAACGCAGCCACTCCGGCGAGTCGTGCGGCCCTATGAAGACGAACTCCTCCGGGCCGTCGAGGCTGGCGAGCGCGGCCAGGGCGCGCAGCACCGTCACGACGCCGCCCGAGCCGCCGTCCGGCGTGAGCTGCGCGTTGATGGCGACCCTCAGCACTTCCTTCAACTAACACTCTCCAAACACACCGGCCATGATTCGCGCGACCCGGCCTCGGCGCTCATCCGTCGGCACCACTGTTCGAGCACGAGCGCCTTGAACGACAGCGGGCTCGTCAGCCCTTCGGGGAACGGGCCGCGCGCGAGCATGTCAGCGCTCTCGGGGCGGAGGACGCCCGACCGGACGAGATGTCCGCCGCGCAGGGACGCGCCGTGCGCGGCGAACAACTCCCGGTGCCATTCGCCGACGGGCGGCGCGAAGCCCCGCTTGGGGCGGCTCAAAACCCACTCGGGGAGCAGGCCCTCGACGGCGGACTTCAGCCACGCCTTGGGCGCGAGCCGCACGTCCGTCCGCGTCTTGCGCAGCCCGACGACCGTCTCCACCAGCCGTCGGTCGAGGAGCGGCAGACGGATCTCGACCGAGGAGGCCATGGCGAGACGGTCGCCCTGCGCGACGCCGTTCCCGCGCAGGTAGGTGTCGCTCACCAGACGCGTCAGCGCCACGTCAACCCTGGGCCAGGGGAGCGCGAGCGTGAACAGCGAAGCCGCGCCGCCCGCGTCGAGCTGTCCGGCGAACGCCTCGCCGTAGAGCGGGCCGACGCCTTCGGCCGCCGCGCGGAAGTCGGGCGAGAGGTCGTAGAAGACCAGCCGCCCGGCGGGCGACGCGCGGTGCTCTCGCATCCGCCGCCAGCCGGAACGCGCGCCGCCGAGGTCGCGCGCCCACGACGAAAGTCCCGCGCCGGACAGCGACGCCGGCGCGGCGGGCGAGAGGTACCGGAGCGGGGCGGCGAGGCCGCCGCCGCGCAGCGTCTCCTTCTCGAAAGATTCGACCGCGGCGCGGCGCAGGTGCGGGTAGCCCCAGAACAGCTCGTCGCCGCCTTGGCCTTGCAGCATGACGGGTACGCCCCGCGCGCGCGCCTCCCGCATGACCGCGTAGTAGGCGTGCCCCGAGTAGTCGGCGACGGGGTCGTCGCGCCAGTAGTTCAGCTCCGGGAAGAACTCGACCACCTCTGCGGTCTCGACCTCGACCTCGTGGAAGTGGAGGCCGAGGTGACGCGCGAGGGCGCGCGCCTCTTCGCGCTCGTCCAGACCTTCGGGGCGGCCGGGGTAGCCGACGCTGAAGGCGTGCAGCCCGCCGGGGCGGTGACGCGCCGCCAGCGCGGCGACGGCGCTTGAGTCCAGCCCGCCGCTCAGGGCGACGCCGACCGGCACGTCGGCGCGAGTCACCAACTCGCCGACCGCCTCCAGTTGCTCGCGTATGAGCGCGGGCGCGTCGCCTTCCAGCGGGGGCGCGTCCTCCATGCGCCAGTAACAACTCTCCCCGACGCGCCACGGCTCGACATCGACGACGAGCAGGCGCGCCGCGTCCAACTTGCACACGCCCCTGACGGCCGTCCGCGGCTCGGGCACGTACTGGTAATGGAAGTAGAGGTCGACGGCTTCGGGGTCTAACTCGAACGGAACCTCGCCCGAGCGCAGCAGCGCCTTCATCTCCGAGGCGAAGAGCAGCCGGCCTTCGCGCTCGTAAAGGTAGAGCGGCTTCTCGCCCATCGGGTCGCGCGCCAGCACCAGCCGCCGCCGGGCGTCGTCCCAAAGGGCGAAGGCGAACATGCCCCGCAGGTGCTCGACGCATGACAGGCCGAACTCCGCGTAGGCGTGGAGGATGGACTCGCAATCGCTCCCCGTCGCGAATCGGTGGCCGCGGGCTTCGAGCCGGCGGCGCAGCTCCGCGTGGTTGTAGATTTCGCCGTTGGCGACGAGCGCGAGCGAGCGGTCTTCGTTGTAGAGCGGCTGGCGCCCGCCGCCGAGGTCGATGATCGAGAGGCGACGCGAGGCGAGCGCGACGTGCGGCGCGGCGTACACGCCGGAGTCGTCGGGCCCGCGGTGGACGAGCGCGCGGCTCATCGAGGCGACCCGCCCGAGGTCTTCGGGCGTGACGCCTTCCCTGCTGATGATGCCGCTAATCCCGCACATGCGCTTTGAACTTATTTGCCACCGAACCTGAACGTCAGGCCGACAGTCACGCCGAAGGGGAAGCCGGGCGTCGCGTGGACGCGAGCGGCCGATTCCTCGCCGGGGCGCACGCGCGACTCGAAGAAGTTCTGCGTCTCGTAGTAACGCTTGTTGAAAAGATTATCTACCGCGAAGTTGAAGTCTAAATCGCGCCGGAGCCGTTTGTTGACGTTGAGGTCAACCACGTCGAGACCCGACGCGCGGACGCCCGCGTCGAGCGGGTCGAGCCGGTAGTCGCTCGTGTGCCTGTAGCGGAGCGAGCCGCTGAAGCCCTCGTAGTCGGAGAGCGTGAAGCCGGCGTTGGCGACCGCGTGCGGGGCGCCGTCAACGTACTCGCGCGGGCGCGTGCCGCGGTAGAAGGCGTTCATCACGCGGGTCAGTCCGCCGTTGAAGGAGAGTTTGCGTGTGACGCGGACGGAGTTCTTCAACTCGAAGCCGTAGGCGCGGCTCGGGCCGGCGAACTCGATTGAGCCGTCGTCGGGGACGTAGACCTGCTGGTTCGAGTTGTCTATCAGGAACAGGTCGGCGCTCAGCGAGAAGCGCCCGTGGTTGTGCGACGTGCCGAGCTGGTAGAAGTCGGTCGTGGCGACCCGCGGGCTCTCGGGCCGGCGCGCGACGCCGCGCGCGTCCTGGCTGCTGATGCCGCGGCCGTAGTTGAAGTGGAAGGTCGCGGGGAACGTGTGCGACGGCGTGTAGGCCGCCGACGCCTTCGGCTGCAAGCGCCCCTCGCCGCGCGCGCCCGAGAAGGCGGGCCTCAAACGGTCTTCGACGTTGAAGCGGAAGTGGTCGTAGCGCAGGCCGCCTTCGAGGTGCAGGCGTCCGCCGAGGAGGTCAACGGCCTGCTGCGCGTAGAGCCCCGGGTTCGTCACGCGCGCGCGGGCGCTGGTCAGCAGGAAGCAGGGGCTGTTGAATTTGTCGGGGAGGCCGGGACGCCCGGGCTCGTCCTCGAACGGGCAGGCCGAAGGGTCTGCGCGCGTCACGTCGGCGCGGCGCGGGTCGCGCCCGACGGACGGGTAGAGGCCGACGTTTGTCTGGAACGCCTGTAGGTTTGCGCCGACGGTCAGGAGGGCGCGCGCGCCGTAGAGCGTGTGCGGGCGGACGTACTGCACGTTGGCGCCCTGCTGCAAGCGCGAGTCGTGCTGCTGGATTTCGTCGCCGAACTCCGGGTCGTTCAGATGGAAGGTGAAGTTCGACCACAGGTCGAAGAGCGAGCGCGTCAGGTAGCCGTCGGCTTTGAGGAGGCCGCCGTCCGCGAACTCGCGGCGGTAGTAGACGGCGGCCGTGCCGCCGCGCACGCGCCCGCCGTTGTCGGGGTCTACGAAGCCGAAGCGGTCGAGACGCCCGGCGGCCACCTCGTCGAGCGGTATCTGCCCCGACGAGAAGAAGTCATTGCGCCCGAAGTTGAGCTTGAAGCCGAGCGCGGACTCGTCGTTCAAGTCGCGCGTGTAGTTGGCCGTCAGGTTGTCGCGCCTGTAGCGCAGCGGGCTGGCGAAAGGCCCGTTCGTGCGCGAGCCTTCGTAGGCGATGAAGCCGACGCCATCCTTGAGCACGGGGCTGTAGGCGAGGAAGCCGCGGAAGGCGTCGAACGAGCCGCCCTGCACCCGCGCCGTCAGCACGTCGGGCAGGGACTCGCGCGTGCGTACGTGCGCGACGCCGAGGCCGGAGAAGTCGCCGTACTGCGCGCTGAACGGGCCGTTGAGAACGTCCACCGCTTCGACCAGCTCGGGCGTCAGGCTCTTGAGCTGCCCGAGGTAGCCTTGCCCGTGCCCCTGCGTGGCGAAGTTCTGCTGCACGTCGTCGACCAGCACCTTGAACCCGCCGAAGAGCCCGCCGTGATCCATGTTGAAGCCGAAGCGCCGCACTTCGAGCGACTTGCCGCCGCCCTCGTGCTGCCCGGCGTTGATGCCCGCGGCGAGCGTGTCGAAGAGCTGGTCGTCGCGGGAGAAGAGCGCGCCCCTGTAGACCTCCTCGTTGCGCCGCTCGACGCCCGGTTCGAGCGACGAGTCGACGATGACGACGCTCTCGTGGATGGGCGGGACGGCGTACACGACGACGAGCCGAAGGTTCTCCGTAGCGTCGCCCGCCGCGAACTCTTTCGCGAAGGGGGTGATGTTCTTCCCGGAGACTTTCAGCGTGAGCGCCCCGTGGGGGACGGCGAGTCGGAAGCCGCCCTCGGCGTCGCTCTCGGTCCGCAGCTCGCCGCCCGGAGTGGTGACGGCGACGGAGACGCCGGGCGCCAGTTCGCCCCGCGCCGTGAGCGCGACGCCCGAGAGCACGCGCCCGCCGGACGCCTGCGCCCCGACGGTCTGCGCCCCGGCAATCTGCGCGGCGACGACGACGCACAAGACGACCGCCGACAACCTTCCCCTGTTCGTAATTTTCATCATCGTCGCCAACTTCATACGTCCGACGTGCGGGCCCCTAACGCTTCTGCCGCCTGAGGAGGGAGGCCGGCAGCGCGGCCTTCACGGAGCCCGCCAGCCTGTGCCGGAAGCCGTAGAACGAGACCCTCGCGAGGTAGACCCTGTACCTCAGGTATTCGTCAACGCCGACGTGCCTCCTGACGAGGGCGGGCAGATCCTTCCAGAATGCCGGGTCTTCCTGCACGTCGCTGATGCCCCAGCCCTCGAAGTCCGCGACGAGCAGCCCGAGGTAGAGCTTGCGTACGCGCGGTTCCGCGAAGCACTTCATGTTGAAGGCCCAGTCGGCGTACACCTTGTACCTGAGGTCGAAGCCGCCCAGCAGGTCGAAAATCTTCCTCTCGTAAAAGATGGCCTGGTGGCAGAGGTTTCGCCCGATAAAGTCCTTCTTGCCGAACGTGCCGCCCTGGCGCACGTCGTGCCGCACGAGGTAGGCGTCGCCGTAGGCGAAGGACGGCTCGCCTTCGGGCAGAATCTCCGCGACACGCCGGAGCACGCCCTCCTTCAGGCGGTCGCCCGCCCCTAGAAAGAGCAGGTGTTTGCCCGACGACATCCCGACGCCCTTGTTGAGCGCGTCGTAGACGCCCCGGTCGGGCTCGGAGACGAACCTCAGGTCGCCGCTGTACTCCTCGATGACGCTCAGCGTCTCGCCGCCCGAGCCGCCGTCCACGACGATGATTTCGTACAACTCCCTCGGCTGTGACAGCACGGACTCCAGCGTGGCCGCGAGTTTGCGCCCGCAGTTATAGGTCGGGACGATGATTGAAAATAGTTTCTGTTTCACCGCTTACCCTTTCCCTGTCGGGGGGGTTGAGAGCAAGCCCGCGGACTAACGGCGGACGACCACACACGAAAGAATCAATCACCGCCCGGGGCCGCCGTCCAGACACTCGCGCAACGTTTCGCAGACGTAGCTCAGGTCGTCGCGGGTCAGCCCGGCCCACGTCGGGAGGCTGAGGCCGCGTCGCGCCAGCCACTCGGCGACGGGAAACTCTTCGCCGCGCGCCGCCTCGCGGTACGGCGGCAGAAGGTGAACGGGGTAGAAGACGGGCCGGGTCTCGATGCCGCGCTCCCCCATGCGCGCCATCAGCGCGTCGCGGCCGACGGCCGACTCGCGGCCGAGGACGACGCTGAACATCCAGTAGGCGTGCCGCGCCCAATCGCTCTCGTCCTGCCAGAGCAGACAGGGGACGCCCCGCAGGAGGTCGAGGTAGGCGGCGGCCACCTCGCGGCGCCGCCCCGTGTGCCAGTCGGCCCGCTCAAGTTGCGCGAGCCCGACGGCGGCGGGCAGGTTCATCATCCGGTAGTTGTAGCCGACGACCGGGAACCAGTAGCGCCGCTCCGGGTCGACGCCCTGCCCGCGCAGCAGGCGCACGCGCGCCGCGAGCGCGTCGTCGTCGGTCGTCACCATGCCGCCCTCGCCGGTGGCGATGATCTTGTTGCCGTAGAAGCTGAAGGCGGCCGCGTCGCCGAGCGAGCCCGCGGTGCGCCCCTTGTAGAGCGCGCCGTGCGCCTCGGCCGCGTCTTCGAGGAGGAACAGCCCCCGACGGCGCGCGACGGCGCGCAGCTCGTCCATCTCGGCCGGGTGGCCGTAGAGGTGTACGGCGACGATGCCCTTCGTGCGCGGCGTGATCTTCGCCTCGACCTGCGACGCGTCGAGGTTCCAGGTCGCGGGCTCCGCGTCCACGAAGACGGGGCGCGCGCCGCAGTAGGTGACGGCGTTGGCGGTCGCCACGAAGGTCAGAGTGGGGACGATGACCTCGTCGCCCGGGCCCACGCCGAGCGCCGCGAGCGCGACGTGGAGGGCGGCCGTCCCGTTGCAGCAGGCTACCGCGTGGCGCACGCCGCAGAACTTTGCGAAGGCCGCCTCGAACCTCTCCACGTACTCCCCGCCCGAAGAGATCCAGCCGGACTCCATGCAGTCGGCGACGTACTCCTTCTCGCGGCCGGCGAAGACCGGCGCCGCCACGGGGATGCGCGGCCGCACGCCCGCGTCGGTCGCGGCGCACGCCGGCGCCGTATCGTGGTCAAGCTCCAACTCAGTAGCCATATGCCCCCGACGCGCCGCCGACGCCCGCACGAATGATTCGGTTCGAGACGGCGCCGCGACTCGTGTGTGAGTCCCGAAGTGATTCCTTAGAACAAGCCCAGAACCCGACCGAGGAGTAACGGCAGGGCGACGGCCGCGCACGCGATGAGGGCGAGCCGCGTCGGGTTGAGCAGGCGCACGCCGCAGTATGCGCACCTGCCCGCCGACCTGCTGACGCGGCTCTTGCAACGCCGGCAGTACTTCTTTCGCTTCGCCGTTATATCACGCCCCGCTCTGGCGGGTCGCGCGGGAAGCGCCCGCGCCTTCACGCTCACGATAATCAGCTCCTTTCGCCGGCGGCCTCGGGCCGTGGCGCGCCGGCTTTCACGCGGGGCGGCCGTCGAGCGTCCGCCGCGCGGCGTCCGCCTGTAGAACGTCGAACGACGGGTTGATGGCGAGCGCCTGCCGCAGGTACTCCGCGCCGCGGCCGCGTTCGCCGAGGGCGTAGGCGATCATCCCCGCGTGGTAGAGCAGGCGCGGGTCGCGCGTGCCCAGGCGCAGCGCCTCGTCCGACGCCGACTTCGCCTCCGCGTGCAGCCCCTTCTTGTAGAGCGCCCAGGCCAGCGTGTCGCAGGTGTAGATGTCTTTGCGGCGTTCCCTCTCCTTGCGCGCGAGCGCCAGCGCCTCGTCCAGATTCCTGTCGTGGTCTGTCCAGTAGGCGACGAGGTGGTGCATGTCGTTCTCAGCGGCGGCGTTCTCCGGCTCAAGGGTCTCGAAGGCCGCGTAATGCTTCCGCGCCTCTTCGGCCCGCCCGAGCTTCGCGTAGAGGTCGCCGAGCGCGAGCGCCGTGTCGGCCGAAGGCTCTGCCTCGTACTCGCGCCGGTAGATTTCGAGCGCGCCTTCGAGGTCGCCGGCGCGGACGCGCGCCCGGGCCTTCGCGTCGAGCGCCGCGCCGTAGCCGGGGAAGACGAAGAGGGCGCGGTCGAACTCGCGCTCGGCCTCGGCCGCCTTGCCCGTGTTCATCAGCGCGTCGCCGAGCTGGACGTGGCACCAGGCCACACGCTCGGGCTCCTTCGGGCTGGCCGCCTGCGCGGCGACGCGCATGGCCTCGACCGCGCCGGCGGCGTCGCCGTGCAGCCAACGGAGGTAGGAGACGCGCGCGTAGGAGGAGGTTTCGGGGCGGAGGTCAACCATCCTCTGCGCGGCCTCGACCGCCGCGGGGTACTCGCCCAGCTCGACGAGCGCGTCGGTCATCGCGCCGTAGTTGTCGTGATCCTGCGGGTTGATGCTCTGTACGCGCCGCGCGACTTCGAGCCCCTCCTCGAAGCGGTGGAAGGTGAGCAGGAGCTTGGCGCGCAGCTTCAGCGCGTCGTAGCCGTCCGGCGCGAGCCGGAGCGAGCGGTCTAGCGCCTCCATGGCCTTCGAGTTGACCCCGAAGTCGTCGGCCTCGCGCGCCTTCTGCATGTAGGCGGCGGCGAGCAGGTTGTAGCCCTTGGCGTCCGACGGCCGGCTCCGGACGAGCGCGCGCGCCGCGCGGAGCTGTCGGTCGGCCGGGCTCTGCGTTTCCGACTCGCCCGCGAGGGGCATCAGCAACGTGTCTAAACCGCTTTCCGGCGTGGGGCGCGCGCAGGCCGAGGCCAGCGCGCAGAGCGCGGCGGCGATGACGAGGGAGGATTTTCTGCCCATGATTCTATTCCGCTTGAAGTGCCGTAACGGGGGCGCGCGATGTTCTGCGCGCCCCCGTCGCGTGGTGGTCTGCTTTCGTCCGGCGTGGTTTGCGTCCCACGCGCTTCGCTACGGCCTCGGGGTCGGGCTCGGCGCCGGGCAGGGGGCGTCCGGCGTGTTGGAGCACTCGCGCCCGTGGAACGGGTTCTCGTAGCCGCTCCAGGGCGTCGCCAGGTACGGGAACGAGGTGCGGAACGGCTTGTCGTTCTGCGTCACGCCGTCGCCGAGCTGGTTGTTCGGGGCCTGGTTGCAGTTCGCCGTCGCGCCCGCGCAGGCGTTGCCCGGCAGCAGCACGCCCGCCGCCACGCGCAACGTGATGTCGACCGTGTCGTCGGCCACGCGCCGGCCGTTCGGGTAGCCCGCGAGGTCGCCGCCGATGACGCCGAGCCGGTTGGCGCTCCCGGGCGCGGTCGCGGGGACGGCCACGTTCAGGCGCATCAAGTCGGACGGCACCGCGCCCGGCCCCGCCGACGGGTCGGCCGGGTCGTTCTGCACGGGCGGCCGCGTCGCGCCCGGCACGCCCGTCAGGAAGACGCGGACGAGGTCGTTACGACCCGAGGTCGGCGCGTCGAGGACGGGCGGGTAGAGCAGGTTGATGAGCCTGACGGGCTCGACGCCGCGCGACGCCGTGCCGCGCACGTAGTCGATGCGGTTGATGTCGGTCGCCGGCAGTTGAGAGTTGTAGAGGTCTTTGTCGTTCTCGGAGACGGTGGGCGACGTGCCCATCGGGATGAACAGCTCATTGAAGAGCGGGTTGGCGAGGCGCGAGACCTGGACGCACGAGGGGTCG
>DASWNR010000466.1:0-12406 GCA_036399155.1 Pyrinomonadaceae bacterium
GGCCGGCGTCACACGGGCCGCAGACCGCGCCGTCCTGTTGATGAACAACTACGAGTTCAACCGCTCGGGCGTCACCGTCACGCGCGCCAACGTCAAGTTCGCGGCCAACCTCGGCGGCCCTTACGTGGACGAGGCCGCGGCGCGCGGCGCGGCCGCCAGCGTCCGCTTCGTCAGCGTCGAGGTGCCGCCGAAGGCCGTCGGCGTCTTCTTCTCGGCGAGCGCCATCGGAAAGAACTCCGTTGACATCACGCAGAAGGCGGTCGCGGGGATGAGCGTCCCGCCCAACGTCTTCTGCGAGTGGATACCGCTCTCGGTCATCGACGACGACGCCAACCCGATGCAGCCCGGCCAGACCTACACCATCCGCGCGGGCCCGGGCAACAAGGTCTCGCCCGGCAACTACCAGATTCTCGCGCCCACGGGTCGGGGGGGGAGCGCCACGCGCGAAGACCTCGCGCACGGCATCAACGAGTGCGCCGAGCCGGGCACGGTCTACACGGTGGACACAAAGCCCGGCGTCTCGGCCGGCCCCGTCCGGCAGGGGCTCAACTCGCGCTTCGACGACTACTCGGCCGGGCTCGACCCCGACACCGCGCCGCCCGACGTGAACGTCAAAGAGGGCATCACCTGGGAGCAGTACCGCAACGCGACGCCCGGCTCGTCGAGCTGGGAGGCGCCGCGCCACCCGGGCGTCCCGATGCGCCGCGTGGTGCTCATCCCGATGGTCAGGCTCAGCGAGTTCGACAACGGGCGCGACACCGTCACCTTCTACAAGTTCGCCGCCTTCTTCCTCCAGTCGAAGGTGCAGGGCGGGTCGGGCGGCGACGTGCAGGCCGAGTACATCGGCGAGCGTTTGATGTTCGGGAAGAACGGCTACAAGCCGTCGGGCGGCCCCGTCAACCCGCAGCTCGCGCAGCCCGTGATCTACCGCTGAAGGGGGAGGTGAGGGAAGTGCTGGCAAGACTCTTCAACCCGGCCCGAATACTTAAAGGCTTCGTGCGCTCCGAGCGCGGGACGCAGCTCGTCGAGCTGGCCATCGTGCTCCCGGTCGTGCTGATGCTGCTGGGCGCGTCGGCCGAGTTCGGACGCTTCTTCTACACCTACCAGACGCTCTCGAAGGCCACGCGCGCCGGGGCGCGCTACCTGACGATCGAGTCGGCCACCGGGGCGGCCGACGCCAGGGCGAAGAACCTCGTCGTCTACGGCAACCAGTCGGGCACGGGCGCGCCGGTCGTCGCGGGGCTCTCGGGCGGTAACGTCCGCGTCGTGCGCGCCGGCGGGACGAGCGCCTTCCCGGAGCGCGTCACAGTACGCATCGAGGGCTACACCTACCAGCCGGTCTTCGACCTCGGCAAACTGGTCGGCAAGCCCGGGCTCTCGCTGCGCGTGCCCGTCAGCCCGAGCACGACGATGCGGCACTTCTCTTCCAACCCGAGCTGAGGTGAGCAGATGAGACGCGTGAAGCGGGCGGACAAATCGGAGCGGGGCGCGGCGCTGGTGGAGTTCACCATCGCGGCGGTCGTCTTCCTGACGGCCGTCTTCGGCGTGCTCGAAGTGGCGCGACTGCTCTGGACTCACAACGCGCTCTCGGACGCCGCGCGCCGCGGCGCGCGCTACGCCGTCACGCACCCTTCGAGCGACGAGGCGGAGGTCATCAACATGGCCGTCTACGGCAACGCCGCGGGCACGGGAACCCCGATAGTTTTCGGGCTCACCGACGACCACATCGACGTGCAGTACAGGACTTCGCCCGTCACAGGCGTCTTCAGCTACCCCGGCGGCGAGGTGACGGTGAGCGTCACGAATTTCCAGTTCAGGTTCGTCATCCCCATCATCGGGACGACCATCGCGATGCCCGACTACCACACGACGCTGACGGCCGAGAGCGCGGGCCAGGTTCCGCCCGACGTAGGCCCGACGCCCGCGCCGACCGCGACGCCGACGCCGGCCCCCACGCCCGGGCCCACGCCCGCGCCGACCGCCACCCCGGCGCCCACCCCGGCGCCGACGGCGACCCCGACCCCCGCGCCTACGCCGACGCCGGCCCCCACGCCGGCCCCGACCGCGACGCCGACGCCCGCGCCGACGCCGCGCGCGTGCAACCGCGGCGAGAACGTCTCGACCGGCTGCGACTGCAAGCCGCCGATGAAGAAGACCGGCTCGGGCAAGTGCATGTGAGCGCGCGAGTCAGAAGTTAAGCGGAGACCACAGGACGAGGACGAGCGATGACCAAACCACTGACATTCGTGATCCTGAGCAGCGGCCTTGAGAACTTCAAGGAGCTGCGCGCGGCGCTGGCCGCGCGGGAGGGCGCGCGCGTGCTCGTCGGCGGCGACGACCCCGAACAGGTCTTCCCCGAGATAGAGCGGCTCGCGCCCAACGCCTGCATCGTCGCGCTCGGCGCCGAGCACGAGGCGGGGCTGCGCTTCGTAGAGCGCGTCGCGCGCGAGTGCCCGCGCACGGCCGTCATCTGCGCCTCGCGCGACGCCTCGCCCGACACGATCCTGCGCTCGATCCGCGCCGGCGCGCGCGAGTTCCTGCGCCTGCCCGTGCGACCCGAAGAGTTCGCCACCGTCTACGACCGCGTCGCGGACTTCTGCGCCGTACAGCCCGAGGCGCCGAAGAAGCGCGGCCGCGTGCTCTCGGTCTTCTCGTCGAAGGGCGGGACGGGCACGACCTTCATCGCGACCAACGTCGCGGCGGCGCTGCGCCAGCCCACCGTGCTGCTCGACCTCAACTTGCAGGCCGGCGACCTCGGCCTCTTCCTCGGCGTCGAGCCCAAGTTCTCGGTCGCCGACCTCGTCGAGAACCTGCACCGCGCGGACGACCAGCTTTTGCGCAGCTACCTGACGCCGCACACGGCGAACCTCTCCCTGCTCGCCGCGCCGCGCGAGGCCGACTCGGCCGACGACATCGAGGCCGAGCACGTCTTTCAGGTGCTGGAAATCCTGCGCGAGCGCCACGAGTACGTCGTCGTCGACCCGCAGCACACGTTCGACTCCATCACGCTCGCGGCGCTCGACCAGTCGGACGAGATTCTGCTCGTCCTCACGCTCGACATCCCGGCCATCCGCAGCACGCAGCGCGCGCTGCAAATCTTCGACCGGCTCGGCTACCCGCGCCACAAGCTGCACGTCGTCGTCAACCGCTTCAGCAAGCAGATAGACCTCGACCTCCGGCAGGTCGAGCGCTTCCTCGGCGAGCGCGTCGCCGGCTACGTCCAGAGCGACTACAAGACGGCGGTCAACTCGATCAACCTCGGCCAGCCGCTCGTCGATTCCGACCCGCAGTCGAAGATAGCGACCGAGCTGCGCGACATCGCCGCGCGCTTCTCGTCGGGCGCGCCGGCAGCGCCCCCGCGCGAGCCGCGCCGCGGCCTGCTCGGCTCGCTCTTCAGGAAAGAGAAGACGAAGGCCGTCGGCAGCCAGCTCTCGGCCGTCGGCTAAACACCCGGAGCTAACAGTCAACAGCCAACAGACGGCAGCAAAAAATCATGTCACTTCGCGAAAGACTCATCAGGGAGACGGGGGCGGGCGGCGCGGCGCTGTTCGCGCGCGTGGACGAGGCGGCGGGGCCGGGCGGCGGCAACGTCTACCAGGAGATGAAGGCGCGTCTGCACCGCGCCATCATCAACCGCATGGATCTGACCAAGCTCGGGCAGCTCGACCCGGAGCAGTTGCACGCCGAGGTCTCGCGCCTCGCCGAAGAGCTGATCGCGGTCGAGAACGCGCCGCTCTCTTCGGGCGAGCGCGAGCGGCTCATCGGCGAGGTGCGCCACGAGCTGTTCGGGCTCGGGCCGCTTGAGCCTCTGCTGGCCGACCCGGACGTGTGCGACATCCTCGTCAACTCGCCGAAGAAGGTCTACATCGAGCGGCGCGGCAAGCTGGAGCTGACCAACGTCGAGTTCAAGGACGACGAGCACCTGATGCGCGTCATCGAGCGCATCGTCTCGACCGTGGGGCGCCGCATCGACGAGTCGTCGCCGATGGTGGACGCGCGCCTCTCCGACGGCTCGCGCGTCAACGCCATTATCCCGCCGCTCTCTTTGGACGGCCCCGTCCTCTCAATCCGCCGCTTCGGCGCGGAGCCGCTCAGGATGGCGTCGCTCATCGAGAAGAACGCGCTGACGAAGGACATGGCCGACATGTTCGAGATGTGCGTCCGCGCGCGCCTGAACGTGCTGATTTCGGGCGGCACGGGCGCGGGCAAGACGACGCTCCTCAACGCGCTCTCCTCCTACATCCCCGACGACGAGCGCATCGTGACCATCGAGGACTCGGCCGAGTTGCAGTTGCAGCAGCCGCACGTCGTCAGGCTTGAGACGCGCCCGCCCAACATCGAGGGCAAGGGCGAAGTCTCGCAGCGCGAGCTGGTCAAGAACGCGCTGCGCATGCGCCCCGACCGCATCGTCATCGGCGAGGTGCGCGGCGGCGAGGCCATCGACATGCTCCAGGCGATGAACACCGGCCACGACGGCTCCCTGACCACCGTCCACGCCAACACGCCGCGCGACGCGCTGGCGCGGCTTGAGACGATGATCCAGATGACGGGGATGCGGCTCTCCGACCGAGCGATGCGCCAGCAGGTCGCCTCCGCGCTCGACCTCGTCATACAGGCCGCGCGCCTCTCCGACGGCACGCGCCGCATCACCTCCATCTCCGAGATAACGGGCATGGAGGGCGAGACCATCACCATGCAGGAGATCTTCCACTTCGAGCGCAAGGGCGTGGACAAGGACGGCAAGGTCATCGGCCGCTACCGCCCGACCGGCGTCCGCCCGCGCTTCGCCGAGCGCCTCAAGCAGTACGGCATGCAACTGCCGCGGGTCTTCTTCGAGGAGTAGCCGTCAGCCGTTAGCTTTTAGCTAAATCAAAACCGAAGAGCCGACAGCTAAAGACTAATAGCTAACAGCCAACAGCCGACAGCCAAGAGCTTAAAACAATGATTCCGTTTCTCGTATTCATCACCTGCATGTTCGGCGTCTTCGGCGCGTACCTCCTGGCGACGCGCGGGACGGAGGCGAAGCGCAAGCGTCTTCAACAGCGGCTCTCCGACGCGCTGCTCTTCTCGAAGCGCAGCGACGACGAGGAGATACAGCTCGCGCGCCAGGAGCTGATGAGCGAGATCCCCGCGCTCAGCCGCTTCCTGATGCGCGTGCGGCTGGCGACCTCCCTGCGCCGGATGCTCGACCAGGCCGACCTGCACATCACGGTCTCGCGCCTGATGATGCTGGCGGGGATGGCGGGGCTGCTGGCGGCGCTCGCCGTCTCGATGCTGACCATCTCGAAGCTTCTGATGGTGTTGGCCGGGGTCTTCGCGGCGGCGCTCCCGTTCCTGCACATCCTCTACAAGAGGAAGAAGCGGCTGAACGCCTTCCTCGAACACCTCCCCGACGCGCTAGAGCTGATGAGCCGCGCGCTACAGGCCGGCCACGCCTTCGCCGAATCGCTCCACATGGTCTCGACCGAGATGCCCGAGCCCATCGCCACAGAGTTCCGCAAGACCTACGAGGAGCAGAACCTCGGGCTCTCGCTCAAGCTCGCGCTGGAGAACCTCGCGGAGCGCGTGCCGCTCATCGACCTGCGCTTCTGCATCACGGCCATCATGATCCAGCGCGAGACGGGCGGGAACCTCGCCGAGATTCTCGAAAAGGTCTCGCACACCATCCGCGAGCGGTTCCGCATCCTCGAAGACCTGAACACGCTGACGACCAGCTCGCGCATGTCGGCGTGGATTCTCTGCGCGCTGCCCGTCTTCGTCGCGCTGGCCGTCACCATCATGAACCCCGACTACATGAGCGTGCTCTGGCGCGACCCGCGCGGCCACAAACTGATCTACGCCGCCTGCTTCATGCAGCTCATGGGCATGCTGATTATTCAGAAGATTCTCAAGATAAAGATTTAGTGACAAGTGACGAGTGATGAGTGACGGGATAAGACACCGGCTTTCCCCCGTCACCTGCCACTCACCACCCGTCACCGGAGCGAAGCGACGTGCTAATCATCACCATCTCAATCTTCGTCTGCGTCACGCTGGGCGTGATGGGGCTCTACTGGCTGATGTTCCGGCCGACGAGCGCGGCCACCGAGCGCCTGAAGAATCTGGGCGGCGCGCAGGGCGGGGGCGGCCTTTCGTCGTCGGTCGTGGCAGAGGACTCGGCCGCCACAGCGCTGGCCGAGCGGATGGCCTCGCCGCTGCGACGCCTCGCGCCGCCTTCGGCCGCCGAGGCGCGCAAGGTGCAGAAGGAGCTGATGAACGCGGGCTTCCGCTCGGAGAGCGGCCCCGTCATCTACCGCGGGCTTCAGCTCTTCTCGCTCGTCTTCTTCCCCGGCGCGGTCGCCTTCGGGTGCGCCGTCTTCGGCCGCCCGCTGTCGAGCGCCGTCATCTACATCGCCGTCGCGGTCGGCGTCGGCGGCTACCTGCCGCGCTTCGTCCTCAACCGCCTCATCAAGCGCCGCCAACTGCTCCTGCGCTGGGGGCTGGCGGACGCGCTCGACCTGATGGTCGTCTCCATCGAGGCGGGGCTGGGACTTAACGCCGCGCTCGTCCGCGTCGGCGAGGAGCTGCGCGAGGTGCACCCAGACATCAGCGAAGAGTTCGAGATGTGCAACCTTGAGATACGCGTCGGGCGCGAGCGCGACGAGGCGCTCAGGAACCTCTCGGAGCGCGCGGGCGTGGACGACCTCAAGAGCCTCGTCGCCATGCTCATCCAGGCCGACCGCTTCGGCACCTCCGTCGCGCGCGCCGTCCGCGTCTACGCCGACTCTTTACGCACGAAGCGCCGGCAGCGCGCCGAGCAGGCCGCGCAGAAGGCGGCGGTCAAGCTTTTGATGCCGCTCGCGCTCTTCCTCTTCCCCGTGCTCTTCATCATCATCCTCGGCCCCGCGGCCCTGAACCTCATGGACACGCTCGGCAACTTGTAAGCGAGACAGGAGAATAAGGCCATGAACGCGCGCAGAATCATCTTCATCTTTGTCGCCTTCGCGCTCGTCGTCAGCGCGACCGCGCTGTGGGACGTTTCGGGCGACGAGCGCGAGGGCGACACGGCCGCGAACGTCGTCGCGTCCTCGGGCGCGGAGGCGGGCGCGGACGCCGACGCGAAGCCGAGGAAGAAGGGCGGGCTCTTCGGGAAGATTCTCAAGGCGCCGTTCAGGGCGGTGGGGAAAATCTTCGGCAAGGGCGACGACGGCCGCGTGACGCGCATGACCGAGAAGGACGGCGGGCGCTTCGAGAGCGTCGGCGTCCTCCGCGTCGAAGACCGCGACAACCGGCGCCCCTCCGTCTCCGACGAAGGCGGCTCGGCGCGCGACTACATGGAGCGCGGGCGCGCGCACCTCGAAGCCGGCCGGCTGAACGAGGCCGTCGCGGAACTGTCGCGCGCCGCCTCGCTCGACCCGAAGCTCTCGCAGGCGCACAGCCTGCTCGCCGTCGCCTACGACCGCAAGGGTCTGCGCGACCGCGCGGGGGACTCGTACCGCCGCGCCATCGACGTTAACGACCGCGACCCCGAGGCGCTCAACAACCTCGGCTACTCGCTCTACCTGAACGGCAACTACCGCGCGGCCGTGGACAGGCTCAAGAAGGCGGCGAAGCTCGCGCCGAACGACACGCGCATCCTCAACAACCTCGCGCTGGCGCAGGTGCGGCTCGGCAAGTACGACGACGCCTACAAAAACTTCGCGCGCGCGGGCGGCGAGTTCAACGGCCACGCCAACGTCGCCGCGCTGCTCATCCGCGCCGGCCGCGAGGAGAAGGCCGTCGAGCACCTCGAACAGGCGCGCAGGCTCCGGCCCGACTCGCAGAACGTCCTGCGCCAGCTCGCCGAGGCTTACGAGCGCACCGGCCGTGGCGACAAGGCCACTGATGCGCGCGAGACGCTCGCCGCCATCGACGCGTGCCACGCGGTCGCGGCGGCCGAGGAGCGATAAGCTTTTACGGGCGCGCGGCGGGCGACGGACGCAACAGTCCGCTTGTCACACACGCCCGCCGGCAACGCGCCCGACCAGACCCATCCAGACAGGGAACGGAGCAGACGATGACCCACACCGGAATCCTGACGCGCGTCGAGATAGAGTCGATGGGGCCGCCCGTCCTCGAAGAGCTGCGCGAGGCCGACGTGCCGGCGAGCTTCCTGTGCGACCTCGCGCTCAAGCACGTCGCGCAGATGCCCGAGCCGACGACGCGCGGCATCTCGGAAGAGCTGAAACTGCCGCGCTCGCTCGTCGAGGAGATGCTCCTCCACCTGACGCGCGAGAAGATGATAGAGGTGAAGGGGCAGATCGCGGTGGGCGCGACGCGCTACGCGATGCTGGAGCGCGGCTGGGATCGCGTGGGGCGCGTGCGCGACCTGTGCGGCTACGTCGGCCCCGCGCCGGTCAGCCTTCGCGACTACTCGCACATGATGCGTTTGCAGGCCGTGCCGGCGCGCGCCGCTTCGGTCGAGACCGTGCGCGCGGCCTTCCGCGACCTCGTGCTGCCCGAGTCCCTGATTCAGACGATGGGCTGCGTCATCAACTCGCGCCGCTCGCTCTTCATCACGGGCCCGGCGGGCACGGGCAAGACGGCGGTCGCCGAGCGCATCAACGCCGGGCTCCCGGGCTACATCTGGATTCCCTACGCCATCGAAATCGACGGCCAGATAATCCGCGTCTTCGACACACACAACCACCGCCCCGCGCCCGAGGACGAGACGCCGACCGACTACGACCGCCGCTGGGCGCTCGTCGAGCGCCCGCTCGTGATCGTCGGCGGCGAGCTGACCTTGGACGACGCCGACTTGCAGTGGAGCAAGGCCGCGCGCTTCTACGAGGCCCCGTTCCAGTTGAAGTCGAACGGCGGCACGCTCGTCGTGGACGACTTCGGCCGCCAGAGGGTCGAGCCGCACGAGCTTTTGAACCGCTGGATCGTGCCGCTCGAAAAACGGGTCGACTACCTGACGCTGCACACGGGCAAAAAGATAGAGGTGCCGTTCGAGCAGTTGGTCGTCTTCTCGACCAACCTCGACGAGAAGGATCTGGTTGACGAGGCGTTCCTGCGCCGCATGGGCTACCGCGCGCGCGTCGAGCCGCCGACGCCGGGCGCCTACGTCGAGATTTTCAAGCGCGCCGCATACACGCGCGGGCTGCGTGTCGAGCAGCACTGTCTCGACCACCTGCTCAACAACTACATGCTCGAACACCGGCAGATGAAGGCTTGCGAGCCGCGCGACCTGCTCGACCGCATGACCGACATCTGCGTCTTCGAGGCGCGACCGCCCGAGGTGAGCCCGCAGCTCATCGACGCGGCCTGGCGCAACTACTTCGGCGCCTCGCACGGCTTCGCCGCGCAGGAGCAGGGCGGCCGCAAGAGCACGGGGGACTTGTCCGATGCGAACCCACTCCAAATCTGAGACAGCGCGACGGCCTTCGGGCGTGACGTTAACGAGATGCACGCTGCTCGCCGTCCTCCTCCTGTCGCTATCTTCGCACGCGTCGGCCGACCAACTGCGGCTGGCCGACGGGACGACGATGGAGGTTGACGAGGCGTGGGAGGACTCGCAGGGCGTCTGGTACAGGCGCGGCGGCGTGACGCACCTCGTCGAGCGCTCGCGCGTCAGGGAGGTCGTGAAGGGCGACGCGCGCAGGGCCGAGGGCGCGACCTCAAAAGATGCTAAGGACGCGAAGGAGACGAAGGCGGCGGGCGAGGCTTCCGTCGTCAACGCGTCGGGCGTACGGGGCGCGGACGCGTTGAAGGCCGAAGAGGTTCAGTCGGTGTGGATATACCTCGTCGGCGGGGCGAAGATGGAAGTTGACGAGGCTTCGGAGTCGGCCGAGGGCGTCTGGTTCAAGCGCGGCAACATCTCGACCTTCATCGAGCGCGCGCGCATCGACCACGTCGAGCGCGAGCGGGTTAAGCCCGAGGAGGTGGCGGCGGCCGGCGTCGCCCCGAAGAGGCGCGAGCGGCGCTGGTCTACGGGGAGCGCGCGGCTCGACGCCATCATCCGGCAGAACGGCGCGCGCCACGGCGTAGACCCTTACCTAATCTTCTGCGTGATGGAGCAGGAGTCGCACTTCAGCTCGAAGGCCGTGAGCCCGGCGGGCGCGCGCGGCCTGATGCAGCTCATGCCGGGGACGGCGGCGCGCTTCGGCGTGCGCAACTCGCACGACCCGGCGCAGAACGTCTCGGGCGGCACGCGCTACCTGAAGGAGCTTATGCGCCGCTTCAACGGCAACGTGACGCTCGTGCTCGCGGGCTACAACGCCGGCGAGGGCAACGTCATGCGCTACGGCTACCGCGTGCCGCCCTTCCGCGAGACGCGCAACTACGTCCGCCGCGTCGGGGCGCGGTACAAAGGAGAGTAGGCAGTAGCCAGTAGACAGTAGTCAGTAGGTCGCGGGCGACCGCTCGTGGTCGTTCGGTCAAAACGCCGAGGTCAACACGGCCGCGTCCGAGAGTCCGAGCCTACTGACTACTGTCTACTGCCTACTGCCTACTGGAATTTTCCACGGGTTGCGCCTGTCTAGGGACAGAGGTGTGTTGAAGATGAAGACTTGTCTGTTGAGTTTGCTGTTGGTCTTCGTCGCGGCGTCGGCGGTTCCGGCGCGGGCGCAGGGGCAGCGCGCCGCCGCCGCGTCCCAGACGACGCTGACGAACGCGTCGGTGATGAAGCTCGTGCGCGCGGGCTTCAGGGAGAAGACCGTCATCGCCATCATCGGCGCGCGCCCGGTCAGCTTCGATCTGTCGCCCGACAGGCTGATTGAGCTGAAGAAGGGGGGCGTGCCCGAGCGCGTCATCCTCGCGATGCTCGCGCGCATGGAGTCGATAGACTTTGCGAGCGACGACTGGGACGACGAGATGCCGCTCGGCGGCGGCCTCGGCCGCGCGGGGCGACAGGGCTCGCCCGGCGCTTCGGGTGCGGGGGGTTCCGACCCGGGCGAGGTGAACATCTTCGGCTCGGCGGGCGGGACGAGCGGGCGCACGCGCTCGCGCGGCCAGGACGGCAGCGGCGACTCGGACACGCTGACGACGGGGAGCGCCTCGGTGCGCATCATCAGGCCGCCGGCAGAGGCGGGCGGCTCCGCGCAGCAGTCGAAGCTCGAACGCACGCCGACGCTGACGAACGACTCGGTGGTCGAGCTGGTCGAGGCCGGCTTCTCCGAAGGAACCATCGTCCGACGCATCGAACAGTCGCCGGTCGAGTTCGACCTCACGCCCGCGAAGCTGACTGAGCTGCGCAGGCGGCGCGTGAGCGAGCACGTCATCAACGCAATGCGCGCCGCGATGGGCGACGACGCCAAAGGCACGGCCGCCCACCCCGGGAAGTGAAGCGATGAGAGCGGCTAAATTTCAAATCTCGAATTTGAGATTTCAAATTCTTAAGCCCGACGCGGCGCCGTGGTTAATCTGCGTCTGCTGCATGCTCGCCGCGCTCGCGTTCGCGCCGCCGGGCCGGACGCAGAACCGGACGCGGCCGCGCGACACTTCGCGCCCCGCCCGTCCCGCGCAAACGCAGCAGCCCAACCTCGGTGCCGCGGGCCCGTACGTGACGCCCCCGGCGGACGAAGCGCCGCCGCTCCCCCTGCGAAAGCCGGATGGCGAGGCGCAGCCGCAGACGGGGAAGACGGTCAAGCGGGCCGAGGAGGAGATTAACGAGGACGAGGTCGTCCGCATCAACGCCGCGGAGGTGCTGCTGCCCGTGACGGTGCGCGACGCCTCGGGCGCGCTCGTCACCAACCTGGCACGCAAAGACTTCAAGGTCTTCGAGGACGGGCGCGAGCAGCCGTTGAGCGACATCTCGCTCCGGCAGGTGCCGGTGGACGTGGCGCTGCTGGTGGACGCCTCCTCCTCGGTCGCCGAGAGCTTCGAGGACTTCCGCCGCGCGGCCGAGGAGTTCGCCGCGCGCGTCTCGCCGGAAGACCGCTTCTGCCTCGTGAAGTTCGACGACCGCGTCGAGCTTCTGCTCGACTGGTCGAAGAGTCGCCTGCAACTGCGCCGCGCGCTCGCGCGGCTGACGACCGGCGTCTTCACGCGTTTCAACGACGCGCTGCTGCTTTCGGCGCGCGAGCAGTTCCGGCCGGGCGAGCGACGCCGCGCGCTCGTCTTCCTGAGCGACGGCATCGACAGCAACCGCGGCTCTGCGACGAGCGAGGCGGCGCTGCGCGCGCTTCTGGAGACGCAGGTCACGGTCTACGGCATCGCCAACACGGAGATGGAGCGCGCGCGCAAGCGTGCGGAGCTGGACAACCTGCTGGGCGGCAACGACGCCTCCGTCCGCTTCAACCAGCTACGCATCGGCGACCTTCAGGAGTCTCTGCGCGTGCTCGAAGCGAGCGAGCGCAACCTCGAAGCCTTGACGCGCTCGACCGGGGGCCGCCTCTACAGACCGCGCAGCTTCCACTCGCTCGGCGGCGTCTACACGGAGATCGCC
>DASWNR010000467.1:0-59331 GCA_036399155.1 Pyrinomonadaceae bacterium
ACCGTACTCCGCGTGCAGGAGCGCGCGGGACGCGCCACCGAGCTGCGCGTCGAGAGCGCCGCGTTGGGTCTCAGCCACCGCGCGCAGCTCAGGCCGTGGGAGGTCAAGACGCTGCTCGTCGAGCCGCAGACCGGCGGCCGCGCGCGCGTCAGGGAGGTCAGCCTGCTTGAGCGTTAAGCCGGCCATCCGGGTCGCCCTGCCCGCATTGATGTCGGCGCTGCTGTCGTGGCTCTGCCTCCTGTGCGCCGCGCCACGCGCCTCCGCCGGGCCGCAGTCCGACGAGGTGGAGGCCCAGCCCTTCGTCGCGCAGGCGCGGCGGCTGGTCGAGGCCATGGAGTATCTCGGCGAGCCCTTCAGCCCCGAAGACCGGCGCGCGATTGAGAGGGCGGCCGAGGACGAAGACACGGCGCGCGGCGTCGCGGCCATGCAGTCGGTGCTCGACCGCCGCGTCCTGCTCCGCGTGGAGATAAGCCCCGAGTCGCGCGTCCGCGTGGCGCGCGGGCGCGCCGAGGCGACGCTCGTCGAGGCCGGCTGGCGCAGCTTCCTCGTCAAGGTCGTCAACGAGGCGGGCGTGACGGCGCAGCTCCGCGCCGAGAGCCCGCAGGCGCTGCCCGTCTACGCGCGCGGCAAGTCGGACATCCCCGGCGGCTTCAGCCTCGACCCCGTCCCCACGCAGCAGATTACGCCGCGACAGGTGGCCGACCGCTGGCTCGAAATCTCGATGTTCGACAGGCCGCCGCTCCTGCCGCGCCTCTCGGGGCTGAGGGTGGAGTATCGCGTCGTACAGCTCTACGGCCGCGACCGGGGCCGGCGCGAGGCGCTGCTCGCCGTCAACGTCGGGCAGGGGTCGCAGGACATCGGCTTCCGCAACGACGTGCCCGTCCTCTTCAACTGCCTCCCGTCCTACGACGTAGCCTTCGGCGTGCTCGACCACGACGGCCGCCCCACGGTCGCATCCTTTGTCATACGCGACCGTCAGGGTCGCCAGTACCCCGCCAAGACCAAGCGGCTCGCGCCCGACTTCTCGTTCCACCCGCAAATCTACCGCGCCGACGGCGAGCGCGTGCGGCTGCCGGCGGGCGAGTACACGGTCGAGTCGTGGCGCGGCCCCGAGTACATGGCCGAGCGGCGGACTCTGCGGGTCGCCGCCGGGGCCGCGCCGAACCGCTGGCAGTTCCGTCTGAAGCGTTGGATAGACCCGGCGGCCTCGGGCTGGTACTCGGGCGACCACCACATCCACGCCGCCGGGTGCAGCCACTACGAGGCGCCGACGCAGGGCGTGCTGCCGGAGACGATGATCCGCCACATCCGCGGCGAGGGGCTCAACGTCGGCTCGGTGCTCACGTGGGGGCCGTGCTACTACTTCCAGAAACAGTTCTTCGAGGCGAAGACCAACAAGCTCTCGACCGCACATAACCTGTTGCGCTACGACGTGGAAATCTCCGGCTTCCCTTCGAGCCACGCCGGACACCTCGCGCTGCTCGGCCTGAGGGATCAGGACTACCCCGGAACCGAGAAGATAGAGGACTGGCCGACTTGGGGTCTGCCCATCCTCAAGTGGGCGAAGGGGCAGGGGGCGGTCGTCGGCTTCGCGCACTCGGGCTGGGGGTTG
Organism: Pyrinomonadaceae bacterium; assembly: GCA_036399155.1. Classification (GTDB taxonomy): domain Bacteria; phylum Acidobacteriota; class Blastocatellia; order Pyrinomonadales; family Pyrinomonadaceae; genus QHXN01. Next base: position 1,613 of record DASWNR010000467.1, read on the forward strand.
GAGGTCAGGAGCGACAAACTGCCGAACTACGAGCTGCCGCCCTTCGACGGCATCGGCGCCAACGAGTACATCGTGGACGTGACCCACGACGCCGTCGACTTCATCTCGACCGCGGACACGCCGCCCGTCTGGGAACTCAACATCTGGTATCACACGCTCAACAGCGGCTTCCGCACGCGCATCAGCGGCGAGACGGACTTTCCCTGCATCTACGGCGAGCGCGTCGGCATGGGGCGCTCGTACGTCCGGCTCGACGGCGCGCTCGACTACGACGCATGGGTGCGCGGCATACGCGACGGGCGGGCCTACGTCTCCGACGGCCGAAGCCACCTGATGGACTTCCGCGTCGGCGGCGTGGAGGTCGGGACGCGCGGGAGCGAGCTGCGGCTCGACGCCCCGCGGTCGGTGCGCGTGACGGCGCGCGTGGCCGCGCTGCTCGGCGAGACGCCGGGCGAGCGCGTCGCCGGCCGCCGCCACGACGAGACGCCCTACTGGGACTTGGAGCGCGCACGCGTCCACGGCACGCGCGAAGTCCCCGTAGAGCTGATCGTCAACGGGCAGGCGGTCGCGCGCCGCAACGTCCCGGCCGACGGCGCCGCCCGCGAGGTCTCCTTCGACGTCGAGGTCGGCCGCAGCAGTTGGGTGGCGCTTCGCGTCCTGCCCTCCTCACACACGAACCCGGTCTTCGTCGTCGTCGGGGGTCGCCCCGTCCGCGCCTCGCGCCGCAGCGCCGAGTGGTGCCTGAAGGCCGTCGACCAGTGCTGGTTACAGAAGGGGCCGAAAATTTCCGCGCGCGAGCGCGCCGAAGCCGAGCGCGCCTACGAGGCGGCGCGGCAGACCTACCGGCGCATCATCGCCGAGAGCGATGTGGACTAGGGGCGGGGCGGGGTTTTGTGCAGCGGGCCGGTCTAAAATCCCTCCTTCGCCGCCACTAATTTTGCAAGCAATGTAAAGTTGCAGTTTTCACTTGCCATGTGTCCGCGCTGTTAGTAGTATCGCGCTACTTTGGTGGGCAGCCGAACAATCTCCCGCCGACGACAGTTCCCGTGTAAGCGTTTCCAAAATAAATCCTAAGAATTCGGTCACCCCTTTCAGTTCTGTTTCAGGAGGATCTATGAACCGTAGTCTACGTTGGCGTGTGCCAGCGATCATCTTCTGCGTGCTCGTGTCGGCGCTAACTTGCTTCGGGCAGGAGTTCCGCGCCACGCTGACCGGGCAGGTTAGAGACGCCGCCGGCGCCGCCGTCCCCAACGCGACCGTCACGGCGCGCAACCTGTCCACCAACCAGACGACGACGGCCACCACGACCGAGGAGGGCAACTACACGTTGCCGTTCCTCATCCCGGGCGACTACAGCGTGACGGTCGAGGCGCAGGGCTTCAAGCGCGTGGTCAACGAGAAGATCACGCTCCACGTCAGCGAGAAGATAAGCTTCGACGTAGACCTTGAGGTCGGGCAGGTTCAGGACGCCGTGACCGTCACGGCCGAAGACCCCCTGCTCGAAGCGAGCACGGCCTCGCGCGGCCTCGTCGTCGAGAACATGCGGGTCAACGAGCTGCCGCTCAACCTCGGCCGCAACCCCATCATGCTCGCGGTGCTCTCGCCGGGCGTGACCTTCAACGGCAACCCGCAGAACACGCGCCCCTTCGACAACGGCGACAACGTGCAGTTCTCCATCAACGGCGGGCTCAACCGCCACAACGAGTTTTTGCTCGACGGCGCGCCCAACAACGCCATCACCGACCCCGAGCAGAACAATCTGCGCAGCAGCAACAACATCGCCTTCGTGCCGCAGGTGGACGCGACCAACGAGTTCAAGGTCATGACGAACACCTACGACGCGCAGTACGGCCGCACGAGCGGCGGCGTCTTCAACGTCACGACCAAGGCGGGCGGCAACGATTTCCACGGCACGCTCTACGACTTCGTGCGCCGCTACCAGCTCGACGCCAACACCTTCCCGCGCAACGCCGCCGGCCGCCCCCGCTTCGAGACCGAGGCCGGGACGGGGCGCAACCTCGGCGCGAACAAGCTGGACGACTACGGCTTCGTGCTGACCGGCCCGGTCATGCTCCCGCGCTTCGGCGAGGGCGGCCCGTCACTCTTCAGCGGCCGCGACAAGACGTTCTTCATGTTCGCATACCAGGGCTACAAGCAGACGAGGCCCAACACCGACTCGACCGCCCGGACTCCGACGGCGCTCGAACGCCAGGGCAACTTCTCGCAGTCGGGCGTCACCATCTACGACCCCCTGACGACCACCTGCAACGCGCAGGGCGTCTGCACGCGCCAGCCGTTCCCCGGCAACGTCATCCCGGCCAACCGGCTCAACACCATCGGCGTCAACATCGTCAACACGATGCCGCTGCCGAACTTTACGCAGGCGGGCTCGACAAACAACTTCCTGCTCGGCAACAACATCATCTCGGACGACTACCACTCGTACGTCGCACGCATCGACCACAACTTCAGCGAGAGTTGGCGGATGTTCGGCCGCTACTACACCAACAAGCGCGAGGAGTTCAACATCCAGAACGCGCTCGGCGTCGGCAACATCGGGATGGACGCGCAGGACCCGCTCGTGCGCGAGAACCAGGGCGTGGTGTTCGACGTCGTCGGCACCCTCAGCTCCACGACGATACTTAATTTACGCACCTCATACTCACGCTTCATCCAGGCCGCTTTCCGCGAGAACGCACAGCCCTTCGACGCCACGCAGCTGGGCTTCCCGTCATCCTTCTCCAACGCGCGCCCGACCTCCATCGTGCCGAGGCTCCAGATCGACCAGTACTGGGGCGGCGACACCTTCTTCGGCTGGGGGCCGCGCAACCCGAGCAACAACGTCACCAACGTCGTGACCTTCCAGGGCAACCTGACGCACATCCGCGGGCGGCACACGCTCAACATCGGCGGCGAGATGCGCGACCTGAGGCCCAACCAGCGCGGCGGCTCGTTCTCGTGGGGCGGCGGCTTCTTCCAGTTCGACCGCTCGTTCACGCGCGCCAACCCGGCCTCGTCGGACAACACCGGCAACGCCATCGCCTCGCTGCTGCTCGGCTACCCGACCAGCGGCCGCATCCAGAACCTCGCGCAGCAGTCGTTCCGCTGGGGCTACTACGCCGGCTACGTCCAGGACGACTTCAAGGTCAGCCAGAAGCTGACGCTCAACCTCGGGCTGCGCTACGACTACGAGGGCCCGCCCGTCGAGCGCTTCAACCGGCAGAACCGCGGCTTCGCGTTCGACCAGGCGAGCCCGCTCGCCGCGCAGATCGCCGGCCGCGCCGGCGTCTCCGAGTGCCCGTCCTGCACCAACCTGCGCGGCGGCCTGCTCTTCACCGGCGTGGGCGGCGAGCCCGAGGAGGCGTTCGATAAAGACCGGAACAACATCCAGCCGCGCCTCGGCTTCGCCTACCAGGCGACGCGCAACACCGTGGTGCGCGGCGGCTACGGCGTCTTCTTCTTCCCGCAGGCCGAGTTCGGCGGCTCGACCGGCTTCACCATCGACACCTTCCTGGCCCCGAACTCGACCGCCAGCGGCCAGGCCGCCGGGTTCACGCCGTTCACAGACCCCGTCACGGGCCAGTCGCGTCTGAGCAACCCGTTCCCGTCGGGCGTCGTCGAGCCGGCGGGCGCGTCGCTCGGGCTGCTCACGCAGGCCGGCGGCGACATCACCTTCGGCAACCCCGACCACGGGATACCGCGCGTGCAGCAGTGGTCGATCGGCGTCCAGCACCAGCTCCCCTGGCAGATTCGGATGGACCTCTCCTACGTCGGCAGCCGCTCGAACGACATCCTGACGGGCGACTGGAACGTCCAGAGGTCGGGCGGCATCGGCACGCGCAACATCAACGACCTGAGCGCGGCGCAGCTCGAGCAGTGTCGGCAGAACCCGAGCTTCTGCAACCAGCAGGTGACCAACCCGTTCGCGGGGCTGCTCCCCGGCACCAGCCTGAACAACGCCACCGTCCAGCGCCGCCAACTGCTGCGCCCGTTCCCGCAGTTCAACCAGGTCAACATGGCCTTCGAGAACGTCGGGCGCATCTGGTACGACGGCCTCCAGTTCGGCATCGACAAGCGCTTCGCGGGCGGGCTGACGCTCGTCAGCTCCTACACCTGGTCGAAGACGCTTGAGGCCATCAACTTCCTGAACAACCAGGACGCAGAGCCGACCAAGGTCATCAGCGGCAGCGACCGCACGCACGTCTGGGCCTTCAGCGGCGTCTACATGCTGCCCGTCGGGAGGGGCCGCCCCTTCGGCGACCGGATGAACAAGGCGTTGGACCTCGTCGCGGGCGGGTGGGAGCTGACCTGGATCGCGAGGTTCCAGTCCGGCAACCCCATCGGGTTCAACGGCGACGCCGACCTTATCGTAGACCCGAGCAACGGCGACCCGAACCTGACCGGGGACTGGTTCAACAACTGCGTGCAGCGCGGGAACGGCAACTTCATCGGCGGCACCAGCACCACCTGCAACAACCCCGCCTGGCGGCTGCGCGCGCTGCGCGGCTTCGGCGGGAACAGCACCGCCGACACCCTGCGCACGACGCCGCTGCGCGTCTCTTCGCTCAGGGATCACTCGCCCCCGCAGCTCGACCTCGGGCTCAACAAGAGCTTCCACTTTACCGAGACCACGCGCCTGCAATTCCGGGCCGAGGCTTTCAACCTGACGAACACGCCTTGGTTCAACGCGCCGCAGACGAACCCGAACGCCACGGATTTCGGGCGTGTGAACCTCGGCAACCAGCGCAACTTCCCGCGTCAGATTCAGCTCGGCTTCAAGTTCATCTTCTAACGGAGCCGACAAATCTACGCCGACAGCAGAGAAGGCCCCCGAAGTCGGGGGCCTTCTCTGCTGTCCGCTTCTTTCGCCGCGCTCCTGATTAACGACCGCCCCGCGCGAGGCGTATGCGCAAGACGCGCTCACCACGCGCCGCGCCGAAGCTCGACGCAGGGACGCGCAGCAGCCCGCCGCTGTAAGAGTAGGCCGAAGGGGGCAGCGGGCGGCCGTTAAGCTCGACGCGCGCGGGTGCGCGCTCCAACCACGCGCCGAAGTCGCCGCCCTCTCGCAGCCGCACGTCCACGGCACCGGCCCCACGGCTCAGCGAGACGACCGCCGCCGCGCCGACGTACTTGTCGAGCAGACCGAAGACCGCGACGCCGCCCTCCGCGGGCACCAGCGTGAAGAAGTCGAATCCGCCTTCGGCGAGGCTCACGGGCAGCGACCGCGGGCCGCCGCCGCCGAGGGCGAAGGCGCGGCCGTCGCTGCGGCGGTAGACCGCCACACGCGTCGCGAGGCCGGCCGGCGAGGGCAAATCCTCCACGTCTACGAGCCTCAGTTCCCCTGTAACTTTCGGCGCGCTCTTGTTCACGTTGAAAGCCGCGACCACGCCGGCCGCGAAGCCGGGGCGGGTCACGCGCCCGAAGACCTTGAGCGGGACGGGTTCGAGCGCCGTGTCGCGCAGGAGCGTGTCGCGCGTCGGCTGCCCCGGCCCGTCGAGCATCGGCAACCGGCCGTCGGAGAAGACCAGCGGCCGCAAGACCTCCGCGCGCTCCCTGCCAAGCTCGTCGGTGACGTAGACGGGGCCGCCGCTCGCCGCGCGCGCCGCCGCGTGGAACTCCGCGCGCGGGTCGTGCGACTGGAACATGTCCCAGTCCGGGTAGGCGAAGTTCGCCATCCAGAAGGCGTTGTAGGCGTTCTGGTAGACGTGGTCGGCGTAGTTCTGCGCCACGTCGGGCAGGTAGTCGTCGCTGTTGCGCGCGATGTTCGAGTCGCGCCAGTTGTAGACGTTCTCAAGCGTCATCTCCATGCAGTTGATGACGCCGAGCCCCGGCGGCGTGCCGGCCGCGCCGGCCGCGTCGGCGAAGAAAGCGCGCGCGCCGCCTTCGAGATTGCGCTGCGTGCCTCCGCCGGAGTCGAACAGTGGCATCAGCCCGTCCGTGAACCTGACGTTGTTGGCCTGCCCGTCAACCTTTACGAAGTCGTACCCCCAAGCCTTCAGGCTTCGATACCACTCGGCGTAGAACGACTCTCCGCGACCCTCGCGCGGGTCGGGCAGAGACTTGTCGTCGCGCCCGTGGAGCAGAGGGTGTGCGCCTCCCAGGGCCGACTCCCTGTCCACGCCCGACCAGTAGCCCTGGAAGGTGTGCCACACGCCGACGTGCCTGACCGAGTACTCGCCGCGCAGAGCGCGCGCGAGCCCTTCGAGCCCGCGCGGGAACTTCTTCGGGTCGGCGGCGAAGCCCGTGAGCCGCCCGTCCTGCCCGTCGCGCGTCACGGAGAGCCAGCCGTCGTCGACGAGCACGAAGCCGAGCGGGATGCGCTTATCTCTGAAGGAGCGCACGCTGTTGAGAACCTTCTCCTCGGTCACGCGGTTCTCGTAGGCGTTCCACGAGCACCAGCCGAAGTCGCGGAAGACTTCCGGGTAGCCCTTCTGCCAGCGCAGGCGCCCGTGCTGCCCCGTCGCGGCGAAGGCCGTCTCGTAGGTCTCGCGCGCCAAGCGATACGGGTCGTCCGAAGACGAGTAAGCGAAGAGCGGCACGCGCCGCGGCGAGTGCTTCGGGTCGTAGCTCGAAGCCGCGACGCGGAACTCGGGTCGGTAGTTGATCTCGGCGACGCCCAGCTCTCCGACCATCCCGCCCCCCGCCATCGGAACCATCAGGTGATAGCCCCCGCGCTTCGTCTGTTGCCACAGCAGGAGCTGGTTGGCGGGCGGGAGCAGGCGGTAGTCCGAGACGAAGACGGGCGCCGTCCAGTAGAGCTTGAGCCGCTTCTGCGCCGTCCCGCGCGCGAAGGCGTCGAGCCCCATGAGGAGCATCACGCCGTCGCGCGGCCAGAGCGGAGGGCCGTCGTAGTCGAGCCAGGCGACGAACGTCTCGGAGCCCGCGTACCGGCGCAGTTCGAGCGTCGCCTTGTGCGCCGGCGCGTTCGCCGCGCTGCCCGGGGCGGCCACCGGCTTGAAGTCGTACCGCCGGAGTTCGTAGCGACCCGCGCCGTCGGAGCCCGCGTCACCGCCGGCCGGCTCGAAGTTGCCTGTGACGGTCGTGTTGTCGGCGAAGCGCAGCCGCAGACGCGCGTTGGAGATGATGGGGTCGGCGCCGCGCGTTACCTTGAGCGAGCCGTTGTTAAGCTCTACCTGGAAGGGCGAAGCCTGACGGCCTCGCCCCGCCGCCGGGTTCGCGCACACTCCGGGGGCCGCGGCGGCGAGGGCGAAGAGCCAGCACGCGCCCAGTATCAACAGTCGTTTGTTCGGCATCAGTTGTTCCGCACGGGGCGCAGCCCTGCGCCGGCCGCCGGGCTTGATACGTCCGTCAAGTTGGTTGTGGTATAACCGCGCGAAGCATTGTACGCGCTCTCCGAAACGCCCCAAAGGGAAAACGTCTTCTCGATGAAGGAAAGAATGAAAACGCTCAAGCGGGCGCTCGTCTGCTCGCTCCTGCTCGCGACGCTCGCGCCCTACAACTATCTCTCGCCCGCGCAGGAGGCGCGCCCCGGCGCGGCGGCGGCCATCCCGTCGCCGCGACACAACCTCATGCCGACGCCCTCGTCTTTGCGGCTGCTCGGCGGGAGGATGAAGGTCGAGCCCACCTTCAGCGTCGCGGTGCAGGGACACACGGACGCGCGTCTGCTGGCCGCGCTCGACCGCGCCGTCAGACGCCTTGAGCGGCGCACCGGGTTTGAGTTCGCGCGCGGGCTGGCGGAGATTCCGGCCGCGGCCAACCTCGTCATACAGTGCCGCGGCGCGGGGCCGGCCACGCCCGAATTGGGGCAGGACGAGTCATACGCGCTTGAGGTCTCCGAGCGGCAGGCGTTCGTCAACTCGGCGACGGTGGTCGGCGCGCTGCGGGGACTGGAGACCTTCCTTCAACTCGTGGCGGCCGACGGCGGCGGCTACTTCGTCCCGGAGGCTCGCATCAACGACGCGCCGCGCTTCCCGTGGCGCGGGCTGCTCATGGACGTGGGGCGCCACTGGCAGCCCGTCGAGGTCGTCAAGCGCAACCTCGACGGCATGGCCGCCGTCAAGCTCAACGTCTTTCACTGGCACCTCACCGACGATCAGGGCTTCCGCGTCGAGAGCAAAGTCTTCCCGCGCCTCCACCAGTTGGGCTCCGACGGCAACTTCTACACGCAGGACGAGGTGCGCGACGTTCTGGCCTACGCGGCCGCGCGCGGCATCCGCGTCGTGCCGGAGTTCGACGTGCCCGGGCACTCGACAAGCTGGTTCGTCGGCCACCCGGAGCTGGCCACCGCGCCGGGGCCGTACCAGATAGAGCGCCGCTACGGCGTCTTCGACGCGGCGATGGACCCGACGAAAGAGGAGACTTACAAATTCCTCGACCGCTTTCTCGGCGAGATGGCCGCGCTCTTCCCCGACGCCTACATGCACACCGGCGGCGACGAGGTGACGGGCAAGCACTGGCGTCTGAGCCCGCAGGTGCAGGCGTTCATGTCGAAGAACAACCTCGCCGACAAGCACGCGCTCCAGGCGTACTTCAACCGGCGCGTCTCGCAGATCGTCACGAAGCACGGGAAGAAGATGGTCGGTTGGGATGAGATACTGCACCCGGACCTTCCGCGCGACACCGTCGTCCAGTCGTGGCGCGGCCCGCAGTCGCTGGCCGAGGGCGCGAGGAAGGGCTACGCGGGCATCCTCTCGAACGGGTACTACCTCGACTACATGCTCCCGGCCGCGACGCACTACCTCGTCGACCCGCTCCCCGAGGGCTCGGGCTTGAGCGCGTCGGAGGCGGCGCGCGTCCTCGGCGGCGAGGCGTGCATGTGGGCCGAGTACGTCGGGCAGGAGAACGTAGACTCGCGCATCTGGCCGCGCCTCGCCGCCGTCGCCGAGCGTCTCTGGTCGCCGCGCGAAGTCAGGGACGTGGAGGACATGTACCGCCGGCTCGACGCGGTCGGCGTGCAGTTGGAGGAGGTCGGCCTCACGCACCGTTCGTTTCAGGGGAGGATGCTGCGGCGCTTGGCCGGGGGCGAAGAGACGCGCGCGCTTGAGACCCTGTTGGGCGCGCTGCGGCCGACGTTCTTCGAGCGCGAGAAGCACCGCCCCGTCACGCAGATGACTCCGCTCACGCGGCTCGTCGACGCGGCGGCGCCGGACAGCCGCGCGGCGCGCGAGTTCGCGTCGGCGGTCGCCGGGCTGGTCGAAGACGCGCCGCGCTTCGAGTCGCGGCGCGAGCGCGTGCGTGCGCTGCTCGAAGAGTGGCGCGGCGTGCAGCCGGCCGTGCGCGTGTCGGCCGACCGCTCGCCGCTGATGCGCGACGCCGTGCCGCTCGCCGACAGCCTCGCGGAGATGGCCGCCGCCGGGCTCGAAGCGGTTCAGTACTTGTCGCACGGGGGCGCGCCGCCTCTCGGCTGGCGCGAGGAGCGGCTCGCGCTGCTCGACAGGGTGGCGAGGACGCCTTCGGAGGTGGACTTCCCAATCCTCCCGGCGCTCCGGCGCCTGGTGCACGCGGCCGCCGAACAGCCCCGGCTCAGGACGATGTCCGCACCCGAATGGTCTGCGCACGTGCGCGCTCTCGCCGAAGAGAAAAAGTAGCCGCCGGATTCGGAGAGCCAGCCTTAGAAAGCGAGGGGCGCGCCGAACACGACGGCGCGCCCCTCACGTTTTATTCGGCCGACACTTCACCTCGCCGGCGTCATCGACGGGCCGTCGCGCTCTCCATCCCTTCCGGGAAAGAGGGCGGGGCGGCCGACGGGCGGGTCGCCCGACGGGTGTCCGGCTCCGGCGCGAGCTTGAAGCTCAGCGTCGCGCCGCGCTCGAACTTCTCGAACGGGAGCCACGTGCTCTCGAAGGGCGCGCCGTTAAGACTCAGCCCTTGAACGTAGGGCGCGCGCGCCGCGGCGCCGTCGCCGACTATCCTGAGCGCGCGCCCCGTCCGGCCCATGCGCACCGTCACCTCCGGGAAGAGCGGGCTGTTGAGCGAGAAGCCGCCGACGCCGGGCACCGACGGGTACATCCCGAGCGCGGCGAAGACCACCCACGAGGAAGTCGCGCCGAGGTCGTCGTTGCCGGGCAGGCCGCCCGGCGTGTCGGTGAACAGCTCGGTCAGCACGCGCCGCGTGACGGCCTGCGTCTTCCAAGGCTGGCCGGCGTAGTTGTAGGCCCAAGGCACGGGGAAGACCGGCTCGTTGCCGATGAAGAAGTGCGGGCGGTCGGGGCCGGCGTTGAACTCTTTGAAGAAGTCGTCGAGGCGTTTAATAACAACTTCGTCCCCGCCGATGCGCTCGAAGAGGCCGCGCATGTTGTGCGGAATCATCCACGTGTACTGCGCGGCGTTGCCCTCGACGTAGGACTTGTGGCTGTCGTAGCGCCACGGAAGCTCCGGCTTGTAGAGCATCGCCTTGAAGTCGAAGCCGGAGAGCCATGACCCGTCGCGCCAGCGCCCGCGGATGTACCTGTGCTCCGGGTCGAAAAGGCGCGTCCACCACTGCGCGCGCCGCATCATCTCGCGGTGCGTCTTCGCGTCGCCCTGCGCTTTGGCGAACTGAGCGAGCGCGAAGTCGGCGGTCTGGTATTCGAGCGCGACCGAAGGGCTCCCGCGCAAGCCCTTCTGCTCCATCGGGATGTAGCCGTGCTTCACGTAGTCGGCCAGGGCGCTCCGCGCCGGGTACGAGCGCGAGCGGGCGGCGGGGTCGGTCGCGTTGCGTATCATCACGCGCAACGCCGCGCGCGTGTCGAAGCCGCGCGCGCCGAGGGCGTAGGCCGAGGCGATGCTCGCGGTCGAGGGGTCGCCGACCATCGCGCCGCTCTCGTCGTTGGCGACGGGCCACAGGGGGAGTCCGCCGCCCTGCTCGGCGGCGTTGACGAGCGACTGCATCATGTCGGACGCCTCTTCGGGGAAGAGGAGCGCGACGAGCGGCACCTGCGAGCGGTAGATGTCCCAGCCGGAGAAGTTTGTGTACTGCACGCGGCCCGGCGCGCGTTGGACGCGCTCGTCAAAGCCGAGGTACTCGCCGTTGGCGTCGCTGAAGGTGGTCGGGTGGAGCAGCGCGTGGTAGAGCGCGGTGTAGAAGACGCGCCGCTCGGCGTCGGTTCCGCCGCGCGCCTCCAAACGCGAGAGCGCGTCGTTCCAGCGCGCGCGCGCCGCGGCGCGTACGGCGTCGAAGTCCCAGCCCGGATTCTCCGCGCGCAGGTTCGCGCGCGCGTTCTCGACGCTCACGTAGGAGACGCCGACCTTGATGCGGACGGCGACGCCCGAAGGGTTGTCGAAGGTTACAAAGCCGCCGGTGTTCTGCTTACCCTTCGCGGGGCTCACGCCGGGCAGGACGCGCTCGCCCTCCCAGATGCCGAACGAGGCGAACGGGCGGTCGAACTCGGCCGCGAAGTAGAGCACGTAGCGGTTGCGCGCGCCGCAGAAGCCGCCGCTCGCGACCGACCCGCTCATCGCGCGGTCGCCCTCGACGCGCCACTCGGCCTCCTGCACCCCCGTAGCGTTGCGCCCGACGCCGACGAGCAGCGTCGCGGGCGAGCCTTGAGGGAAGTCGAAGACGCCGAAGCCTGTGCGCGTCGTCGCGGTCAGCTTAACGCGGACGCCCGTGTCGAGCGCGACCTCGTAGAAGCCCGGCGAGGCGCTCTCCCTCTCGTGCGAGAACTTCGCGACGTAGTCGCCGGGCGCTGTAAACGGCGAGGCTTTGACCACGCCGGCGACGGGCATCAGCGGCACGTCGCCGAAGATGGGGCAGCCCGGCCCGCTCAGGTGCGTGAGGCTGAAGCCCCGGATCGCTGTGTCGTGGTGCGCGTAGCTGCCCCGGTCGTTCGGCCCGAAACCCTTCTCGGTGTCGGGGCTGAACTGCACCATGCCGAACGGGAGCGTGGCGCCGGGGAAGGTGTTGCCGCTCGCGTTGCCGCCGAGGTAGTCGGGCAGAGGCGAGTTGCCCGTGCCGACGAACGGGTTGACGTGGGCGGCGAGGTCTGCGGTCGCGGGCTGTCTTGAAGATTGTCTCGCGCCGCGCGCCGCCTGCACGAACGCGCCCGCGGGGGCCAGCGCCGCGTTGAGAAGGAGGACGGCCGCGGCGACCATAACGGCCGTCGCTTTGAAGGGGGCTCTCGGTTTTCTGCTCATCACGCTGCCTTACGGAATCTCCATCCGGTTACCCTTAACGACGAAGCCGCCCGTGACGACCCCGGTCGTCCGCGCGTCGGCGCTGCCCTTGAAGCCGGGCTGTTTGCCGCCGACGCTTACGCGGAACTCGCCCGGCTCCAACACGCTCTTGCCCGCGGCGTCCACGAACGCGAGGTCGCGCGGCGCGAGCTTGAAGGTGACGCGGCGCGACTCGCCGGGCCGCAGGTGGACGCGCTCGAACCCTTTGAGCGACCTCAAAGGCACGGGGGCGGAGGCCGCCGCGTCGGTCAAGTAGAGCTGCGCCACCTCGTCGCCCGCGACCTTGCCCGCGTTGCGAACCTCGGCCGAGACCTCGATTGTCTCGCCGGCTTTAACGCTCTTCTTCACGCGCAGGTCGCGGTACTCGAAGCGCGTGTAGCTCAGCCCGTGGCCGAAGGGGTAGAGCGGGTCGCCCTTGAAGTAACGGTAGGTCTTGCCCTCCATGCGGTAGTCCTCGAAGGGTGGAAGATGCGAGGCCGACTTGTAGAAGGTGACGGGCAGGCGGCCCGCCGGGTTGTAGTCGCCGAAGAGAACGTCGGCGATGGCCGCGCCGCCCTCCTCGCCCGTGTACCACGCCTGCACGATGGCCGGCACTTCCCGGTCGGCCCAGTTAACGGCGACACCGCCGCCGCTAAAGAGGACGAGCACGACCGGCTTGCCCGTGGCGTGGACGGCGCGCAGCAAATCGTCCTGCACCTTCGGCAGTTCGAGCGACGTGCGGTCGCCGCCCCGGAACCCTTCGAGCTTGACCTTCATCTCCTCGCCCTCGATTGAGGGCGCGAGCCCCAGAGCCATGACGACGACATCGGCCCGGCGTGCCGCCGCGACCGCCTCCTCGAACATCGTCTCGGCGAGGCGCGGCGGCCCCCAGACGAGCTTCGCGGTGGCGTCGGCGTAGCGGTCGAAGAACTCGACGCGGAGCTTGTAAGCCCTCCCGCCTTCCAGTTCGACGGGGACGTTGGTCGGCGCGTCGCGGTTCGTCCAGGTGTCTACGACGAGTTTGTCGTCGAGGTAGACGCGGACGCCGTCGTCGGCCTTCGCGCCGAACTGGTAGGAGCCGGACGAGGGGGCCGTGAGCCGCCCCGTCCAGCGCGCGGAGAACCTGTCGTAAGGAAGCCCCGGCGCGGGCGGGTCTGTGAACCAGTTGAAGCTGAGCTGCGCGTCGGTGCGACGGACGGCGGGCTCGCCCTTCAGCTCCTCGTTGGCGAAGTACTCGGCGCTCAGACCCGGCGCGCCGTCCTCAGTGGTGTAGGCGGAGGCCGGGACGGGGATGAGCGCCTCGCCCGTGAGCGTCGTCCCCATCGCGTGGAGCACCGTCGTCCCCGGCGAGACTTTCGCACGGATGCCCTCGACCGCCGTGACATACTTCGAGGGGATGCCGTGGTAGTTCCCCAGAAGCACTTCGAGCGAGTCGGCGTTCGGGCCGATGACGGCGACGGTCTTCAAGTCCTTTCTGAGCGGCAGCGTGTCGTTGTCATTCTTAAGGAGCGCCAGTGACTCTCGCGCGGCGGCGCGCGCAAGCTCCCTGTGTTCGGCCGAGTCGTTGACCGCGAAGGGCGTGCCCGCGTACTTGACCATCTCGGGCGGGTCGAACATGCCGAGGCGGAAGCGCGCGTGGAAGAGGCGTTTGACCGCCACGTCTATCTCTGCCTCCGAGATGAGACCCTGCTTGACCGCGGGGATGAGCGCGCGGTACTCGTAGCCGCAGGTCACGTCCGTGCCGCGTTTGACGGCGAGCGCGACGCCCTCCTCCTCGGTCTTCGTGTACTTGTGGTGCTTGTAGATGTCGGCGACGGCGTCGCAGTCCGAGACGACGTAGCCGCCGAACTTCCACTCGCCGCGCAGCACGTCATTCAGCAGAAAGCTGCTCGCGCAGGCGGGCTCGCCGTTGACGCGGTTGTAGGCGCACATGACTGAGCCCGCGCCGGCCTCGACGACGGCGGCTCGGAAGGCGGGCAGGTACGTGTCGCGCACGTCGCGCGCGGAGGCCGGGGCGTCGAAGAAGTGGCGCTCGGGCTCGGGGCCGCTGTGGACGGCGTAGTGCTTCGGGGTGGCGATGGTCTTCAGGTACTTCGGGTCGTCCCCCTGCATGCCGCGGACGAACTCGACGCCGAGCCGCGCCGTGAGGTGCGGGTCTTCGCCGTAGGTCTCGTGGCCGCGCCCCCAGCGCGGGTCGCGGAAGATGTTGATGTTGGGCGACCAGAAGGTGAGGCCGTAGAAGCGCCCGCGGTTGCCCTGCCGGACGGACTCGTGGTGCTTGGCGCGCGCCTCGTCGGAGATGGCCGTGGCCACGCGACGCATGAGCGCTCGGTTCCAGCTCGCGCCGAGCCCGATGGCCTGCGGGAAGACCGTGGCACGCCCGGCGTAGGCGACGCCGTGCAGCGCCTCGTTCCACCAGTCGTAGGCCGGGACGCCGAGCCGCTCGATGGCCGGGGCCTTGTTCATCATCTGCGCGACCTTCTCCTCAAGCGTCATGCGCGAGACGAGGTCACCGACGCGCCGCTCGACCGGCAGGCGCGTGTCGAGGTAGACGGGCACGCCCGCGCCCGCTGTCTGCGCCTGCGACATCGTTGACGGGGCCGGCAGCGCCGGCATCGCCGAGAGCAGGAGGGAAGAGAGACAGACCGAGAGAATCAGCTGGCGGAATGTTTGCTTCAAGAGGGAATCTCCTACCGTGTGCTCGCGGTTAAGATGACGGCCTCGAAGGGCGCGAGGCTCAGCTCGCCCGAGACCGCGCGGCCGTGCCCGGGCGCGGGACGGCTGCTGAGCGCGACGGAGTAGACGGACGACCGGCTCCCCGGCGGCGGCGGGAGCCTGAACGCGCGCCGCTCGGCGGACATGTTGAGCGCGACGACGGCGGTCTGGCCGCGCGCGGTGCGCCGGTAGGCGTAGACGTGCGGGTCGTCGCCGACGCTCGTGTAAGTTCCGTCGAGCAGCGCACGGCTCCGGCGGCGCAGCGCGATGAGGCGCTTGTAGAAGTTGAGGAGCGAGTCCGGGTCTTTGACTTGCGCGGCGACGTTCTTCTCGCGCGCGCCGGGCGGGACGGGGAGCCACGGCGTGCCCGCGGTGAAGCCCGCGTGCGTTGTGGCGTCCCACTGCATCGGCGTGCGCTCGCCGTCGCGCCCCTTGCGGAGCGGCCAGTAGCGCCGGCCCACGGGGTCGCGCACCTCCTCGACCGTCTTCGGCTCGGTCGTCACCATGCCAATCTCCTCGCCGTAGTAGAGGAACGGCGTCCCGCGCAGCGTCAAAAGCATCGTCGCCGTGAGCCGTGCAATCTCGTCGTTGTGCCTGCCGTCGCCGAGCCGGTCGTAGTGGCGCGGGATGTCGTGGTTCGACAGCACGTATGTCGTCCAGCGCCCGGCGAGCGCTCGCTCGCTCGCCGCTATCACGTCGCGGAAGACCGCGGCTTTCAACTGCGAGCGCGCCGGCTCCATCACGAGGAAGAAGTTGAAGGGGAGGTGGACGCCGTTGTCCGACGGGCCGTAGTAGCGCATCAGCTCATCCCACTTCGGAACGTACGCCTCGCCGACGAGCACGCTCTCGGGGTTGACGCGGTCGTTGAAGGCGCGCAGCCGCACCATCGCGTCCTGCACCTCGGGCAGATCGCGGTTGTACTTCTTCTCCTGCTCGTGCTCGGTCGTGCTGCCGAAGCGAAACTCGGGGAGCACGGGGTTGTCGCGCAGCTGCGGGTCTTCGTAGAGGTAGTTGACGGCGTCGAGCCGGAAGCCGTCCGCGCCGCGCCTGAGCCAGAAGCGGATGGTTTCGAGCATGCGGCGCTCGACCTCGGGGTTGCGCCAGTTAAGCTCGGGCTGCTGCGGGTAGAAGTAGTGGTAGTAGTACTGCCCGGACTTCTCGTCCAACGTCCACGCGACGGGGCCGAACGACGAAGACCAGTTGTTGGGGAGCGAGCCGTCGGGCTTCGGGTCGTGCCAGATGTACCAGTCGCGCTTCGGCGAAGTCTTCGACGAGCGCGCCTCCTTGAAGAAGGCGTGCTGGTCGGAGGTGTGGTTGAGGACGAAGTCTATGACGACCCTGATGCCGCGCCGGTGCGCCTCGCGCACGAGCCGGTCGAAGTCTGCGAGCGTGCCGAACTGCGGGTCGACCTCCTCGTAGTCGCTCACGTCGTAGCCGAAGTCCACCTGCGGAGAGGGGTAGAAGGGCGTGACCCAGACGGCGTCCACGCCGAGGTCGCGCAGGTAGTCGAGCCGCGCGGTGATGCCCTTCAAATCGCCCACGCCGTCGCCGTCCGAGTCCTGAAAGCTGCGCGGGTAGATTTCGTAAAAGACGGCGCGCTGCCACCAGCGCGGCCCCGCCTTCGCGACGGCGGGACGGCGCGAGCCCGCGCGCGACCGCGACGACTGGGGCGGCGGAACCGGCGGAGCCCCGGCGGCCCGGAGCGGCGCCGGGGCCATGAGCAGCAGCGCGAAGGCGAGGAGGGTCGAAGGGGCGAGCCGCGCCCCGGGGGTCTGCTTCATGCGCGAATGTTTCCTCAAGGTAGGTAGGAGAATCTCTGCGGCGTGGCGGCGCGACGGGCGCGGCCGCCTCTGACGGCGGAAGACGCCTTCAACCGCCGCGGGCGTGTCGCGACTCAAGCGCCCGGCGGCCCAGAATCAGCGCGCCGTAGACGCCGCTGTCGCCGCCCAGCTCGGCCTGCGTGATACGCACCTGTTCGACCGGCGCTATTTTAACAGACTCGCGGACGCGCCGGCGCAGGGGGCCGAGAAGCTGCTCGCCGGCGGTCGAGACCCCTCCGCCGAGGACGACCGCCTCCGGGGCGAAGGCGGCGATGACGTTGCCGACGCCGAGGGCGAGGTATTCTATCGTCTCGTCCCAGACCTCGACCGCGAGGGGGTCGCCCGCGCGCGCGGCCTCCGCGACAGCGAGCGCCGTGATCTCTTTCAAGCCGCCGCCGGCTTCGAGCAGCGACGAGTGGCGCGAGCCGTCGGCGAGGCGCTCGGCCGCGCGCCGCGCGATGGAGGTGCCGGAGCAGATGGTCTCAAGACAGCCGCGCGAGCCGCAGCCGCAGGGCGTCCCGCCCGGCGCGACTATCATGTGCCCGACCTCGCCCGCCGCGTCGCCCACCCCGTGAATCAATCTCCCGCCGATGATGACGCCGCCGCCTATCCCCGTGGAGATGGTCATGTAGACCATGCTCTGCGCGCCGCGCCCGGCGCCGTACTCGTACTCCGCAAGCGCGGCGGCGTTGGCGTCGTTGTCTAGTTCGACGGGCACGTCGAACCGCTCGCGGACGAGGCCGACGACGGGGAACTCGTCCCACCCCGGAAGGTTCGCGGGCGAGAGGATGAGGCCGCGGCCCCGGTTGAGCGGCCCGCCGCACCCGACGCCGACGGCCGCGACGCGCCCGCCCGCCTCCGCCGTCATCTTCTCAAGCTCGTCGAGCGCCTGCCCGACGATGCGGTGTGGGCCGCGCTCGACCTTCGTCGGGAAGCGCCGGAAGGGGAGCGGGCGGCCTTCGAGGTCTGAGAGGCCGAGCGCGATCTTTGTCCCGCCGATGTCGATGGCGGCGATTAAGTCCTGGGTCATGTAATGGGTTCGCCCGAAGCGGAAGGTGATAACATCGTCGCTTGTATGCGATTCGGCTTTGCTTTGTCAAACAACGCGCCCCCGCCCCAGGTACAAAGAAGAGATGAAGAGAACAACGCTGCCGGCCTCGCTCCTGCTCCTGACCCTGTTCCTACTCGGCCCCGCCGGCTCCGCCCCCGCACAGCCGCGCGAGGGCGTCGTCACACTCCGCTCGCCGAACGGCAGGGTGGCGGTCACCTTCGCGCTCAGCCGGGAGGGCGCGCCCACCTACGCGGTCAGTTACGGCGGACGCCCGGTCGTCATCCCTTCCTCGCTCGGCCTCGTCTTCAAAGACGGCGGGCCGCTCTCGGGCGGGTTGCGTGTGACCGGGACGCGCCGTCGCGCGCACGACTCGTGGTACGACCTCGTCGCGGGGAAGGCGAGCCGCGCGCGCGACCGCTACCGCGAACTCGCCGTCTCGTTCGAGGAGAGCGCCGGCGCGCGGCGCAGGCTGGGGATAGTCTTCCGCGCCTACGACGACGGCGCGGCCTTCCGCTACGTGATTCCCGAACAGCCCCGGTTGGAAGAGTTCGAGATAGTTGACGAGAGGAGCGAGTTTCGCTTCGCCGCAGACCACCCGTGCTGGGCTTTGCGGCTGCGGACTTTCCACTCGAACTACGAGAAGGAGTTCGACCCCGTCACGCTCGGCCGCATCGAGCCGGGCGCGAAGACGGGGCTTCCGCTCGTCGCGCAGGTCGCGGGCGGCCCCGCGTTCGCCGTCGCCGAGGCCGACCTAGAAGACTACGCCGGCATGTACCTGCACGGGCTCGCAGGAGTGCCCGACGCGCTCGTCTCTCGCCTGTCGCCGTTCGGCGGGCGCGAGGAGGGCTCGGCCGTCCGCGGACGCGCGCCGCACGAGTCGCCCTGGCGCGTCCTGATGCTCGGCGACGAGCCGGGCCGCCTCGTCGAGTCAACCCTGCTTCTCAGCCTCAACCCGCCGAGCGTCGTCCGCGACCCCTCATGGATTCGGCCGGGCAAGGCCGCGTGGGACTGGTGGTCTGGTCAGGTCGCCGAGGGCGTCGCGCGCCCCGGCATGAACGACGCAACGATGAAGCACTACATCGACTTCGCCTCCGAGACGGGGCTCGAATACATGCTCGTGGACGCCGGCTGGTACACGAAGAAGCCTTCCTGGGGCGACGACGCCGACACCGAGGCCGACATCACGAAGTCAATCCCCGAGATAGACCTGCCCGGCCTCGTCCGTTACGCGCGCGAGCGTAAGGTCGGCATCATCGTCTGGCTCCACTGGATACCGGCGCGCGACCAGATGGACAGGGCCTTCCCGTATTACGAGAGAATCGGGGTGAAGGGCGTCAAGGTGGACTTTATGGATCGCGACGATCAGGAGATGGTCGGCTTCTACCACCGCATCCTGCGCAAGGCCGCCGAGCACCGCCTCGTCGTAGACCTCCACGGCGCGTACAAGCCGACGGGGCTGGTGCGCACATACCCGAACTACCTGACGCAGGAGGGCGTGCTCGGCGGCGAGTACAACAAGTGGAGCGACCGCGTCACGGCGACGCACAACGTGACGCTGCCGTTCACGCGGATGCTCGTCGGCCCGATGGACTACACGCCGGGAGGTTTCCGCAGCGTGACGCGCGCCGCGTTCAAGCCGCAGGACAAACTCCCGCTCGTGATGACGACGCGCGCGCACCAGTTGGCGATGTACGTCGTCTACGACAGCCCGCTCCAGATGGTCTCGGACCACCCGGGCGCGTACCGCGGCCAGCCCGGCGCGGAGTTTTTGCGCGAAGTCCCGGCGAGCTGGGACGAGACGCGCGTCGTCGCGGGCGAGATAGGCAAGTACATCGTCGTCGCGCGGCGGCGCGGCCGCGACTGGTTCGTCGGCGCGATGACCAACGAGGAGCCGCGCACGCTCCGCGTGCCGCTCGGCTTCATCGGCAGCGGCACCTGGGCGATTGCCGCCTACGCCGACGGCGAGGCGGCCGCTTCCGACCCGACGCAGCTCACGGTCAACGGGGGCAACGCCGCCATGAGTGAGACGCTGACGCTCCGGCTGGCCCCCGGCGGCGGCTACGCCGCCCACATCAAGCTAATGAGGCGCGGGGGCAGGCGGCCGCCTCATCGTCTCTGAAGTTAATTTTTATCTTTGCGGCGAGGGGCGTCGCGCGGCGGGCGTAGTGAGGCGGCGCTCGATGGGTCTCGCACGGAGCTGGTGTTGAGCCAGTCGCGCGCCAGCCTCCGCACCTCTTCGGCGTCGCGGCCCGCGACCCCGAGCAGAGAGTAGAAGTCTCGGCCTTCGGTCTCCTCGTTCGGCATGCCCCACAGGTCGAGGCCGAACGGCGCGAAGTGGGAGGGGTAGCGGCCGAAGGTCTCCGGCGTCTGGTCGTGCGCCTGACTGTTGAGCCAGCCGACGGGCCAGTGATCCCAGGTGAGCGTGCCCCAGCCCCAGCCGCCCGTCCCCTTGCGGTCGCCGTGCTCTTTGAGCCGCGTCGTCTCGTGCGGGAACCCCGACGCGTCTCCGATGACGAAGAAGGGCGAGCCGTCGCGCAGCGGGATGATTCCGGCGAAGCCGCGCGCGTCGTCGATCTCCTTCCACGGCGAGCCCGTCCGCCGCGTCGTGCCGGCGAAGAGCTTCTTCGGGTCGTCCCTGCGCTTCCAGTAGATGTCCACGCGCGCGCGCGAGAAGGCGTCGAGTCCGATGAAGGCGCGGCTCTCGCCGGTCGCCGGCTCCGGGGCGAGCACGTCGAACCACTGGCGGCCGACGGGGCTGAGGACTATCAACTCGATTGGCTCGCGCGCGTAGCCGCGCGTGTCGCCGGGCTTGAGCGTTCGGTAGCTCTGGCGGCGCAGGACGAGCCCGTTCGGGAAGGCCCGGAAGTCTTCCGTCGCGCGGTAGGCCGCCTCGCCCGTTTGCAGATGGACGCCGAAGTAAGTCCAGCGCACCCAGACGCGGCGCGGCCCCGCCTCGATGACATCCACGAAGCTGTTGCGCTCGCGCCGCCCCTGCTCGTTGAAAAGCTCGGCCCAGCCCTCGTTGCCCTCGAACATCTGGTAGGAGACGCCCGCCCCCGAAGGCAGCTCGAACCAGGGGCAGTAGCTCGCCTCGTGCGAGAAGACGAAGCGGTAGTCGAAATCTTTCCAGTAGATGACGAACGCCTTACGCGGGTTGAGGTCTGCGTGCGGCGGCGACTTCATCTCGCCCTCGAAGCCGCCGAACGTATAGTCCGAGACTTCGACCGCCGAGACGCCGTCCGTCTTCAGCGAGTCGAGCCGCGTCGTCGTCGTCGAGGGCGTGGTCAAGGGCGCTTCGCGGCGCAGGGACGGCGCCGAGCCGGCCGCCTGCGCGCGGAGCGGCGGGACGGCCGTCAGCATGAGAACGACGAGAAGAAACGTGCTGCGCATCGGGAAAGGGCTCCTCGTTTGACGCCGTGCGAGGGCTTCGGAACTCGCCGCCAACATAACACCCCCGCGGCCGTGCGCGAGGGGAAAATCGACGCCGGGGCAAATTGAATTTGACGGTCTCGGCCGAAAGAAGTATTTTGCTTGGCACGTTCGCCAGCCGTCCGAAAACGTTCTTGCAAAAACAGTTGTAGCTTCAAACTACCGAGCGGAGACAAATGCCGTTGACGCGCAGACACTTCGTCCTGGGGATTATTCTGTCGTTAGCTTTGAGCGTCTGCGCCTCGGCGCAGGGGCGCACCGTCTGGAAAATAGGGGTCTTCGACAACGCGTCCGAGGAACTCGGCCCCGCGTCGGGCGTTGCCAGAGTTTTCGACGTGGCCACGGCCCAGGCGAAGGACTGGCCCGGCACGCAGCAGGCCGTCGTGCCCGCGGGGGCCGACGCGGGGGCCGCGCACAAGATTCGTTTCGACCTCGCGGAAGCGCCGGGCGCGACGTACCGCCTGCGGCTCGGGCTCATCTACAAGACGGCGCGCGCGCCCGTCGTGCGGGTCGAGGTCAACGGCCGCCGCGGCTGGTTCTATCAGCCGCTTGAGACGTACAGGGAGGGGAACAGCGAGGGTGCCATCCTGCCGCAGTACTCCATCGGCGCGCTCGACATCGACGTGCCGGCCGAGTTTCTCCGCCGCGGGCCGAACGAGATAACGCTGCTGGCCATGACCGACCCGCTCTCGACGGCGCTGCCCGGGGGCGAGACGACCGACCTCGCCGTCCTCACCTACGACGCCATCGAGTTCTCGCAGGACGCGGGCGCGACGGGCGCGACGGGCGCGGCGGTTATAACAGGCGCGACGGTCACGCCGACCGTCTTCTACAGGCGCGAGGGCGGCGGGCTCAGGGAGGTCGTCTCGGTGCTGGTGCGCTGGCGCGGCCTCGCGCCCGACGGCTCGGTCACGCTACGGCTCCCCGGCTGGAGCGACACGCAAGCCCTCTCTGCCGCGGGGCGCGAGTTCGGCGAGCAGCGCCTTGAGTTCAGCGCCCCGGAGTTCGCGGCCGGCGCGCGCGCCGAGGTCACGGTCAGGGCGGGCGGGCGCGACTACAAGTTCAACCAGACCGTCAGCCCCGCGCGCAAGTGGACGGTCTACATGGTGCCGCACGAGCACCTCGACGTGGGCTACTCTGACTTCCAGACCAAGCTCGCCGAACTCCACAGCCGCATCATCAACGAGGCGCTCGACATGGGCGTCGCGCACCCCGAGTTCCGCTTCACGCTCGACGGCTACTGGCAGGCGCGCCACTTCCTCGAAGGCCGGAGCGATGCCGAAAAGAAGAAGCTCTACGACGCGGTGCGCGAACACAAAATCTTCGTCCCCGCGCAGCACTCCGTCATCCTGACGGGCTTCCCCACGGGCGAGGCGCTCATCCGCTCCTTCTACGGCTCGCGCAAACTGAGCCGCGAGGCCGGCGGCCCGTGGGACACGGCCAACATCACCGACGTGCCCTCCTACTCCTGGGCCTACGCCTCCATCCTCGCCGCCTCGGGGCTGAAGTACTTCGCTGCGGCCGCCAACGCAGACCGCGGCCCGTCGCTCATGCTCGGCGACCTGCACCGGCGCTCGCCCTTCTACTGGGAAGGGCCCGACGGGTCGCGCGTCATGATGTGGTACTCGCGCCACTACCACCAGATCGGCAGCCAGTTCGGCCTGCCGACGCAGGTGGCGAACGGCTACGAAGGGCTCCCGAGCTTCCTGCGCGTCTACGAGCGGCCCGACTACGCGCCGCGCTCCGTGATGCTCCACGGCAGCCAGTGGGAGAACACCTCGCTCTACCCGTCGCAGGCCGCGCTCGCCGAGCAGTGGAACGCGACCTTCGCCTACCCGGAGCTGCGCTTCGCGGGCTTCGGCGAGGGGATGGGGAAGATAGCCGCCGAGGCCGAAGGCAAGCTCCCCGTGGTGCGCGGCGACGGCGGGCCGATGTGGGAGGACGGCATCGCTTCGGACGCGTACCACGCGGCGATGGAGCGCGAGACCGAGCGCCGCGCGGTCTCCGCCGAGAAGTTGGGCGTCGTCGCCTCGCTCGTCGACCCGCGCTACCGGCCGTCGCGCGAGGCGCTCGACTGCATGTGGGAGAACATCTCGCTGATGGGCGAGCACACCTGGGGCTGGGGGCGCAGCGTCACCGAGCCGCACAGCGAGGACTCGACCCGCGAGCTCGCTTACAAACGCTTCTACGGCGTCAACGCGCGCTACTGCGCCGAGTACCTGCTCGACCGCTCGATGACGGCCATCGCGGGGCGCGTCAACACCCCCGCGCGCGCGCTCCTCGTCTTCAACACGCTCAACTGGCCGCGCCGCGGCTGGGTGGAGTTCGACCTCCAGAAGTCGCGCGAGCTGTTCGACCCCGAGGGCGGGCGGGTCGTCCCCTTCGACGTGCTCGAAGACCACACGGCCTACCAGCGCATACGCTTCGTCGGAGAGGCGCCGCCGGTCGGGTACAAGACTTACGTCGTGAGGGACAAGGCGGCCGCGCCTTCGGGTTCAACGACAGCGGCGGACGCCGTCTCGCCGCCGGCCGCCGCCGCCGCGCCGCAGGCGAACGTCATCGAGAACCGCTTCTACCGCGTCACGCTCGACCCTCCGACGGGCTCCGTGCGGAGCATCTACGACAAGGAGCTGAGCCGCGAGCTGGTTGACGCGGCGGCGGCGTACCGCTTCAACCAGTACGTCTACGTCACGGGCGGCGACAACCCGCCCTTCACGCAACTGCTCACATACCGCCGCCACCTGCCGTTCGCAAAGCTTCAGGAGCACGCGGCCGGCGAGGGCCGCCTCGTCTCCGTCACGAAGACGACCGCGGGCACGAGCGCGCGCCTTGAGAGTCGCGGCGTCAACACGCCGAAGATTTCCACCGAAGTCATCCTCCACGACGGCGAGAAGAAGATCGAGTTCGTCAACCGCGTCACGAAGGAGACGGTCTACAAGAAGGAGGCCGCATACTTCGCCTTCCCCGTCGCGGCGCGCTCGCCCGAGTTCAGGTACGAGGTGCAGAACGGCGTCGTCAACCCCGCGAAGGACATGATGCCGGGCGCGGGGCTCGAATGGTTCTCGGCGCAGAACTGGGTCTCGGTCGGCGGCCTAGAAGCGGAGGTCGGGCTCGTCGGCGTTGACTCGTTCCTGTGGACGTTCGGCGACATCGTGCGCGGGACGTGGCCGACGAAGTTCGAGCCGAAGGGCTCGACCGCCTTCGCATACGTGATGAACAACTACTGGGGCACCAACTACGTCGCGGCGCAGGGCGGCGACTTCACCTTCCGCTACGCGCTGACGAGCGCGCGGCGGCTCGACCCGGCGGCCATGAGCCGCATGGGCTGGGAACAGACCACGCGTTTGGAGAGCACGCTCGTCAAGTCGCAGGACAGGGTGGCCGCCCCGCCCGACATGCTGCCGGCCGAGCGGATGAGCTTTATGCAGACGAGCGACCCGGCGGTCTTCCTGAGCGCGTGGAAGCACGCGGAGGACGGCGCGGGCACGGTGCTCCGCTTCATCGAGCTGACGGGCGGCGCGCGCCGCGAGGTGCGTGTCGCGAGCCCTCTGTTCGGCGGCGCGGCCGTCCGCACGTGCAACGCCGTCGAGGACTGCGCCGAACGGCCGTCGGCCGCCTCCGCCGCGGGCGGCTTCACCTTCGAGGCCGGCCCCCGGCAGATTCAGACCTTCAAACTCCAGGGCAGTAGACGGTAGTCGGCTCAAAGAGAGAGGACGGCGACGACCATGCAGATGACGCCCCCCGCGACCGACGCGCTGGCCGCAGAGTTGAGCGGAACCGCGCGCGCGACCTCCGTGCGCTACAAGGTTCTCGGCTTCCTGTTCGCGCTGGCCGCGCTGACGTACCTCGACCGGCTGGCCATCTCGGCGGCGATGCCGTTTATCGCGCAGGAGTACGGCCTGTCGCCGTCGCAGCGCGGCTACATCTTCTCCGCGTTCACGCTGACCTACGCGCTCTTCGAGATTCCGACGGGCTGGCTCGGCGACCGCTTCGGCACGCGGCGGACGCTGACGCGCATCGTGCTCTGGTGGTCGGCCTTCACGGCGCTGACGGCCGCCGCGCGCGGCTTCTGGTCGCTGTTCGTCGTGCGGCTCCTGTTCGGCATGGGTGAGGCCGGGGCCATCCCCAACTCCGCCTGCACGGTCTCGCGCTGGTTCCCCGCGACGCAGCGCGGGCGCGCGATGGGGGGCGTCTGCATCGGCCACGCTTTGGGCGCGGCGCTGACGCCGCCGCTCGTCTTCTGGCTCATCGGCCAGCAGGGGTGGCGGCTGCCCTTCGTCGAGTTCGGCGTGCTCGGCGTCGCGTGGTGCGCCGCTTGGTACTGGTGGTTCCGCGACACGCCAGAGGAGCACGGGGCGGTCAACGCGGCCGAGACGCGCCTCATCTGCGCCGACGGCGAGGCGCGGCGCGACCGCTCGCACGCCATCCCCTGGAAGACCTTCCTGCGCAGCCGCAACATCTTTTTCCTGTGCGCGATGTACTTCGCGTACGGCTACAGCCTCTACTTTTACATCACGTGGCTTCCGACCTACCTGCTCGAAGCGCGCGGGTTCACGATGACCTCGGCGGGTCTCTTCTCGGCGCTCCCGTGGGTCTTCGGCGCGGTCGCCTTCCTGTGCGGCGGGGCGCTGACCGACTATCTCGCGACGCGCACCGGCAACAAGAGAATCGCGCGCTGCGGCGTCGGCGTCTTCGGGCTGGCGATGAGCGCGGTGATGCTCGTCATGGTCGCCTTGACCGAGAACGCGGTCGCCGCCGCGCTCTTCATTGCGCTCGCGCTCTTCTTCCAGTTCCTGACGACGCCCTCGGTCTGGGCCACCTGCATGGACATCGGCGGGCACCGCGCGGGCGTCGTGAGCGGCACGACCAACACCTTCGGCAACCTCGCCGGCACGCTCGCCCCCATCGTCTTCGGCTACATTCTGGAGAAGCTCGGCTCGTGGACGCTCGGGTTCTACGTCGCCGCCGGCTTCCTCCTCGTCGGCGTCGTGATGTGGCTCTTCATAGACCCGCGCCGCCCGCTCGATAGTAGCTATTAGCCGTTAGCCGTTCGCTATTAGCAAAACCGAAGTCGAAACGAAAAGGAAAAGATGCTGTTTCCTTCCGGCTAACAGCTAACGGCTAACAGCTAACGGCTATGAACTACGACGTTCTGGCGATGGGGCGCAGCTCGATTGATCTCTACGCGAACGAGATCGGCGCGCCCTTCGTCGAGGTCAAGACCTTCTCGGCCTTCGTCGGCGGCTCGCCGACGAACGTCATCGTCGGGGCGCGGCGGCTCGGCCTGCGCGCGGCGCTCTTGACGGCGGTGGGCGAAGACCTCGTCGGCGACTTCGTGCTCGACTTCCTCGCGCGCGAGGGCGTCGAGGCGTCCTTCAGCCCGCGTAAGGCCGGCCGCCGGACGAGCGCCTTCATGCTCGCCATCCAGCCGCCCGACCATTTCCCAATCGTCCCCTACCGCGACAACTGCGCCGACCTTGAACTTA
Organism: Pyrinomonadaceae bacterium; assembly: GCA_036399155.1. Lineage (GTDB taxonomy): Bacteria > Acidobacteriota > Blastocatellia > Pyrinomonadales > Pyrinomonadaceae > QHXN01. The sequence continues at coordinate 28,207 of DASWNR010000467.1, forward strand.
CCGTCGAAGACGTGCTCGCCGCGCCCGTCGCCGAGTCGCGCGCGCTGCTCGTCACGGGCTCCGGCCTCAGCCGCGAGCCGAGCCGCTCGGCGACGCGCTTCGCCGCCGGGCGCGCACGCGAGCAGGGCAACAAGGTCGTGCTCGACCTCGACGTGCGCGCCGAAATGTGGCCCGACCGGCGCGCATACTCCGAGCAGGTTCGCTCTCTGCTCCCGCTCGTGGACATCGTCCTCGGCACGGTCGAAGAGGTGGAGGCGGCGCTCGGCGTGGACGGCGCGCGGCGGGACGAAGAGCATGAAGCGTCCGAGTCTTCCGCCACTTTGGGCGGCGCGTTAACTGTTGGTGTCTACGAACTGCTCGGCGCGGGGCCCGAGGCGCTCGTCGTCAAGCGCGGCGCGCGGAGCACGCTCGTCTTCCCGCGCGGCGGCGAAGTGGTCGAGGCCGCGACGTTCGCCGTCGATGTCTTAAACGTCCTCGGCGCGGGCGACGCCTTCGCCGGCGGCTTCCTTTACGGCTATCTGAAGGGGTGGGACTGGCGCCGCGCGGCGCGGATGGGAAACGCCTGCGGCGCCATCGTCGTCACCCGCCACGGCTGCGCCAACTTCATGCCCGCGGAGCGGGAGGCGCTGGCCTTCGTTGAACAAAGAGGAGGGTTTTAGAGTTTGTCATTCGACGCGAAAAAGTTTCTGCCCGTTTCGATACTCGAACAGGTGACCGAGCTGCGCGTGAGCGACCCCGAGCTGCCGATGCGCGTCGCACGCGAGCGCCGCCGGCGCGAGAGCGTGGCCCCTAAGGGGAAGCTCAACATCCTCGCCTCCGACCACCCCGCGCGGCGCGTGACGCGCGTCGGCGACGACCCGTTCCGCATGGCCGACCGACGGGATTACCTCGCGCGGACGCTGCGCGTGCTCCAGAGCGAGGTGGTGGACGGCGTGCTCGCCACGATGGACATCATCGAAGACCTGCTCGTCATCCACGACCTGATGAAGCGCGCGGGCGGCCCCGCGTTCCTCGACGAAAAGCTGCTCGTCGCCAGCCTCAACCGCGCCGGCCTGCTCGGGAGCAGTTGGGAGATAGACGACCCGATGAGCGGCCCGAGCCCTGCGGCCTGCGCCGAGTGGCGTCTCGACGGGACGAAGGTGCTGCTGCGGCTCTGCGACTCGGAGCCGGACTCGCTCAAGACGCTGCTCGCCACGGTGCGCGCCATCTCCGAGCAGGCGCCGCTCAAGCTGCCGATGTTTCTTGAGTCGCTGCCGGTCGAAAAGGTCGAGGGCGGCTACCGCATCATCAAGACCGCGGAGGAACTGACGCGGACGGCGGGCGCGGCGGCCGCGCTCGGCGACAGCAGCCGCTACGTCTGGCTCAAGCTCCCCTACTGCGAGAACTACGAGATGGTCGCGCGCTCGACGACGCTGCCCATCCTCCTGCTCGGCGGAGAGCCCGTTGGCGACGTGCGCCCGTTCCTGCGCGAGCTGGCCTCGGGGCTGAAGGCGGGGCCGAACGTGCGCGGCGCGCTCGTGGGGCGCAACGTCCTCTTCCCCGGCGACGGCGACCCCCTCGCCGCCGCCGAGGCGGCGGGCGGCCTCGTCCACCGCGGCTGGACGCTCGAACAGGCGCTCGACGCGCTTGAGACGGCCGGCGGGCGCGACACCGACTGGCTCGCGCGCATAGCTTGAAGCAGGTGATGAGTGATAAGTGACGAGTGAAGGCAAGGCTGTCCTTCTTCTCTTATCACTCATCACTTCCCGAGCAGTTCGCGCACGTCGGCGGGCGAGAGGGCGCGGGTCTTCTCGCCGCGCAGGATGAAGTGGAGCCGCGCGGTCTGCTCCAACTCTTCGGCGCGGTCGGCCGCCTCGGCGAGCGTGGAGCCGGCGCAGATGAGGCCGTGGTTGCGCAGCAGCATCGAGTGGTGCGCGGCAGCAGCAGTCTCGACCGCCTCGGCCAGCCCGGGCGAGCCGGGGCGGAAGTAGGGCAGCACGGCCAGCGGCGCGACCCGCATAAAGTAGTATGGCGTCAGCGGCGCAAGGCTCTCGTCGCCCTCGAACGATTCGAGGCACGAGAGCGCGACCGCGTAGGCCGAATGAAGGTGGACGACGGCGCGCGCCTCCGCCCTCCGCCGGTAGATGGCCGTGTGGAAGGGGTGCTCTTTCGAGGGGCTGTTCTCGTCGAGCCGCGCGCCGCTCAGGTCTATGCGCGCGAGGCTTCCGGGCGCGAGCCCGCGCAGGGGAAGGCCGGTGGGCGTGACCCAGACCTCGCCGCCCACGCGCGCAGAGATGTTGCCGGTCGAGCCGTGCGCGTAGCCGCGCTCGTAGAGGCTGTTCGCCACTTCGCAAAGTTGTTCGAGGACAGAGTCGCTCATCGCATTCCGCTCACAAGGTAGACTCGAAGACCGCGGCCCGGGCGGGCCTCGGGGCGCAGTGTGCGGCCGGCCCGCCGGGCTGTCAACGTCGATGGGCGTCGGGCGCGGGAGGAGGGAAGGTGAGTCGGTTGACTAAACTCGTCGCGGCGGTCGTCGCGCTGTCACTGATGTCTGCGCCGCGCGCGGCGGGGCAGGCGCGTCCCGCGGGCGCCGACGCCGTCGAGCGGCGGGTCGAAGAGATGCTCGCGCGGATGACGCTCGAAGAGAAGATAGACCTGCTCGGCGGCGTGGACGACTTCTTCGTGCGTGCGTCGGGGCGCGCGGGGCTGCCGCGTCTGAAGATGGCCGACGGGCCGAACGGCGTGCGCAACTTCGGCCCGTCCACGGCCATGCCGAGCGGCGTCGCGATGGCGGCCACATGGAACCCGCAACTCGTCGAGCGCGTCGCCGCCGAGATAGGCCGCGACGCTCGCGCCAAGGGCGTCCACTTCTTACTGGGGCCGGGCGTCAACATCTACCGCTCGCCGATGAACGGGCGCAACTTCGAGTACTTCGGCGAAGACCCCTTCCTCGCCGCGCGCGTCGCGGTCGGCTACGTCCGCGGAGTCCAGTCGCAAGGTGTGGCGGCCACCGTCAAGCACCTCGCCGCCAACAACTCCGAGTTCGACCGGCACAACACGGATTCGATAATCGACGAGAGGACGCTCCGCGAAATCTATCTGCCCGCCTTCGAGGCGGCGGTCAAAGAGGCGCGCGTCGGGGCCGTGATGAGTTCTTACAACCTCGTCAACGGCGAACACGCCTCGCAGAGCGGCCATTTGCAGATGGACGTGCTGAAGCGCGAGTGGGGCTTTGACGGCGTGCTGATGTCCGACTGGGGCGGCACGTATGACGGTGTCGCGGCGGCCAACGCCGGGCAGGATTTGGAGATGCCTTCGGGCGTCCACATGAACCGCAAGAACCTCCTGCCGGCCGTCGGGCGCGGCGCGGTCGCCGCCGCCACGATTGACGACAAGGTGCGCCGGATACTCCGCACGGCCGCGCGCTTCGGCTGGCTCGAACGCGACCAGACGGACTTGGCCGTCCCGCGTCTCAACATGCGCGGCCGGCGCGTCGCGCTCGAAGCGGCGCGCGAGGGGCTCGTGCTGCTCAGGAACGAGGGCGCGCTGCTCCCGCTCGACAGGAGGAAGGTCAGGTCAATCGCCGTCATCGGCCCCGTCGCATACCCGGCCGTCCCCGTGGGCGGCGGCAGCGGGCGCGTCGAGCCTTTCGCCGCGGTCAGCTTCCTCGAAGGCTTGGGCAACCACCTCGGCGAATCGACGCCCGTCTATTACGCGCGGGGCCTGCGGACGTTGGGCGAGATGGCCGAGGCGACCGAGTTCACGACCCAACCGGCCGGCGGCGAGGCGGGCTTGCGCGGCGAGTACTTCACCAACGCGGAGCTGAGCGGCGAGCCGACGGTCGTGCGCGTCGAGCCGCGCGTCAACTTCAGCCGGCAGGCCCGGCTGTTCCCCCCGCAGGCGCTCTCGTCGCGTTGGACGGGATACTTCACGCCGAAGGCCGCGGGGGAGTTCGACGTCTTCGCGGCCTCGACCGGCGAGGACGCGGGCTTCTTCCGCCTCTACGTGGACGACCGGCTCGTCTTCGACAACTGGTCGGAGACGCGCGCGCTCGTCCGCCTGACGACCCTCGAACTGGGGCCGGGCGCGCACAAAATCCTGTTAGAGCAGCGCGGCAAGTTCGGCCGGCTGGGGACGCGTATGCAGCTCGGGATACAGCGCCGGGGCGAGATGGTCAGCCCGGAGGCAAAGGCGCTCGCCGCGAAGGCGGACGCGGTCGTCGTCGCTGTCGGTTTCGACCACACGATGGAGGCCGAAGGCGCAGACCGCACGTTCCGACTCCCCGCGGGGCAGGACGAGCTGATACGCGAGTTGGCCGACGCCAACAGGAACACGGTCGTCGTGCTCACGTCGGGCGGCGGCGTTGACATGAGCGGGTGGCTTGAGCGCGTGCCCGCGCTGATACAGGCGTGGTACCCGGGGCAGGAGGGCGGGACGGCGCTCGCGGAAATCCTCTTCGGCGACGTGAACCCTTCGGGACATCTCCCGGCCACCTTCGAGCGGCGTTGGGAAGACAACCCGACCCACGGCAGCTACTACCCGCAGGCCGGCACGAACCGCGTCGAGTACAGGGAGGGGGTCTTCGTCGGCTATCGCGGCTACGAGAAGGCGGGCACGAAGCCGCTGTTCCCCTTCGGCCACGGGCTCTCTTACACGACCTTTCGTTACGCCAACCTCTCGGTCAGGCGGGTCGGCGGCGGCGAGCGGGCGGCGCGGGGGCCGGCCTTCGAGGTCTCCTTCGACCTGACGAACACCGGCGGGCGCGCGGGCGCGGAGGTGGCGCAGGTCTACGTCGGGGCCGCGAGCCCGGCCGTGCCGCGCCCCTCGAAAGAGCTGAAGGGCTTCGCGAAGGTGAGCCTGCGCCCCGGCGAGACGAGGCGCGTGACGGCGGCGCTCGACGGCCGCGCCTTCGCCTACTACGACGCCGGCGCGAAGGCCTGGCGCGTAGACCCCGGCGAGTATCGAGTGTTGGTCGGCGGCTCCTCCGCGCGGGTCGAGCTGCGCGGCAACGTTAACCTGACGCCGGCCGAGGCCACGACCTTACGGTAAAGGCTCGGGCGCGGTGTCAGCCCACGTCGGACGAGGGACAATGTCACGTCAAATAGTAAAAAGCTACGGCGGCAAATCCGTCGCCGCCCTGTTGGTCCTGACCGCCCTGCTCGCACACGGCGCGCCGTGCGCCGCCGCGCAGAGCGCCGCCGCGACGCCGCCCGCGCTGAAGCTGTCCAGAGAGCTTCTGGACAAGCTGCCCGAGGACTTGCGCGGCGCGGCGCGCTCGCACGTAAAGCTTACGCCGGAGGAGCAGAGGCGCTGGCTCGCGCTCGCGCCCGAGAGGCTGCGCGCCGACGCCCTCAACGCGCTGGCGCAGGCGCCGAAGGCGGCCGACTTCCTTCTGCGCCACCTGCCGCGAGAGCCTTCGGCGTCGAACCGCGTCAGCCTCCTGCGCGCCATCTCGCGCCTGCCGCACTGGCGTTCTAACCGGCGCGTGCGCCCTGCGCTCACCGCGCTCGTCCTCTCGGATCGTGAACCGGCGGTCGTCGCGCAGGCGCTCGACACCATGCGCGGGCTCGACATGCAGTCGCTGCGCGGGCTGCTAGAGCGAAGGATGCAGGGGGCGCGGCAGGCCGGCGACGCGGGGCTGCTGCGCGCGCTCGGCCCGGAGCACGAGAGGTGGATAGTGCAGGAGCGCGGCTCGGCGCTCCCCTCATTCATGCGCGCGCCCGCTCAGCACTTCACGCTCAAGCCCGAGGGGCAGCCCGTGCGCGTGTTGGCCTTCGGAGACTTCGGGCAGGGGACGGAGGCGCAGAAGCGTGTGGCGGCGGCCATGCTCGGAGAGCACCGCGCCCGCCCTTTCGACTTCGGCGTCACGACCGGCGACAACTTCTACCCGCGCGGGATGGAGAGCCCCACAGACCCGCGCTGGAAGACTTGGTGGGAAGACCTGTACGCCCCGTTCGGCATCAAGTTCTACGCCACCCTCGGCAACCACGACTGGCTCATCCCGGACAGCGTGGCGGCCGAGCTGCTCTACGCCGCGCGCAGCGAGAGCTGGCGGATGCCCGCGCCCTACTACACCTTCAGCGCCGGCCCCGTCCAGTTCTTCGCCGTGGACACCGACGAGATATCCGAGGCGCAGACCGCGTGGCTCGGTGACGAGTTGGCTAAGAGTCGTGCGACGTGGAAGGTCGTCTACGGCCACCACCCCGTCTTCGTCTCGAACATCTGGGGGCCGACCTACACGGACGAGGCGCTGAGGCTGCTGTGGCCCGTCATCAGGGGAAAGGTCGACCTCTACATGAGCGGTCACCACCACAGCCTGCAACACCTGCGCGCGCCCGACGACTCCGCCACGCACTTCGTCACGTCGGGCGGCGGGGGCGCGGGCACCTATCCCCTGAACGAAGGCGACCCGCTCGTCATGTTCGCGCGCTCGGCCAACGGCTTCACGACGCTGGAAGCCGACGGGCGCCAGCTCACCTTCAAACACTTCGGCGACGGCGGCGCGGAGCTTTACTCCCACACGCTGCGGAAGTGAGCCTCTCTGGCGCCGTTAGCGCTCAAGCGTGTCGTAGAGCGGCCGGGCCGGCCGCACGCGCCCGCCCTCGTCCGACACGGTGACGGCCATGACGCGGAGCCTCCCGTCGTCGGGCAGGGTCAGGGTCTTCGCGCCCGGCGGCAGCTCGACGGCGTAGGCGAACAGGTACGAGTAGGCGTAGGGCTCGCTCGCGCCGTCGGCGCGGTGGTGGTGCGAGGCGTACCACGCCAGCGGCGCGCGCTTGATGAAGCCGGGCGTGATGCCCGTCATCTCCGCGTAAGGGTTGACGCGGTTCCTGAACTGTTCGACGGCGTCCCTGTTCGCGGCCGGGGGCGCGAACGGCCCCTGCTTCCAGAGCCTCGTGTCCCACTGTCCGACGAAGCCGCCCCAGTGTTGCACGTCCAGCTCAAAGCCGCGGCCGCCCGCGCGGAAGGCGGCGCGGCGGTCGCCGTCGGCCGAGGCCGCGAGGATGTAGAGCCGCTTGTGGTCGCCCGCCGGAAGTTTAATCGTCTGCCCGCGCGGGACGAGGGCGTTGGCCCCGCCGGCCGGGGCGAGTCGGAAGCGGACGCCCGCGAAAGCCACCTCCGCCGGCAACATCTCTGCGGGGAGCGCGCGCCCCGACGCGTCGAAGCCGCCCGGCTGTCTTGCGGCGTGCGGGCCGGCCGCGACGAGGTCGTAAGCAAGCTCGACGGGCTGTGAACGCGGCGCCTTCAGCCTCGCGCGCGGGGGCGCGAGCCTGAGCGCGAAGGTGCGCAGTTGATAGGGGCCGAACGACGTGACCAGCTCGCCGCCGCGCACTCGGGCCGGGCCGATGGGCAGCTCCTGCCCCGTAACCTCCCTCGCGCTGGCGACCGCGCCCGCGAAGCGGAGCCTGACGTTCGGGAGCGTCTTGCCGTCCAGCTCGACGAGGCGGACGACGAACTCGTCCGAGTCCTCGGCGCGCTTGAAGGCGAGCACGCGCACGCGGCTGTCGCCCGTCTCAAGCAGCGAGAGTCTCCTGCCGAGCGCGCCCGCGTGGCGCGTGGCCTCGAAGGCGATGAGCGGCTGGTTGAGGCGCTGCGCCTGCCAATCGGTCTGCGCGCGCCGCCAGTCGCCCGCGTGCGCGGCGAGCCCGTAGACGAACTCGTGGCGCCCCAAGTCCTGCGTGGTCTGATCGACGTACTCCCAGGCGGTGCCCGGGCCGGCCCCGGGCGTGTAGAGCAGCGTGAGCCGCGCCGTCCGGTCGTCGGGCTTGTCAGAGCCGTACTTGCTGTCCGTGAGCACGGTGACGCCGTGCGAGCCCGAGCGGTCCGTGAGGTCGAACCACTGGTGAGACGGCACCTCGTACTTCTTCTCGTCGTTGTTGCCGCGCTCGACGGTGCCCACGTCCCAGTTGTAGGTCGCGCACGGGTTCGAGGCCGTGAGCGGGAAGGTGGCCTTGAGCGCCGCCTCGCGCGTGCGCCAGTCGATGCGGTTGTCGAACTCGACGCGGTCGCCCGCGTCGCCCGCCGAGAGGCGTACGGTCTGCACGAACTTCGAGCCTTCGGTCTCGCGCTCGACTTCGATTGCGACGCGGACGGGGCCGCGCTCGACGGCGCGAATCTTCGCCGGCCCGGCGACGAACGCGCGCGGGGCTTTGCGCCGGTCTTCCCAGTCCATGTTCCACGCGGGCCAGTCGCGCGGCCGTTCGGTCTGGAAGGCGAGCCGGTGCGGGGCGGAGAGCAACTCCCTGCCCAACGTCTTGTCGTAGATGCTCGCCACGTCGCCGCCGTCGTCGAACAGCACGCGGTAGCGCGCGTTTTCCAGTTCGTGCTCGACGGCCATGACCGGGGTCGCGACGGCCGGCGGCGTGTCCGACGGGCGCGCGTCGTAGACGGCGTAGCCGACCGACGGGACGCGCGCGAGGAAGATGAAGCGGGCGGCGCCCGACTCGGCGCCGAGCACCTGCGCAGGCACCTCGCGCCCGTCGGGGCCGTAGACGCGCACGTACTTCGGCACGCCGCCGGGGAAGGTGACGTGAGCCTCGGCCACGTCCTCGCGCCGGACGTTGAGCGGGTTGTAGACGACGACGGGCGTGCCTGTCGTGCGCGTGTCGAGGCCGGCGGCCACGCCCTCGGTCGCGCTCTCAAGCACAGAGGCGAACTGGTTCATGGCGATCACGTCGTCGTTCCAGGAGAACTCGAAAGCCCTGGGCGTGGCGGTGCCCGGCAGGATGTCGTGGAACTGCCCGCCCATGACGAGCGTCCACGCGTCGTTCAGACGCCGCAAGGGGTACGGGCGCGAGCCGAGCCACGCGGCGCCGACCGAGGCGCGCTCGGCCGCGTCGGCCAGCAGCTCGTTGTGCCGGTTCCAACGCTTCTGGTACGCCTGCGAGTTGATGGAGCCCGCGGAGTGCTGCGTCAGAAGGAACTCGCCCTTGTAGCGCGGCAGCCGCGCCTTTAACCCCTCGGGGATGTCGAGGAACATCTGCTCGGCGGTTGACGAGAGGACGCGGACGGGGCCGTCGCCCACCTGCACCGACTCCCCTTCGGCGTCGGGCGGGGGGATGGCGGGCGGCGGCGGCGGGATGACCGCGCGCCGTCGGCGCACGACCGCGTCCAGCATCTTGACGGAGAACTCGTAGGGCGCGCCGCCGATGTCTCCGACGGCGCCGAAGTACGTGTAGTCGGCGAAGAGGCCGCTTCGTTCGCCGTTGCGGCGGATGCGCGTCGGCCAGTCCTGCGGGAAGTAGTTGAGGGCGGGGTTCGCGGCCGACGGCGGCGGGCTCTTGCTGTAGTCCTCGCGCACGTTCGAGTCGTAGGGGCGCGGGTTCAGGGCCGAGACGACGCCGCGCCCGTCCGGCCCCTCCCAGACGCCGACGTTGAAGGGGACGCCCGGCGGCGTCTTATGCACGGAGTCGGGGCCGCCAACGGGCGCGGCCGAGCCCCAGTAGAGCTTCTGCGTGGAGAAACCCTTGAGCCCCATGTGCGAGATGATGGAGGGGAACGAAGCCGGGAAGCCGAAGCTGTCGGGCAGCATGTACTCGGCGCTCGACCTGCCGAACTCGCGCCGGAAGAAGTGCGAGCCGTAGAGAATCTGGCGGACGATGGACTCGGCCGAGGCGGCGAGCGGGTCGCCCTCCTCGACCGACGAGCCGGCCGGGAACCAGCGCCCCGCGGCCACGTAATGCCTGACGCGCGCGTAGTCCTCCGGCCAGTACTCCTTCATCATGCGGTAGCGGTTCGAGCCGCTGAAGTTGAAGACGTACGAAGGGTACTTCTCGAACAGCCTGAAGTTGTCGCGCATCGTCCGCGGGAGGAATTCGTTGATAACCTGCGGGTACTCCCAGCGCCACTGCGTGTCGAGGTGCGCGTAGCCGACCACGTAGAGCGTCGGCTCGCGGGTCAGGTCGGGCTTTATGGGTCGGGCGGGTTGGCCGAGGGCGTCGGCGGCGGCGAGCGAACAGACCAGCAGCAACGAGATGAAACCTCTTGACGCGAGCGGCATCAATCGTGTCTCTCCTTGACGGCGGATTGCGGACGGGTAAGACCGGGACAGCTATAAGGCGTTGGGATAAGATAGCACGCCCGCGCGCGTGCCGCCCGCTTACGCCGGCGACAACTAGGTCTCGCCGCTCCCCCGGCGAGCGCCGCCTGCTCACGATAGAGGCGCCGGCGCTCCCGCCGGGGCGGCCGGCGCTTGTCGAGCCGAGGGGCTGGAACCCGCGCGAAACGGGCGTGCCCGTCCGCGGCGAGCGGCGTGAGGAGTGAGATGCAAACCACACGTCTCTTCTGTATAGTGGCGCGCTAACGCCAGAGGCCGCCGGCTGCTTACGCATGACAACTCCGCTACTGGAAATGAGGGGAATCGGGAAGCGTTTCCCCGGCGCGGTCGCACTCGAAGGGGTGAGCCTCGACGTCCGCCCCGGCGAGGTCGTCGCGCTCATCGGCGAGAACGGCGCGGGCAAGTCCACGCTGATGAAAGTCCTCGGCGGCGTCCACCACCCCGACGAGGGCGAGATTCTCATCGAGGGCAGCCCGGCGCGCATCGGCTCGGTCGCCGACGCCAACGCGCTGCGCATCGGCTTCATCCACCAGGAGCTCAACGTGCTTGAGAACCTGGACGTGGCCGGCAACATCTTCCTCGGCCGCGAGCCGCGCCGCGGCGGCCTCTTCAGCCGCATCAACCGCGGGAAGCTGCACGCCGACGCCAGAGTCTACCTCGACCGCCTCGGGCTGAACGTCCCGACCGACACGCCGCTCTCCGAGCTTTCCATCGCGCAGCAGCAGATGGTCGAGATAGCGAAGGCGCTCTCGCAACGGGCTCGCCTACTCATCATGGACGAGCCGACCTCCTCGCTCACGCTCACAGAGACCGAGCGGCTGTTGACCGTCGTCAAGGAACTGCGCGCGCAGGGCGTGAGCGTCATCTACATCTCGCACCGGCTCGCCGAGGTCAAAGAGATCGCCGACCGCGTCGTGGCGCTGCGCGACGGGCGCAACGCCGGGGAGCTGAAGCGCGAAGAGGTAACGCACGACCGCATGGTCAAGATGATGGTCGGGCGCGACATCGAGAGCTTCTACGCACACGGCGGCGACGCGGGCGTCCGGGCGCGTTTCGGCGTGCGCGAGCTGCGAACCAGAAGGTACCCGCAGCACGCGGTCAGTTTCGACATCCGCGACGGGGAGATTCTTGGACTCGCCGGGCTGGTCGGCGCCGGCCGCACCGAGGTCGCGCACGCCGTCTTCGGCGTCGAGCCGCCCGCCGGCGGTTCGCTCGAAGTGGGCGGCGAGACAATCGTCGTGCGCTCGCCGCGGGACGCCATCCGGCGCGGCATCTACCTCGTCCCCGAGGACAGGCGACGCTGCGGCCTGAACGTCGAGGAGCTTATACGCAAGAACGTGACGCTGCCCGCCATGGGACGCTACTCCACGGCCGGCGTCGTCCGCGCGGGCGAGGAGCGCAGGGTCTCGCAGAAGTTCTGCGACCAGCTCGGCGTCAAAGCGCCCTCGGTCGAGGTGAGGGCCGGGAACCTTTCGGGCGGCAACCAGCAGAAGGTCGTGCTGGCGAAGTGGCTCTCGCTCGGGCCGAAGGTGCTCATCTTCGACGAGCCGACGCGCGGCATCGACGTGGGCGCGAAGGCCGAGATTTACGATCTGATGCGCAAGCTCGCCTCCGAGGGCGTCGCCGTCCTGATGATCTCTTCCGACATGGAGGAGGTTCTCGGCGTCAGCGACCGCGTGGCCGTGATGCACGAGGGGCGGCTGACGGGCGTCCTTGAGAGGCCGGACTGCACGGAGGAGAACGTCATGCGCCTCGCCGTCGGGCAGACGGCCGCGCTTTCGGAGAAACCATCGAGATGACCAAGGGAAGGATGCTTTCGTTCGCGGCCGCGTGCGCGGCGCTCGTGCTCCTGTGCGGGGCGACGCCGGCGGCCGCACAGCGTAGGGAGAGCTTCGGCAGGACGCCGGACGGGAAAGATGTGAACGTCTACACGCTGACCAACCGCGGCAAGGCCGAGGCCAGGATCACAGACTACGGCGGGGCGCTCGTCTCGCTGAAGGTGCCGGATCGCGCGGGTCGCCTCGCCGACGTGGTGCTCGGTCATAACAGCATGGAAGGGTACCTCGCCGGCAACTTCTACCTCGGCAGCCTCGTCGGTCGCTACGCCAACCGCATCGCGCGGGGGCGCTTCACGCTGAACGGCGTCGAGTACAGGCTGGCGACCAACAACGGCCCGAACCACCTGCACGGCGGCGTGCGCGGGTTCGACAAGGTGCTTTGGACGGCGCGGCCGCTCAAGGTTCGCAACGGGTCGGCGCTTGAGCTGACCTACGTGAGCCCGGACGGCGAGGAGGGTTACCCGGGCACGCTGCGCGTGCGGGCGGTCTACACCCTCACGGACGCGGACGAGCTGCGGATTGATTACAGCGCGACGACGGACAAGGACACGGTCGTCAACCTGACCAACCACGCCTACTTCAACCTCGCGGGCGAGGGGAGCGGCGACATCCTCGGCCACCACCTGACGCTCTACGCCGACCGCTTCCTCCCGACCGACGCGACCGCCATTCCGACCGGCGAGCTGCGCGCCGTGCGCGGGACGCCTTTCGACTTCACGCGCCCCCGCGCCATCGGCGCGCGCATCGAGTCCGACGACGAGCAGATAAAGTTCGGAGCGGGCTACGACCACACGTTCGTCGTCAGGGGGCGGGCGGGCGCGCTCCGCCGCGCGGCGCTGGCGCACGAGCCGACTTCGGGGAGGGTTCTTGAGGTCTGGACGACAGAGCCGGGCGTGCAGCTCTACACGGGCAACTACCTCGACACGGTCGCCGGCAAGGGCGGCAAGCCCTACGGCCGCCGCACGGGCTTCTGCCTTGAGACGCAGCACTACCCCGACTCGCCCAACAGACCCGACTTCCCCTCCGTCGTCCTTAAGCGTGGCGGCAGGTACAGGACGACGACCGTCTACAAGTTCTCGGCGCGCTGAGGGTCAAGTCCGATGGAAGGCGGAACGCTAAAACAGAGGCTCTTTACACTGGAGCCGCAGTACCGCGAGAAGGTCTGGGGCGGGCGCAGGCTGAGGGGCGAAGGCGCGCCCGTCGGGGAAGTCTGGGCGGCGTTCGACGGGAGCGTGACGCGCGGCGGCGCGGCGGACGGTCGGACAATCGGCGAGCTGGCCGCCGGGCACGGCGAGGAGTTGCTCGGCGCGGAGTCCGTGTCGCGCTTCGGCCGGCGCTTCCCCGTGCTCGTCAAGCTGCTCGACTGCGCGGACTGGCTCTCGGTTCAAGTCCACCCCGACGACGCGCAGGCCGCGCGCATGGTCGGCCCCGGCGAGACGGGGAAGTCGGAGGCGTGGCACTTCCTCGAAGCCGAAGACGGGGCCGAGATCATCGCGGGCGTCAGAGAGGGCACGACCCGGCGCGAGCTTGAGGCGGCGATTCGTGAGGGGCGCGTCGGCGAAGTGGCGCGGCGGTTCAAGGTGAGTGCCGGCGAGACGCTCTACATCCCCGCGGGGACGCTCCACTCGCTCGGGCCGGGGCTCCTGCTCTACGAGGTGCAGCAGGCGTCGGACACGACCTACCGCGTCTACGACTGGGACAGGCCGGCGGGCGCGGGCCGCGGGCTGCACATCGAGGAGGCGGCGGCCGTCACAGACCCCTGCAAGAACCCCGAGCCTTCGGCGACCCCGATCTCGCCGGGGGTGCCCGCGCCGCTCGTCAGGTGCCCGTTCTTCGACCTCGACGCGCTGCGTCTGGACGGCGGGGCGTTCGACGGCGACACGGGGGGCTTGAGGTTTCACGTCGTCACCGCGACCGAAGGGTCTGTGAGCGTGCGGAGCCGCCGCGAAGCCGTGACGCTCCGCAAGTACGAGACGGCGCTCGTTAGCGGAGCCGCGGGCGCGTACGAAGTTTGCCCCCTGGACGGGGAGTCGGCCGTCCTCATCGCCTCGCCGCCGGCGTCGTGTGGCCGCTCCGCCGCCTGAGCGTCGCGGCCGGGTCGGGCCGGAAGCTAGACTCACTTCGCCGCACGCACCAGCCTTTCAAGCTCCTCGCGCATCCGGTTCAAGTCCTGTCGTGCGGCGGGGTCGCCTATGAGGTTGCGCGTCTCGCGCGGGTCGCTTCGCAGGTCGTATAGCTCGTCCATCCCCTCAAGCTCTGTGTAGCGGATGTACTTCCAGCGGGTCGTCCTCACGGCCTGCCAGGAGGGCGCGCGCGGCGCGACCTTCTCCAGAAAATACTCTGCGAGGAACGACTCGCGCCAGCCGTCTCGCGCGCCGCGCAGCAGCGGGACGAGGGATCGACCCTGCGCCTCATCAAGCGGCTCCGCCCCGGCCAGCTCGACGAGCGTCGGCGCCACGTCGATGTTGAGCGTGAGCGCGTCCAGCGTCACGCCCGCGGCGGCCAGCCCCGGGTAGCGGATGATGAAGGGCACGCGGATGGACTCTTCGTAGGCGAAACGCTTGTTGTCGAACTGCCCGTGCTCGCCGAGCAGATAGCCGTTGTCGCTCGTGAAGATGAAGACCGTGTTGTCGAGCTGCCCGCGCCTGCCCAAAGCGTGGAGCAGTCGGCCGACGCCCTCGTCCACCGCGGCCAGCGTGCGTAGCTGGTCGCGCACCACCGAGTCGCGGTCGCGCCCGCGCCCGCGCCGCGACTCGGGCGGCTCGGGGGCGACTCCCTCGACCGCCGCCCAGTCGGCAGGCTCGACCGAGCGCCGCAGCACGGGCTTTCCCGACAGGTCTTCGTCGGCCGAGGCGGGCGCGACGTACTTCTCCCCGGCGTAGAGCGACTCGTGCCGCTTCGCCGGCAGGTAGGGGACGTGGAGCGCCTTGTGCGCGAGGATGAGCAGGAACGGCTTCGAGCGCGGGCGGTTGACGAACTCCAGCGCGTGCCGGTTGAGGATGTCGGTCATGTGGCCGTCGAGCTGTAGCTGACGGCCGTTGACGTTGAGCACGGGGTCGAGGTACACGCCCTGCCCCTTGAAGCTGACCCAGTAGTGGAAGCCGGGGCGGCGCGAGTCGTCGAACCCCATGTGCCACTTGCCGACGAAGGCCGTCTCGTAGCCGGACTCGCGCAGCCGGCGTGGGAACGTCTCAAGCGTGTGGCTGATGACATCCTGTCCGAGCCGGTCGTTGTTGACGACGCGGTGCCTGCGCGCGTACTGCCCCGTGAGGAAGCTGGCGCGGCTCGGCGAGCAGAGCGGCGTGGTCACGAAGAAGTTGCGGAACAGGACGCCCTCGCGCGCGAGCCGGTCGAGGTTCGGCGTCTTCGCGAACGGGTGCCCGGTCGCGCCGAGCGAGTCCCAGCGCTGGTCGTCCGTGATGACGAAGACTATGTTCGGCCTGCGCGTCTGTGCGGCGGCACGGGGCGCGGCGCACGCCGCCGCGACGAGGCAGCATACAAGCGCCGCCACGGGGATAAGTTTTCGCCTCATTCGGGTGTAGTCAGGTCTGGTCGGTGTCGAGTGGCGCAACAGTTACGCTGTGGAATGTTGGGCGCGGGGCGGGGCCGTCTAAAAGTTCTTCCCCCTGCCGAGCGCCTCAGCCGCCGCGCGGACTTGCTCGCTCAGCCTGAGTATCTCTTCCAGCTCGCGGGCCGCCCGGGCCGAGTTCTCCGCGTCGAGCACGTCGGGCCTTTGAAAGACGGGGTTCCAGACGAAGCTCTTGACCAGTGCGTCGAGCGAAGAGATGGCCGCCCTCAAGCCTTCGGGCGTGTGCGCCGCCTCGACCGCCTCCCGCTTCTCGTCCTTCTTCGCGGCGGGCAGGGCGAGCGTGGACTTGAGCCGCGCGGCGCGCCGCCTGACCTCGGCGGCCTCTTCGCCGATGCGCGCGTAATCGAGTCCGGCCCCGGATTCGGCCGAGCCCGACAGGTTGTGATTCCTCAGTTGGAGCTGTTCAAAATCCTCCGCGACCTGCTGGTACGAGGGGCGCGTGTCGCGCTCCTTCTTCTGCCGCTTCTTCAGCTCGTCGCTCAAGGTGCGCAGCGCCCTCTGGCGGGACTCCATCTCGACCCGCTGCGCGTCGCGCCGCTGCTGTGCGGACTGTGCGCGCGCCGGGCTCGACGCGAAGAGGGGCACGGCGGCGGCGAATAAGACGGCGGCGGCGCCACGGCTTAAACGGAGGATGTGCAGTTTCATGGCCTCACGCTGTGCGGACGAAACGAGTCCGGGCCGGATGAACCCGAAGACGTCGGGGGCGTTTACGGTCGGGTTATCGTATGCCCGTCTCAAACGTGAGTCAACGTCGGTGAGCGCGCGCGCTTGCCGCCCCGGTCGTCTTGAGTCAAGATGCCGCGTCGGGCGTTACGAGCGACGGCGGGTTGACGTTCAAGATGGACGAGCGCATACACGGGCTGGCCGAGAGGCTCTGGCATTACCACCACATGAATCACCGCCTTGAGAAGGCGGACGCCATTCTCGTCCTCTGTAGCTACGACAGGCGTGTGGCCGAGAGGGGCGCGCAGTTGTTGCTCGAAGGGTGGGCGCCGCTGCTCATCTTCTCCGGCGGACTGGGCACGATCACGCGCGGGATGTGGAGCGAGCCGGAGGCCGACCAGTTCGCGCGCATCGCCCTCGGGATGGGCGTCCCGGGCGAGCGCATCCTCATCGAGAATCGTTCGACGAACACGGGCGAGAACGTCGTGTTCACCCGGGGGCTGCTGGCGGAGAGGGGGCTCGACCCGAAAAATTTCATCCTCGTGCAGAAGCCCTACATGGAGCGCCGCAGCTACGCCACCTTCAGAAAGTTCTGGCCGGAGAAGCCGGCGGTCGTCACCTCGCCGCAAGTCTCCTTCGACGAATACCTGGACGACTACACCAACCCCGAGTTGTCGAAAGACGACGTCGTCAACATCATGGTTGGCGACCTACAGCGGGTCAGGCTCTACCCGGCCCGGGGGTTTCAGATTCCGCAGGAGATTCCCGAAGAGGTCTGGGCGGCCTACGAGGAGCTGGTCGCGTCGGGCTACGATAAACACCTCGTCGAGCGCTGACCCGCCGCGCGTTTCCGTCACCCCGAGGCGACATCTCTACACTTAGATTCACATGAGAAACATACGAGTCGCGTCCGTCCAGCTTCACCACTCAGCCGGAGACAAGCGTGCGAACCTGGGCAAGGTCGAAGCCTTCGTCGGGCGCGCGGCGCGGGAACGCGTCGAGCTGATCGCCTTCCCGGAGATGTGCGTCACGGGGTACTGGCACGTCCGCAACCTTTCGCGCGAAGATGTGGACGCGCTGGCCGAGCCCGTGCCCAACGGCCCCACGACGGGGGCGCTGCTCTCGCTCTCGCGCGAACACGGCATGACCATCGGGGTGGGTCTCATCGAGCGTGCGGAGGACGGGTCGCTCTACAACAGCTACGTCGTCGCGATGCCCGACGGCCGTGCGGCCTGCCACCGCAAGCTCCACGCCTTCGAGGGGCCGCACATGAGTTCGGGCGACTCCTACACGGTCTTCGACACCCCGCACGGGTGCAGGGTCGGCGTCCTCATCTGCTACGACAACAACATCGTCGAGAACGCGCGCGTCACGGCGCTGATGGGCGCGGAGGTGCTGCTCGCACCCCACCAGACGGGCGGCTGCCGCTCGCGCAGCCCGCGCGCGATGGGGGCGATTGACCCGGCGCTCTGGGAGCGGCGCGCGGAAGACCCGGCGGCCATCGAGGCCGAGATGCGCGGGCCGAAGGGGCGCGGGTGGCTGATGCGCTGGCTCCCCTCGCGCGCACACGACAACGGCATGTTCCTGCTCTTCAGCAACGGCGTCGGCGTGGACGACGACGAGGTGAGGACGGGCAACGCGATGGTTCTCGACCCCTACGGCGAGATTCTGGCGGAGTCGTGTAAGGCGGACGACGACATGGTCGTCGCCGATCTGGAAGCGGAGGCGCTGCCGACCTCCTCGGGGCGGCGCTGGCTGCGGGCGAGGCGGCCCGAGCTTTACAAGCCCCTGACCGTCCCGACCGGGAGCGAGACGGACACGCGCTCCGTCAGATTCGGAACGGAGTGAGCCGCCCGTCTAAAGAGACCCGGCGTCTTTCAGTTTGGTCTTCGAGCGTATGACCAACCCGGCCTCGCCGCACACGAGTTGGGCGGCGGGCGTTCATTCGTTCAGTAGCCTTGCCACCTCGGCGCCGGACGCAAGGTCGGCCGCCCAGCCGAAACTTCCCCGCTCACGCATCTCCGCGCCCGCGCGCAGGAGCGCGCTGATGGCGGCGCGCGCCAGCGCCCCGCCGAGGCTGATGCGCCGGGCGCCCGCGTCAGCCAGCTCCGCCACGGTCACGCCCCCGAGCGGAGGCGCCAGAACGTTAAGCGGCTTACTTAGCGCGCCGGCCACCAGCCGGACTTCTTCGAGCGTCCTCAGCCCGGGCGCGTAGAGCACGTCGGCCCCCGCCGCCTCGAACGCCTGTAGGCGGCGTATCGTGTCGTCGAGGTCGGCACGGCCGCGCAGCAAATTCTCGGCGCGCGCCGTCAGGACGAAGGGGAAATCGAGCGACCGCGCGGCCCCGGCGGCGGCGTGCACGCGCTCGACGGCGAGCCCGAAATCGTAGATGGGGTTCGACGGGTCGCCGCCGTAGTCTTCGATTGAGCCGCCGACCAGCCCCGCCTCGGCGCCCGCGAGGATGGTGGCGGCGGCCGCCTCCGGCTCGTCCGCGAAGCAGTTCTCAAGGTCCGCGCTGACGGGCAGGGCGACCGCCGCGCAGAGCGCGCGGCAATGCTCAATCACTTCGCCGCGCGTGACCTGCCCGTCCAGACGCCCGAGCGAGTTGGCGAACCCGGCGCTCGTCGTCGCCAACGCCTCGAATCCCAGCCCCGCGAGCAGACGCGCCGAACCTGCGTCCCAGGGGTTGGGAATGACGAACGCGCCCCCGCGCTCGTGCAACGCCTTGAACCTCTCGGCCCTCTCGATTTGACTCGTCATCGACTTCTTCCCGTCAACACCTTCGGACGACCTACTGCCCCGGCTTCGTCGCGTCCTTCTCCGACTCCAGCCTGCGGCGGAGTTGTTCGCCTGCGCGTCCGGCCAGCTCCTTGCAGGCGTTCGGCGAGACTACGGGGTCGGGACTGACACCCTTCTGACGTCCGTCCAGACGTTGCCAGAGCCCCGACGCGTCCGGGTGAGATGTCAGGAGGATGTCGCACGGAGTAGACCGTAGGAAGGCGAAGCTCTTCTCGAAGTCCCGCACCGCCGACGGGTATTCGCGGCTGTCGGAGAAGCGGAAATTCTCCGCCGAGACCGGCGTCATGCTGTCTGAGTAGACGAGGCTCAGGCAGCGCCCGCCCTCGCACGACTTCCACGTCCAGCTCGTCCCGCCGGGCGTGTGGCCGGGGGTGAAGTGTGCGGCGAGTTTGATGTCGCCGACGCGGAGCGTCTGGCCGTCGCGCAGGGTGCTGGCGCGCGGCACCAGCGCCACCGGCGCGATGCCGCCGAACTGGGGGTCGCCCTTCCCCACCCCGCTTTTCGTCAACACCCCGGCGCTCCAGGGGCTCGCGGCCACCTGCGCGCCGCTGAGCCTCTGCAACTCTGCTATCCCGCCGCCGTGGTCGAAATGCACGTGCGAGTTGACGATGAGTTTCACGTCCTCGATGCGGAACCCGAGGGCGCGGATGTTGGCGACGATTTGCGGGACTGACTCGGGGAGCGCGCCGTCTATCAGGACGTGCCCGGCCTTTGAGGTGAGCAGAATCGAACTCAACCCGCGAGGCCCCACGTAGTACGTGTTGCCGTAGACGCGGAAAGGCTGCTGCGGCTTGTTCCACTCGGGGCAGGCGTCGCAGGACGAAGCGGGCGCGCCCCTCTGCCCGGACGCGAGCATAAAGAGGGCGAGCAGAAAGGCGGCCGTCGCCGGAAGGCGTGTCGGACTCGGAAGAAAGTTTCGTGTGCGCATAAGCTCGACTACGTGTGTGATGCTCGGTCAATTTTGGGATTCAGCCCGAAGCCCGAAAGACTAGAAAATAGTCCATGCCGTCAGGCTTAACAAAATCATGCTGTTCGACGAGTTTGAAGCCGGCGCGCTCGGCCTCTCTGGTGACCGCTTCGGCGTCGAGGCCGTGGTCGTCGCCCTTCCCGTTGCGGTCTATTATCCCGAGCCGCGCCCCCGCGCGCATCGCCTGCCGGAGGCGTTTGAGCAAACGGACGGGCTGCGCCACCTCGTGGTAAGTCTTCAGGAGGAGGACGGCGTCAACGCTTCCCGCGGGCAGCAGCGGGTCGTCCTCCTTGCCCAACACGGTGCGGACGTTCGAGAGCTTCTCGCGCGCGGCGCGGTCTTCGATGTACTTCAGATAATCCCGATTGATCTCGACCGCGTAGACGAGGCCGCCTTCCCCGACGCGACGCGCGGCCCGAACCGTGAACCAGCCGGAGCCGGCCCCGATGTCCGCCACGTCCGAACCGCCCGCGATTCCGAGAATGTCCATCACGCGGTCGATCTGTAAGTTTTGGTCGCGCTTGGGGTCTTCAAAAATGGAGAGGTCGCCCGCGTAAGGCTCGCTCGCACGCCGGTCAATCTCGTCCGGCGGCGACGGCGCGGGCGAAGGCGCGGGCGCGGGTCGGGGGGCCACCTGCGTAGTGGCGACCGAACAGCCGACGGACGGGGCGAGTAAAAGCGCGCAGAGCAGACCGCGTAAAACCGAATTCACCGCCTGTCTCTTCCCCGCCATGATGCCCCCTCTGTTTTAGTGCACCATAACGCCGTCCGCCGCCGGAAGCAATTTCCCTCGCCCCCTCGCCCTTGACCGCCCTGCTACACTCTCCGCCGTGCGAACCCCCTGGGAGGAAAGCGTAATGCGAACAATCTTTTTGGCGCTGTCGCTGTTATGCGCCGCGCCGGCGGCGACCGCCGCACAGGTCGGCGAGTTACAGGTGCCGGCCGAGGTGCGGCCGTTCGTCGAGGCGGGGACAAAGTTCCTCGCGCTCGAAGCCGCCGATTTGAACGGCGACGGCCGAGGGGACTTCGTCCTCGTGCTGGAAAGAGAGAATCCGGCGAAGGACGAGGACGACTTCCCCGTCGAACAGCGGCCGCTCCTCTTGCTCGTGCGCGGCGCCGACGGCAGGCTGGCCGTCGCGAAGCGCAACGAGCGGCTGGTCATGTGCTCGCGGTGCGGGGGCGTCTTCGGCGACCCGTTCGAGGGCGTGGAGGCCGGCCGCGACACCTTCACCGTACACTTCTACGGCGGGAGCAGTTGGCGCTGGAAGTACTCTTACCGCTTCAACTACTCGCGCGCGGACAGGACGTGGCAGCTCGTCCGCGCCGAAGAGATTAGTTATCACACCTCCGACCCGGACAAGATGAAGACGCGTGTCTTCACGCCGCCGAGAGACTTCGGCAAAATCGACATCGCCGACTTCGACCCGGAGAACTACAAAAGGCCGTCGAGGCGCGGGGCGAAAAGTAATAAGAGACCGACCGCGCCCGCGAAATCCGCTCACGGCAGGGGCTTGCCGCCGGTGACGCCGATGACCTCGCCGCAGACGTAAGAGGACTCCTCCGAGGCGAGGAAGACGTAGACCGGCGCCAGCTCGGCCGGCTGCCCCGGTCGCTCCGCGGGCGTGTCGGCTCCGAACTCCTCGTACTTCTCGTGCGGCATCGTCGAGGTGATGAGCGGCGTCCAGATGGGGCCGGGCGCGACGACGTTGACCCGCACGCCGCGCTTCATTGCGTCCGAGGCGAGCGCCTTCGAGAAGGTGACGATGGCGCCCTTCGTCGCCGCGTAGGCCATCAGCTCGGCCGACGGCTGGTAGGCTTGAATGGAGGCGGTGTTGATGACCGAGCCGCCCTTCCGCATGTGCGGGAGCGCCGCCTTGCAGAGGTAGAACGTCGCGTAGACGTTGGTGCGGAACGTGCGGTCGAACTCCTCGGACGATATCTCCCCGATGCCGTCGCGCGTCATCTGGAAGGCTGCGTTGTTGACGAGCACGTCGAGTCGGCCGAACTCCTCGACGGCGCGCTCGACGAGGCGGACGCAGTGCTCCTCCTCGCGTATGTCGCCGGGGACGCGGACGCAGCGGCGGCCGGCGGCCTCGACGGCGCGGGCGGTCTCGGCCGCGTCCGGCTCCTCCTCGGCGAGGTAGGAGATGAGTACGTCGGCTCCCTCGCGCGCGAAGGCGAGCGCCACGGCGCGGCCGATGCCGGAGTCGCCGCCCGTGATGAGGGCGGCTTTGCCTTCGAGACGCCCGTGTCCCTCGTAGGTCTTCGCGCCGTAGTCGGGCCGAGGCGTCATCTCCGACTCGATGCCGGGAACCTGCTGCGGCTGCTCCTCGAAGGGCGGCTTCGCCCCCTGCTCTTTCGGGTCTTCGCTCATCGTTCCTCCCCTGTCTGTCGTTATGATGACGACAGCATCGGGGAAGCGACGCCGTCCTTCCGTACAGCGTCGGACACGAGGGGCGCCGGCGCGTCATTCGTGAACTAAAAGTGAGACTCCCGCGAGGAAGTGACCGCGTCCGGGGTCTGCCTGACGCTTCTTCAATCAGACGTTGACACGGCCGCGGGCTTTGGCATAAAAGTGCGGCTGCCCCGCTACAGTATCGGACGGCCCGCCTTCCAGTTTTTCCGCTTCGTGAATGGGTGAGAATCTATGAAAAGCATTCTTCTGCTCGCCGCCTCTTTAACCGCGTCGCTTCTGGCGGCCGGCCTCTGCCGCGCCACTTCGGCCCGAGCACAGGAGGCGCACCAGCATCGACACGAACATTCGGAGAAGCTCGGGCGGGTCAACTTCCCCGTCTCCTGCACCGCCGACGCCCGGACTAAATTCAACCGCGCCGTGGCGTGGCTCCATTCTTTCGAGTACGAGGAGGCCGAAAGGGCCTTCGCCGAAGTCACCCTCGCAGACCCGCGCTGCGCGATGGGTCACTGGGGCGTCGCGATGAGCAACTACCACCCCATCTGGGCTCCGCCGGGCGCGGCCGAGTTGAAGAAGGGGCGCGAGGCCGTCGAGCGCGCAGAGGCCGTCGGAGCGCGCACGCGGCGCGAGCGGGATTATGTCGCGGCGATACGGAATTTTTACGAGGACTCCGACAGGCTCGACCACCGCACGCGCGCCCTCGCCTACGGCGACGCGATGGGGCGGCTATACCGGCGTTACCCTTCGGACGGCGAGGCCGGGGTCTTCTACGCGCTGACGCTCATCGCGAAGGGAATGTCGGCGGGCGACAAGAGTTATGCGGACGAAAAGAAGGCCGCCCGGATTTTGAACCGCGTGCTCGCGCGCGAGCCGCAGCACCCAGGCGTCACACACTACCTGATTCACGGCTACGACTACCCGGCGCTGGCGCAGCTGGCGCTGCCCGCCGCGCGCAGTTACGCAAGGATCGCGCCCGCGTCGGCGCACGCGCGGCACATGCCTTCGCACATCTTCACGCGGCTCGGACTGTGGCAGGAGGCGATACGCTCAAACCTCGACGCCAAAGCTTCGGCGGTGGACTACGCCGTCAGGAACCGAATGCCCGGCGCGTGGGACGAGCAGCTTCACGCGATGGACTACCTCGCCTACGCCTACCTGCAAGGCGCGCAGGACAGACGGGCCTCGGGCGTTCTCGACGAGCTGTACAAGATTCGGAGAGTTGACCCGCCGAACTTCAAAGTGGCCTACGCCTTCTCCGCCATCCCCGCGCGCTACGCGCTCGAACGGCGGCGCTGGGACGAGGCGGCCGCGTTGCCTTCGCCCCCGGGGAACATGGAGTCCTTCCCCTGGCAGCGCTTCCGCTGGGCCGAGGCGCACACACATTACGCGCGCGCGGTGGGGGCCGCGCGCACCGGCGACACGGCCGCCGCCCGCCGCGAGGTCGAGAGGCTGGCCGACATCCGCCTGGCGCTTACCGAAGTCAAAGGCGATTATGACTGGGCTAAACAGGTCGAGATCGAGCTTCAGGTCGCGTCCGGATGGCTGGCGCACGCCGAAGGCAGGCGCGAGGAGGCACTCCGGCTGATGCGCGCGGCGGCGGAGTTGGACGACGCGACCGAAAAACACCCCGTCACGCCCGGCGCCCTTCTCCCGGCGCGCGAACAGCTCGGCGAGCTGTTACTGGAACTCAAAGAACCGGCGGCGGCCTTACGGGAGTTCGAGACATCGCTCCGCGGCACGCCGAACCGTTTCAACGGTCTTTACGGCGCGGCGCGCGCGGCCCGGCTCGCGGCGAATCAGAAAAGAGCGGAGACTTATTACGGGAGACTCGTGGCTCTGTGCCGTTCGGCCGACGGCGTCAGACCCGAGGTCGAAGAGGCGAAAGAATTCCTCGCCCGGGTTAAAGCGGAGGGGTCGGCAAGTTCGCGGGCACTCACACGGCCCGACACGCCCGCGACCGCCCAGGCCGCGCAAGCCCCCCTGCGGGCTGACACCCTGCGCGGGGCGTACGGGCCGTATCGCGCCAACAACGACCTGCTCTACTACCATCTGGACGTGCGCGTCGACCCGGCGAGGAGATTCCTCGGCGGGAAGAACACCGTCCGCTTCAAAATGCTGAAGGACGACGCGCGCATCCAACTCGACCTCAACCCGGCTCTTAACATAGACAAGATTCTTTTCGGCGCGACGCCGCTCACGTACGAGCGTGACGCGGGCGCCGTCTTCGTGACCTTTCCGCGGGCCCTTAAGGCCGGGCGCGTCTACTCGATCGACTTCCACTACTCCGGCAACCCCGCCGAGACGGGCAGGTTCGGCGGCATCACTTTCAAGAAAGACCCGTCGGGGCGTGACTGGGTTAACACTTCGTGCCAGGACGTTGGGGCGAGCGTGTGGTGGCCGAACAAGGATCAGTGGCGCGACGAGGTCGAGGGCATGCGGATCAGCGTGGCGGTGCCGAACGGTCTGGTCGATGTCTCTAACGGGAAGTTCGTCGGCAAGACAGACCTCGGGGACGGCTACACGCGCTGGGAGTGGCTCGTCCAGTACCCCATCAACAACTACAACGTCTCGCTGAACATAGGGAACTACGCGCACTTCGCAGACCGCATGGGTGACCTGCCGCTCGACTTCTACGTGCTGCCCGAAAATCTCGATAAAGCCAGGAGGCAGTTCGCGCAGTCCCGCGGGACGATGGAGGCATTCCGGCACTACTTCGGCGAGTACCCTTTCAAGAAGGACGGCTACAAGTTGATCGAGGTTCCCTACTCCGGCATGGAGCACCAGAGCGCCGTCACCTACGGCAACCGCTTCGCCAACGGCTACCTTGAGCGCGACTGGACGGGCGTCGGCGTCAGCCTGAAGTTCGACTTCATCATCATCCACGAGAGCGGGCACGAGTGGTTCGGCAACAGCGTCACGGCCTCCGACCGCTCGGACATGTGGATTCACGAAGGCTGGACGACGTACCTGGAGTGCCTCTACGTCGAATACACGTACGGCCGCGAGGATTACCTGAAGTACACGAACGCCTACAAGTCGAAGGTCGAGAACCGGCGGCCCATCATCGCGCCGCGCGGCGCCAACGCCACCCCGCCGCAGGATCAGTACTTCAAAGGCGCGCTCTTCCTGCACACGCTCCGGAGCGTCGTCGACGACGAGAAACTTTGGCGGGCGCTGCTCCGCGACTTCTACCAGACTTTCAAGTACCGAAACATCATGACGGAGGACGTGGTGGGGTTCTTCAACCGTCGGACGGGCAGGAACCTGACGCCCGTCTTCAACCAGTACCTTCGGCGCGCCGCGCTCCCGGCCCTGGAGTTGAAGTTCGACGAGGCGAAGGGCGAAGTCTCTTACCGCTGGAAGGCCGACGAGCCGGGCTTCGACATGCCTGTGCGCGTCGGCGTGAAAGGCGACTGGCGGCTCATACGGCCCGCGGCCGAATGGAAGACCATGAAGACGCGACTTAGTAAGGAAGAATTTTCGGTGGCGACTGACCTGTACTACATAGACGTTAACAGGTCGTAACGAACCGACTTTGCGAATTGTCGGCAGCGCCATCTGAGGAGGCTCTAGCCGCCCCACCTTTTAGACACTTCTTCACTATAAAGGTCTCTCTTCACCGCAATCCGCTGGACGTAGACGCGCGTGGTCGAGCGGTTCTGGTGGTCTAGCGCGTTCTGCGTCGCAGTGATGTCGCCCGTCACCTCCGAGACGATGCGCGCGAAGGTGTGGCGCGTGCGGTGGAGGTGGAAGCCCTCGACGCCCGCCTCACGCGCGTACTTCTTCAGGTTCTTGACGAAGCAGTGCGACGTGAGCGCCTCGCCCGGCCTGGCGGCCCGGTCGTGCCTCGTCCAAAGCGGCGCGTCCGTCTTCAGCGCGTGGAGCCTCCCCGAGGCCGTGAGGTAGTCGAGCAGAGCATCCTTCACCCGGGGCTCCCTGACTTCCCTGCTCCGGTAGTCGCCGCCCTTCGCACGGTACTCCAGCACGAGCGTCTCGCCGACGT
The DNA here is from genome assembly GCA_036399155.1 of Pyrinomonadaceae bacterium. Lineage (GTDB taxonomy): Bacteria > Acidobacteriota > Blastocatellia > Pyrinomonadales > Pyrinomonadaceae > QHXN01. The sequence goes on from DASWNR010000467.1 coordinate 54,515, forward strand.
GCACGTCCTTACCCCGCAGCCCGATGGCCTCCTGCCTCCGCAGCCCCGTCGCCAGATACAACAGTAGCAGCGCGTAGTCGCGCTTCCCTACCACATCGCCAGCCTGCGCACGCCCGCGCACCGCCGAGACCAGCGCCCCCACCTCCTCGTCCGACAGCGCCTTCACAGATTCGGTCTGGTACGGCTTCGGCGCCTTCGGCCTGGCTAAACGGGCCGGGTTCCTTCGGACGTGTTGCCCGACCTCCGGGTCTTTCATCGCCCAGGAGTAGAAGGAGGAGAGCAGGCAGGCGTGCTGGTAGATCGTCCCCGCGCTGATCCCCTTCTCTGCCAGCTCCCGCAGCCAGCCCTGCACGTCGGCCGGCTCGACCTCTGACGGGAGCTTCCCTGTATCCCCGAAGAAGGAGTGGACGATCCGCTGCTTGTCCCGCAGCAGGTCTGCCCGCCGCTCGCTCTCCGAGGTCGTGGCGGCGGCCCAGAGCGAGACGGCGCCGCGCAACGCCACCTGAAAATCCGTTTGAGCCCGAACGAGGGCAGTCTCCGAGCTTCTTTCTCCCATATCGCCACTATAGCAGAATGGGTACACAACTGATGAGTTTGTGTATCCAATGACATTGTAGGATTACGAACGTCCCATCCTATGGTGAATGAAATGCAATTCCGTATGTTCCACACGTCAGAGCCATCTTTAAACCTCGTAGTTGGGTAATAGTAACCCTTGAGTCTGATCAGTAAGCCATGCGCGTCACTCTAAAACTCTCATCCCTATAAAATCGGGCGGGTCAGTTCTCAATACGTGACGCCTTTCTCTCACCGACGATATATTCAGGCTGTAAACGACTTACTCGCCATAAGGCAGCACAGCAAAGGTCTACATACGGCTACGACGAACCTCCGACACTCAACGTACGCCACACGGGGGCACCTGCTTTCAGGGGTGCGGAAGCCACTCGCGCGTGAAACATGAGTTGGAGCGCACAGTTCTAACGGCCGATACACACGCCGGTTCTTCATTCTTTACAGGTCGTGAGTCGCAGGCGATAGCCAAACGTTGATTTTTGAGTGATAAGCCAGCGAGCTTGCAGAGGAATACTCGCCCCCTCTCCGTACACGAGCGGCTTGATAAGGCCGGGCGGCGGCCAATCAAATATGCTGTCAGCTCGACACAATCGGGTTCGGGCCCGGAGAAAGACGAGATACAAAAATGCACGCCTGAGAGGAAATCCTCCAAAATTTCACCCTGAAAAAATTTTTTCAGGGTGAAGAATTTTTTTCAGGGTGAAATAATTTTTTCAGGGTGAAATTTTATAAAGGTGACCCATTTTTTTCGGTGAAAACAGGCGGAGACCGCGAGGTTTAAGCAGTAGGAAGGGTTAGCCGGAACTGAATCCCGAGGCGGTTGGCGGGGTCGTAATCCCTGAGGCGGACGATGAATCCGCGGGACTCCAGATTTCTGAGGGCGAATTGGCACCCGCGGTGGGTCATCTGGCACTCATCGGCGAGTTGAGGAATTTTGGCGTAGCACTCGGAACCACCGTTCTCGCGAGACCTTTGGATGAGGTACCGCAGGACGGCAGCCTCGCCCTTGCTGAGACGGTATTGCCGCTTAAGGGTGTCTACGTCCGCTGACGCGTCCGCCGCGGGCAGCAGGTTCGGGAGCGCAGGCGTGATCGACCTAACGGTGGCCTCCGGTTGCAGTCGCTTTTCGCGGCGCGCGGGCGGGGGCGTCTTGACCTTGGGCGAAGGGCGGACGGGCGCCTCCCCCGCCGGCCGCGCCGCCTCTTCGGCTGCGTCCGGCGGCTCGGGGTCGTGCTGGGTCCTTTTGAAAAAACGGTCGAAGACCGCGTCGTTCTGTTCAGCGTCTATCTGAACGTCCTTCCACGCGTCTCCGTACCTGCGTCTCTTCGCCATTCAACAGCTCCTTGGCCACCCTCAGGTAGTCCATCGCGCCCGACGCGGCCGGGTCATACTGGATAATCGGCTGGCGGGCGGCGAAGGCCTCCGCCAGCTTCACGTTCTTGTGAACCGGGCTCAGTGCGAACGACTCGAAGTGTTCCTTAATCTCGTCGTAAATATCCTTGGCCAGGTTAGTTCGCTCCAGAAACGTCGGGAGCGCGTAGATGCGGAGAGGCCGCTGGAACTCCTTGACGATCTTCCGCAGCGTCTGCATGAGCCGGGGCACCGCCTCCCACGCCTCGGGCTTGCACTCGATCGGGATCAGCACCACCTGCGCGGCCGCGAAGGCGTTGATGGTGACGAAGCCGAGGTTCGGAGGGCAGTCAACGATCACGTAGTCGAAGGTGTTCTCGCCCAGTTCCTGCAGAGCCATCTCCAGACGGTGCTCGCGGTTGAACTCGCTCAGGAGGTCTACGTCGAGCGAGGCGAGTCCGAGGTTGCTCGGCACCACGGAGAGGCCGAAGGAGGTCTCCTTAATGCAGTCGCGCAATTTCACGCGCTTCATCAGCACGTCGTACATGACGTGCCCGTCTTCACCGTAGGAGCCGAGCAGGTAGCGGGAGGCCGTTGCCTGCGCGTCCAGGTCGAGCAGCAGGCACCTGCGGCCGCTGTGCACGAGCGCGGCCGCCAGATTGACCGCCGTGGTCGTCTTGCCGACTCCGCCTTTCTGGTTGGCGACGGCGATCGTCTTCATCAGTCCTCAGCCCTCCCGTCTACGGTAAATGGCCCGGCCGAGCCGGGCGGTCAGGACGCGCGCCTCTCGAAAGCCTCCAGCGTGGAGGGGACCTCGCCGGCGCGCACGCTTCGCGCGAAGGCCAGAAGGCTGTCCACGTCTTCGCGCTTGATAAGTTTGACGCGCCGGTCGAGCACGTCCTCGAAAGTCGTGATCTGGTAGCGCTTGACCAGCCGCCAGAAGGTGGCACGGCTCACCCCCACCAGTTTAATCGCTTCCGATGTAGAAACCGTCTTGGACTTTGGCATAAGGGCTCCGACTTCACTGAAAATTCTTGTTGAAGTGGCGACAACTACTTAGAGCAAATCGCCTCAGGATGTCAACAGACATATTTAGTTATGTTTCAACGGAGGGTGAGCCGGCGCGCGGCACACCCCTGAAAGAATATTTCAGGGTGAAAAAATTTTTTCACCCTGAAATAATTTTTTCACCCCTACTGATAATCACTTGGCCGGAGATATTTCGGTAAGAATGCGCCGCCGGAAGGTTACGTCAGTCCCGTTAATTTCGTATAAGCTCCGCCGTCGAAAGTTGAAAAAGGGTTAATTTATCGAGGGATTTTCCAATTCCCTACCGGAAAGCCCGGAGCAATGACGCGGCGGCGATGTAACTCAGGGCCATTCTTACACGCTCCGCACCATCTCTCTTTGACGGCGTCATAAGGGGGCCGCCCTTTCGTCCCGCACGTGATTTTTCAGGGTGAAAAAATTTTTTCACCCTGAAATTTTCTCTTCACCCTGAAAAAAATTTTTCACCCTGAAATTTTCTCTTCATCATGAAAAAATTTCTTCAGGGTGAAGAGAAAATTTCAGGCTTCTCAAGAAGGAAAAAGTGCGGTAGGAATGTGACGCTGAAAGATTGGGGCGAAGAATTTCGGGCCCCGAAAACACTTTGACCCGTAGCACCTGAGTTTTGGCGACTTTGTGCTACGGGTCAAACCGAAAACTCACCGAAGGCGAGTCAGGCAGTAGTGTGTTAACTCGACGGATTATAACCGCCCGCCAGCGCCGATGTCGAGAAAATTTTAGGAGTCGGGCAAATGACATCACAGGCACATCAGGCGCCGCGCTTCGTACGCAGGACGCGGCTCGGGCCGCAAGAGTACCGGAAGAACTTCCACCAGATCGACCGCGAGATACTGGCGGCCGTAACCTCCGAGGAGGCCGACCGCGTGACGCCCCTCATGAGCAAGATTTACCTGCGGCTGGTGAACGCGCCCGACCGATTCTGGGAGCGCGAGGGCGTGCTGCGTATCGTTGCCGAGGAGAGGGGCGAAGAGCTGTCGAAGGCGTGGGTCGTACTGTGCGAGATGGTCGGCGTCTCTTCGGCGACGGCGAGCAAGGCTCTCCGGTGGATGCACGGGCAGGGCATCATCGGCTACTTCTCGGGGAAGAACGGCGTGGGACTGCGAATCTTCCTCAACCGGGCGGTTTCTTCAATCGGGGTCAGGCAGGCGGGCAAAAAAATTTTGGCCTTTCCCCCTGCTTCGCACGGCGCGGCTCCTGCTTCATCCACTGAAGCAGCCTTTAGTGACAGCTTCGCTGTTATAGAGATTTCAGACACAGATAAAAACCCGCGCGCGCCGAAAAACGGCGCGGACAACGGGCGAGCAGATAAATCTCCCCCCGAACCGGCCGCGCCGAGTCCGACCAGTTACCTCGCGTCGAACAGAGCGCCCGGAACTACCCCGTGGCACGCTCCTGAGCCTTTACAGCTGGAGAACGTCATCGAGCGCCTGAGGGCTGAGCTCGAGCCGGCCATGCGCGAAGCGGCGCGGCGGGCGGCGGCGCGCGAGCACGAGCGCACGCGCGAGTGGCTGGAGAGCAGGGGATTGCCGAAGGCGGCGCGCGTCGCCCAGCACGAGACCTACAACGTGCTCCGAAAATGCGGCGTTATCGGCGAATCGCCACGCCCCTCGCGCGCTCAGTCCGAGGTGGGACGGAACAGCTACGCGCCGCCCGCGCCCCGTCCGATACCGGGAGAGGAGGTGGACGAACTCGCGCAGGGTTGCGTGGCGATGCTCGCGACCCAGGGGCGGTCAATCGAAGTCACACTCTCGGAGATGAGCTCGGAGGCCGGAGGGTTCCTGCTGCCGGAGGACGCGTGCCGCGTGCGCGAGAGGGCGAACTTT
>DASWNR010000468.1:0-5205 GCA_036399155.1 Pyrinomonadaceae bacterium
GCCCGGGTTATAAGCCGGGCGCGCCGCCTTTAAAGCTACTGACTACCGTCTACCGTCTACTTCGTCACGGTGATGTCGCGCGAGGTCGAGTTGTAGCCGCCGTTGTCAAAGACGTTGCCGGCCTTGTCGACGAGTTCGAGCTTGACGGTGTGCTTGCCGGCCGTCCAGCCCGTGAGCCAGATGGGCTCCCACTTGTCGATGTACTTCACCTCGCCCCCGTCCACGGAGTAGCGTACGCGGTACTCGCCGCCGTCGCCCTGTAGCTTGGCGTTCGAGAGCCAGAAGTCGATCATGATGGCTTCGGCGTCCGCGCCCTTGTAGTCGCCTTTCGGGCGGCTGTAGGTCAGGAGCGGCTTCGCCCTGTCCACCGCGCCCGCCGTCGAGGGCTGCACGTCCTTGCCCTCGGGCCCCGCGGCCGGGGACGCAGCGGGCGAAGCGCCGGCGGCGGGCGTGGCCCCGGCCTTCGCGGCGGCGTTCGCGGCGTTTGTGTTCGCGGCGTTGGCGTTGTCGGCCATCTTCTGGCCGGCGGCCGTCGTCGTCGGTTGCGACGCGTCGCCGCCGCCCTTCACCGTGAACGTGACCATCTGGAACGAGCCGTCGTTCTTGTAGCTCTCGTGCCAGGGGCGCGAGGCGAAGACGCGTATGGTGTGCTGACCCTCGGAGACGTTGCGCAGCTCGAACGGCTGCCCCAGCTCGTAGTAAGCCTCGTAGGGCTGGTTGTCGAGGATGACGTGGATGTGGTTGCCCATCCCCGTCGAAGGGTCTTTGTGCGGCTCGTAGCCCTTGAGGTCGCCCGAGAGGTCGAGCCTCACCCTGACGGTCGAGCCGTTGACGGTCGCGCCCTCGCGCGGCTCGACGAACTTGAGCGCGGGCGAGGCCGCGTCCTGCTGGCCGCGCTGCGCCATCTGGTCTTTTATCTTCTGCGGGCGCTCGGCCGTCGCGAGCGCCTGCTGCGCCGCCGGCGTCGGCGAGGCGGCCGCGCCCGCGTTGGCGTTTGCGTTCGCCCCCGTGTTCGCGTTCATGTCGGAAGAGCAGCCCGCGAGCCCCGCGGCCGCAGAGCCGACGAGCGCGCAGGCGACGAGCACGAGTCGAGAAAGTTTCATCGGTGCCTCCGGTCGATAAGTTTGAGACCGCGCGCGTCTATTCGCTCCGGGTCGCGGCGGCGGCGGCCGGGCGCGAGCCGACGCCCTGTTGCAGGCGCTGCTCGCAGGACGCCCAGTCGATGTTGGAGAAGAACGCCTCGATGTACTTCGGCCGCTCGGCCGGCTTGTAGTCGAGGAGGAAGGCGTGCTCCCACACGTCCATCACGAGCACGGGGACGAACCCGGAGACGTTGCCGACCTCGTGCAGCGTGATCCAGTGGTTCGAGAGCCTGTTGTGGACGGGGTCCTGGTAGCAGACGGCCCAGCCGACGCCGCGCATCTTGCCCACGGAGACGAAGTCGGCCTTCCAGATGTCGTAGGAGCCGAACGACTCCTCGGCCAGCTTGTAGAAGTTCGAGCTGTTCTCGGGGTCGGTCGTCGTCGAGCCCTTCTTCATGTTGCCGAAGTACCACTCGTGCAAGACCATGCCGTTGTACTCGAAGCCCATGCGGCGGGTCAGTTCGGAGTAGGCGGGCATCTCCTCCTGGTCGACCTTGCCGTCGCGCAGGTACTCGGCGATCTTGGTCGTCAGCGTGTTGGTGTTGGTGACGTAGCCCTCGTAGAGCTTGAAGTGCATCTCGAGCGTCCGGTCGGAAATCCCGTTCAGCCCGCTCAGGTCGAACTGCTTCGCCTTGTACTCTTTAATTTCGGCCATCACTTCCTCCCTGGTATCAGTGCGGACTCTCGCGGCGAGACGTCCGGCTCGGCCGCGCGGCGGCCCCGGCGTCGGGGCGCGCGCGGAAAGACCCGTGTGGGGTCTTCCGGTTCCGGTTGTCGCTCGGCTGAGTCTTGGGGGGATTATAAACGGAAAGCCGCCCGCGAGGGAAAGCTCGCGGGCGGCTGGGAGGGCGGCGGCTCCGGCCGCGTCACTTGCCGAACATGGAGTACTCGTGCGACGTGCTCATGAAGAAGAGCATCGGGAGCGAGAGCCAGGCGTTGGCGCGCGAGGCGAGGAAGGCGCGGCGCGCGAGCGCGGCGTCGGGCGGCGTGCCCTCGGCCGTGGCGGCGATGATGCGCTTCTGCGCCGGCCAGATGATGCCCCACACGTTGAGGAGCATGATGAGGCCCAGGGCGCCGCCGATGCCGATGGAGATGGTCTTGTTGCTCGCCCAGTGGTCGCGCTGCCCCGTGAGCTGCGAGTCGAGCCACCAGATGACCGCCACCGCCATCGCGATGACCAGCCCGGCGGTGGCCGCCGCCAGAATCTTCCCGTCCTTGTTCAGGTTCGGCAGCAGCACGAAGTTGAAGACGGCCCACGCCGCCGCCGCGATGATCATCCACACGATGAGGATGACCCAGAGGTTCGCGCCCGCGTCGTCGCTGTTGGCGTTGGTGACGTCGGTGCGCAGGATGTACATCGCGTAGTAGCCGAGCCCCGCGACGACGGTGACGACCGCCCCCCAGCGGAAGTACCAGAGCGCCTTCGGTATCAGGTTGGGGACGACGATCTTCTTGGTCGGCGCGTCGAGCGCCTTCATGAAGTTGACGTTGACGAGGTTGAAGAAGTAGAGCATCCCGATCCAGGTGATGCCGCCGACGAAGTGCGCCCAGCGCATGATGAGCCCGACCAGCTCGCGCCCGTCTGGCGCGTGGAAGATGTCCTGGAACATCGCGAGGCTCATGGGAAGATGCAGGCTTAAGTCGAACATCTCACTCCTCCGATTTTTTCTCTGGATGCTTTATCGGCTTGCGGGCGCGAGATTAGCACAAAAAGCCCCCGCGCGGCGCAACATTCTTAAATCACTCGGGCACGCGCGCGGAAGCCTCCGGGTTGAGCGTGAGCTGCCGGTAGGCTTCGCGCAGGCGGAGCGCCGCGCTCCCGACGGGGACGGCGTAGCGCCGGAAGTCGAACGCCGTCACGAGCGCGACGCCGAGCGCGGCCGAGGTGAGAAAGACCTCTTCGGCGTCGGCCATGTCGTGGAGCGTGTGCGCGCCCTCCGAGAGCGGGACGGCGAGCTCCGAGGCCAGCTCGATGACGCGCGCGCGCGTCGTGCCGGCCAACGCGCCCGTGGCGAGCGCGGGCGTGTAGACCGTCCCGTGCTTGACCCAGAAGAGGTTGGCCGTCGTCGCGCACGCGACCTCGCCGCGCTCGTTGCACACGACCGCCTCGTCGAAGTCGCGGGCCCGCGCCTCCTCCCACGCCAAGACCTGTTCGAGCCGGTTGACGGTCTTGACCCCGACGAGCGGCGAGCAGGTGTTGACGCGGTAGGGCGAGACGGTGAGCGCCAGGGTGTCGGGCGCGGGCCACGCGTCGGCCGTCATCATCAGCAGGTCGGAGGCGCGCCCCTCCTCCTGCCCGACCTTCCAGCGGCCGCGCACGGCGCGCGCCAGCAGGTGTACGCGCGCCCGACCCTCGGCGACGCCGTTGGCCTCGACCAGATGTGTCAGCAGCAGCGCCGCCTCGTTGTCGCCGAAGTCGCACTCGACGCCGGCCCTTTCGGCGTGCGCGAGCAGGCGCGCCCAGTGCGCGTCCCAGAGGAAGGGGCGGCCGGAGTGTACGGCGACCGTCGTGAAGACGCCGCGGCCGTAGAGCGCGGCGGCCGTGACGGCGCGGAGCCGCGCACGCCGGGTCTCGACGAGCCTGCGGTTGAGGACGACGTGTTGGTGCATCTCGGGGTGACGCCATGTGGCGCCGAACGAGGGCGGCGCCGCGGGCCGAGGCAGCATACACGAACGCCGCGAGCTTTGGCCAACTTTTTACCGCGCGCCGCGTGTTGTATGCTCGCCGCCGAGAACGTATGACGCGGAACCAGGACGCAGCCGTGAAAAACAAGAAGCCGCCCCTGCGCGTCCGCGTCGCGGTCGTCATGCTGAGCGTCGTCTTCGCGCTGCTCGTCTTCGAGGTCTTCCTGCGCGCGACCGGCTACTCGTACCAGACCTTCTACAGGCCGGACGACGTGCTCGGCTACACGCTTGAGCCCGGGGCCGAGGGGTGGCACAAGAAGGAGGGGCGCTCGTACGTCCGCGTCAACTCGGACGGGCTGCGCGACCGCGAGTACGCCAGACCGAAGCCGGCGAACACGTTCCGCGTGGCCGTCGTCGGCGACTCTTACGCGGAGGCTTTGCAGGTCGCGGAGGAGGACGGCTTCACGTCCGTGCTTGAGAGGCGTCTGCCCTCGTGCCCGGCGCTCGCGGGGCGCGCGGTCGAGGTCATCAACTTCGGCGTCTCCGGCTACAGCACGGCGCAGGAGCTTCTGACGCTCAGGCGGAAGGTCTGGGCCTACGAGCCCGACCTGGTGCTGCTGATGGTCACGACCAACAACGACGTGACCGACAACGTCCGCGCCTTCAAGGAGGCCGACGACATCCCCTACATCGTCCTCGGCGGCGACGAGCTTGTCCCCGACAACTCGTTCCGCGACAGCGCCAAGTTCCGCTTCCGCACCTCGGTGCTCGCGCGCGCCGGGCGCTGGCTCTACTCGAACCTGCGCTTCGTCCACGCCGTCCAGCAGGCGCGGCACACGTTCAAGGCTCGTCTCGCGCAGCGCCGCGACCGGCAGCTCGCCGAGGCCGAGCGCGAGCGCCGGGAGGCGGCGGCGCGCTCCGGGCGACAGGGAGGGCAGCCGTCTGGGTCTCCCGACGCTACCGCGCAAGGGGAGCAGCAGGCCGTCGCGCGCTCAGACCTCGCCAACATGGTCTACGTCGAGCCGCAGGACGAAGGGTGGCGCGAGGCGTGGCGTCTGACGGAGCGGCTTCTGGTCGAGATGCGGCGGGAGGTGGAGGCGCGCGGCGCGCGCTTCGTCGTCGTCACGGGGAGCAACCCCATACAGGTCTACCCCGACCCGGCGGCGCGCGCGGCCTTCCTCGCGCGACTCGGGCCGGGCGCCGACCTGCTCTACCCCGACCGGCGCTTCGCCGAGTTCGGCCGCCGAGAGGGGCTGACCGTCTTCGGCCTCGCCCCCGAGCTACAGGCGCACGCCGACCGCGAGAGGGTCTTCCTCCACGGCTGGCCCGGCGACCTCGGCAACGGACACTGGAACGAGCAGGGGCACCGGCTCGCCGGCGAGCTTCTGACACAAAAGCTGTGCGAGTATTTGACGCAAGGGGTCGGCGCTGACGCGCA
>DASWNR010000469.1:0-5487 GCA_036399155.1 Pyrinomonadaceae bacterium
GCCGGCAGGTAGCCGAGCATCACGGGGATGTCCATCCAGCTCTGGTGCGTCGAGAGGAAGACGTAAGACTGTCCCGCGCGAAGGTGCTGCGTGCCTCGGACGCGCACGTCCAGGAGCGCCGTCCGCGCGATCATCCGGCTCCAGGTGCTCGCGCACCAGTGCTGCACACGCCCGCGCGGGTCGAAGGGCGAGCAGGCCAGCGACAGCGTCGCCATCAGAACCGTGTAGAGCGCGACCAGCGGCCACGCGACCGACGAGTGCGCGTAATTCAGGAGGGTCGGCGCGACCGGCGGCGGCGTGCGCCGCGAGTCCCCGGCCGTCTGGACGGCCGCCGTCTCGACTTCGGCTGTCGGAGTTCGCCCCGCCAAGTTCTTAGCCACGTTCTTAAAGGGTCAGCCGCCCGGCCGTTCGACGCCGAGGCGGCGGGCGGCGAGCAGGAGTCCGATGATGGTCTTGGCGTCGTCTATCTCGCCGGAGGCGACCATCTCAAGCGCGCGCGCGAGGGGCGTGCGGACGACCTCGATGATCTCGTCCTCCTCGCGGCGGAGTGCCGTCTCGCGCAGGTCGGTGGCGAGGAAGACCCAGAGCCGCTCGGCGCAGAAGCCCGGCGTGGTGTAGAACTCCGAGAGCTGTTCGAGGCGGCCGGCGACGACGCCCAGCTCCTCCTCCATCTCGCGCGCGGCCGCCTCGGCGGGGCGCTCGCCCGGGTCGAGCTTGCCGGCCGGCAGCTCAAGCACGTAACGTCGGGTCGGGTGCCTGTACTGGCTGACGAACGCGACCGACCCGTCCGCGTAGACCGGCACGACCGCCGCCCCGCCCGGGTGAGCGACCACCTCGCGGACGTAAGTCTTCTCGCCCTCGCGCACGGTGTCGCGCGCCACGCGGACGAGCCGCCCCGCGTACACCTCTTCGCTCGACAGAACCTCGGGTAGCTCTTTCATAATCAGTAGTCGCGCATGACGGGGCGCAGCCTGTCGTCTTTGGTCGCGGGGCGCGTCTCGTTGAAGCGGACGCCCGTCACGTCGGAGCCGATGTAGAAGTGTCGCCGCCCCGTGGCGTCGCGTTCGCCGGCGCGGACGGGGTCGGCGTTGACGCCGTAGCCGGCCGGGTCGGCCTCGGTCTTCGGGCGAACCTTGAGCGTGAAGGCGTAGCCGTGGCCGACGGGCGGGTCGCCGACGAGGTCGGTCTGGAAGATGCCGGCGTCGGCCATCTCTTGGAACGTCCCGTAGCGGCCGTAGGTCTCGTAGTAGAGCTGCTCGGCGGCCTGTATGGCTTCGAGCGAGCCGAGCGCCGACGACTCGTTGGCGGCGATGATGCGACGCCGGACGGTGTCGTCCCACATGCGAAGCGCCAGCCAGCTCAGCGGCAGAAGGACGAGCAGGCCGACGCCCGCGACGATGAGCGCCGTCCGCCACAGACGTTTCGACTCCGAACTGTCACTCATGCGTGATTAGACTCTCGGCCGTGGGTAAAAGTTTCAGCCGCCTTCTTCGAGAATGCTCTTGACCTCGCCGACGAGGTAGAGCGAGCCGGAGACGCAGACGAGGCCGCCGGCTTCGGTGTGCGTCCGCGCGACGGCGAGCGCGTCGCGGCTCGACGGCGCGAGCGCGATTGTACTCGAAGAGGGCGGGACGGGCACGGCGCGGAGAAGTTCTTCGACAGTCGCCGCGCGCGGGCTCTTCGGCTCGGTCAGGACGAGGTGGCGCGCGGCCGGGAAGAGGGCGCGGCCCATCTCCCCGAGCTGCTTGTCGCGCATCGCGCCGAAGACGAGCGTGACGGGCCCATTCGCGAACTCGTCGAGGTAGTCGCGCAGCGCGCGCGCGCCCGCCGGGTTGTGCGCGCCGTCGAAGAGCAGCCGGTCAGTCCCGCGCGTCTGAAGCTCAAGGCGGCCGGCGTGCTCGGCCGTCTCAAGCCCTTCGACGACGTGACCGCGCGAGACGGCGAGCCCGTCGTCGGCCAACGACTCGGCGAGCGCGACGGCGGTCGCGGCGTTCGCGAGCTGGTGACGGCCCCGGAGCGCGAGGCGGACGCCCGCGTACCCCGCGCGCGCCGTGCGGATGGAGACGCGCAGCCGCCCGTCCGCGCCCGCTTCGTCAACTGTAATATCGTCGCCCGCCACTCGCGGCTCGACGCCGCACTCGCGGCAGCGCGCGAGGATGACGGCGAGCGCCTCCGGCTCCTGCGGCGCGACGACCGCCGCGCGGACGCCGGGGCGGATGATTGCCGCCTTCTCGGCGGCTATTTCGGCGAGCGTCGAGCCCAGATATTCCTGATGGTCGAGCGCGACCGGCGTCACGGCGACCCAACGCGCGCCGGCGGCGGTCGTCGCGTCGAGACGCCCGCCCAGGCCCGTCTCAAGAATCGCCAGGTCAACCCCGGCCTCCGCGAACGCGGAGAGCGCGACGCCCGTCACCTGCTCGAAGAATGTCGGCAGAGCGCCCGACTCGCGCTCGACCTCCTCGGCCGCCTCGCGCACACGCGTCGCGTGCCGCGCGAACACGTCGCGCGCGACTTCGCGCCCGCCCACACGCACGCGCTCCGTGACCGAGACGAGGTGCGGCGAGGTGTAGAGCCCAGCGCGAAGCCCCGCCGCCCGCGTGATGCTTTCGAGCATCGCGGCGGTCGAGCCCTTGCCGTTCGTGCCGGCGATCTGGACGGAGGGGAAGGAGGCGTGCGGGCGGCCGAGCCGTTCGAGCAGGCGCGTCACGTTCTCAAGCCCGAGCTTGATGGCGAGCGTTTCGTGGCCGAGGCCGAAGAGGTAGTTGACCGACTCGTCGAAGTTCACGGGCGGGGTTAACAGTCAGGTCGGAACCGCCTGCGGTAGCGGCGGGTCGGTCTAACTCGGGGAGCCCTTAAAGCGTAAGTCCGGCCCGCCCGCTACCGCAGGCGACTCCGACTTGGGCTGCGGCGCGCCGTCGCCGTTGGCGGAAGCGGCCTCGACCATGAAGGGCTTGAGCCGGCCCTCGGGGTTGTAGGTGAAGTCGAGCGCGCTCTTGATCCAGTCGCGCATCTGGCGGCGGTCGACGACGGCGTCGAGCATGCCGTGGTCTAAGAGGAACTCGGCGGTCTGGAAGTTCTCGGGGAGCTTCTGGCGGATGGTCTGCTCGATGACGCGCGGGCCGGCGAAGCCGATGAGCGCCTTCGGCTCCGCGATGTTGAGGTCGCCGAGCATGGCGAAGCTGGCGGTCACCCCCCCGGTCGTCGGGTCGGTCATCACGGAGACGAAGGGGAGCCGCGCCTCCGAGAGCAGGGCGAGCGCGGCGGAGATTTTCGCCATCTGCATCAGGCTGAACGTGCCCTCCTGCATGCGCGCGCCGCCCGACTGGCTGACGATGACGACCGCCGCGCGCTCCTCGACCGCGCGCTCGATGAGCCGCGTTATCTTCTCGCCCACGGCGCAGCCCATCGAGCCGCCGAGGAACTGGAAGTCCATCGCCGCCATCATCACGGGGTGGCCGCCGAGGCGGCCGCGCGCGTTGATGACCGCCTCGGGCAGCCCCGTCTTTCGGCGCGCCTGTTCCAGTCGCTCGCGGTACGGCTTGGTGTCTACGAAGTCGAGCGGGTCGGTCGAGATGACTTCGGCGTCCAGCTCCTCGTACTTGCCCTCGTCGTAGAGGAGCGCGAGGCGCTGGCGCGCGCCGATGCGGAAGTGGTGGCCGCAGCCCGCGCAGACGTGGTGGGAGGCTTCGAGGTCGGCGCGGTAGAGCGCGGCGTCACAGCCGGGGCACTTCTCGAAGACGCCCTCGGTCTTGACGCGCCGCTCCTCGGCCGGGACGGACTCGATCCGCTGGTTCTTTTTACGAAACCAAGACATGCCTTCTAACTCGGGACTGCTTCCTCGCGGTGCGGTGCTGCTGTGGGGGGGCCTTCAGCCGCGAAGGTTAACACAGTCGCGCCGCGCGGCGAAGTGCGCCGGGGCCGGCGCCGCGTTTCGGAGGGGCTTTACGGCCGCGCGTCGCGCTCGGCCTTGCGCGACTCCATCGCGGCGACGATCTCCTGCTGCGGCGGGAGCGGCCCCGTGCCGTTCTCGCCGCGGTGCTCGACGGCGTAGACGAGGTGCCCGACCACGTCGCGCTGCGCCTCCTCCCACGAGCCGTGGAAGGTGCAGCCGGCCGCGTTGCGGTGGCCGCCGCCGCCGAAGCGCTCGGCGATGCGCGCGACGTTGACGTCGCACTTCGAGCGAAGGCTGACGCGGTAGAGCCCCGGCGCGGTCTCCTTGAAGAAGGCGCACGCCTCGACGTCGCCGCAGCTCATCGGGTAGTTGACGAAGCCGTCGCCGTCCTCGTCCGTGGCCGCCGCGCGCTCCTGCATCTCCAAAGTCTGCACCAGCCACGCGACGCGCCCCGAGGCGTCGCGCTTGACGGTGGCGAGCACCTCGCTCAGCAGCTCGATCTTGCTCCAGGGGTAGTTGGCGAAGACCGCCTGCGAGACCTTGGCCGGCTTGACGCCCGCGCGCACCAGCTCCGAGGCGACCTTGAAGGTGCGCTCCGAGGTGTTCGAGTAGTGGAACGAGCCCGTGTCGGTGATGAGCGCGGTGTAGACGCACTCGGCTATCTCGCGGGTCACGCGGACGCCGAGCGCCTTGCAGAGGTTGTAGACCATCTCGCCGACGGCCGAGGCCGTCGAGTCGATCCAGTTGATGTCGCCGAAGAGCGCGGTCGTCGAGTGGTGGTCGATGTTGACGACGAACTGCCTCTCTAAATCGACGAGCCCGGGGCGCGTGATGTCCGAGCACTCGATGACGAAGACCGCGTCGTAGGGGCGGTCGACGCGCGGCGTGACGCGCACGGCCTCCGTGCCGGGGAGCCTCTTGTAGGCGTGCGGGACGGGGTCGCGCATGACGACCTCGACCTCCTTGTCGAGGGCGCGCAGCAGCCAGTAGAGGCCGAGCGACGAGCCGAGGCTGTCGCCGTCGGGGCGGATGTGCGACGTGATCGCGAAGCGGCGCTTCGACTCGATCAGTTCTACTACTTGACTGAGCATTTCAATACGGAAGTGCTGAGGACTGAGTGCCGAGGACTGGGTGAAGAAAAGTAGCTCCCTCACCCAGTCCTCGGCACTCAGTCCTCAGTACTTTTACTCCTCTCTTCTTCGCCGGCCCCTTCTTGATCTGGGGAGGGGGAGGGCCGGGACTGTTCTTCCTGCTTGATTCCGGCGAGCAGCTCTTCGACGCGCGAGGCGGCCTCCTCGACCGTGTCGCGGACGAAGTGCAGCTCGGGCGTGTACTTGAGGTTGAGCGCGATGCCGAGCTGGCGGCGGACGTAGGGCGCTGCCTTGTGCAGCGCCTTCAGCGCCCCGGCCTTCTCGGCGTCCGTGCCCTCGGCGGTGAAGTAGACGGTCGCGTCGCGCAAATTCTCAGTCACGCGCACGTCCGTCACCGTCACCGTCTCGACGCGCGGGTCTTCCAGCTCGAAGCCGACGATCTGGCTGACCTCTTCGCGTATCACTTCCGCTAACTGCTCTGGCCGTCTCATGTTTAAAACGACT
>DASWNR010000470.1:0-2260 GCA_036399155.1 Pyrinomonadaceae bacterium
CGAGGGCGGCGCCCCCGCGCTGCTCGAATCTTTGCGCCTGTCGAAGTCGGCCGAGGTGCGCGCCCGCGCCGTCGAGGCGCTCGGCAAGATCGCGGCGGCGCTCCCGGAGACGCGCGCCGACTTGAAGAAGAGGATCGGCGACGCGCTCGTCAACACCCTTACAACCGAGCACAGGCTCGCGAAGCCGAACCGCGCGCTCGTCCTGCACGGCCTGACGGCGCTGCTCCGCGCTCGCCCCGAAGCGGGCGCGCGCACCGTCGCGCTCTTCCTCAACTCGGCGGACGGGCGCGTCCGCGCCGACGCCCTCAACGCGCTGGCGCGCACGCGCGCAAAGGAGTCGCTCGAACGCGTGCGCGCGATACTCGCCTCGGACTCGGACGCGGTCGCGCGCGCCAACGCCGCGCGCGTGCTCGGCGCGGCCGAGGACGCCGCCGGCTTCGACCTGCTCGCCGCGCACGCCTCGACGGACGCGGACTCGCGCGTCCGCGTGAGCGCCGTCCGCTCGCTCGCGCAGTTGAAGGAGGCGCGCGCGGCCGACACGCTGGTCAGGCGCGGCGGCGAGCTGTTCGCGGCCTACAAGTCTGCGCGCGTCGGGGGCGCGGCCAGCCCGCCCGAGGTCAACGAGATGCTGGAGGTCGCGACCTCTCTGGGGCGCGTGCTCCAGAACTCGAACGACGAGCGCGCCGTCACGCTGCTGCGCGCGATGCGCGACGCGGGCGTCACGGCCGCAGAGGTCGAGACGGCGCTGGCGCGCATCGCGCCGACGCAGTACCTGCGCGACCGCGGCGTCGCCGACCTCGTCTCGCGCGCCTCGCGCCAGAGGGACGCGTCGGTGACGTGGCAGAAGGTCTCGGCCGTCGCGCAGGGGTTGGGCGAGATGGCCGGCGTGACGAGCGCGCAGGTCGGCAACAGCGTCGTCAGCCTACAGGCCGACGCGCAGATCGCGCTGCGCGCGCTCGTCCAGAGCAAGCACACGCCGCCCTCCGCACTCCCCGACCTGCTGCGCTCGCTCGCGGCCTTCAAGCCGGCAGACCTCGCCTCGGTCGCGCGCGCGGCGCTCTCGGCCGAAGACGTCATCGCGCGCGCGGCCGCCGCGGACATCCTCTCGGAGCTGCCGCCCGACGAAGAGACCTCGCGCGCGCTGGTCGCCGCGATGCCCCGCGCGCTCTCGGACGAGATAAACGACGCGACGCTCTCGCTGCTCGGCGCGCTCGCCAGGCAGCCGGGCGCGGCCGCCACCGCCGCCGTCCAGTCGGCGCTCGACGTGACGACCGACTACCTCGTCAGGCGCCGCGCGGCCGACATCCTGCGCGAGCGCGCGGGCGGGACGGCCGGCGCCCGCCGCGTCGAGACCGTCAACACGCGCAACCACCGCGAAGACTACGAGCGCGCCGCCGCGCGCGTCGGCAGGAGCGTGCGCGCCATCATCTCGACCGACAAGGGCGCGGTCACGCTTGAGCTTCTGCCGGACGACGCCCCGCTGACGGTCGACAACTTCGTCCAGCTCGCGCGCCGGAACTACTTCAACGGGGTGCTGTTCCACCGCGTCGTGCCGAACTTCGTCGTACAGGGCGGCGACCCGCGCGGCGACGGAAACGGCGGCCCGGGCTACCAGATACGCTGCGAGATAAACACCGTCCCTTACGCGCGCGGCGCGGTCGGCATGGCGCTCTCGGGCAAGGACACCGGCGGCTCGCAGTGGTTCGTCACGCACTCGCCGCAGCCGCACCTCGACGGCGGCTACACGGTCTTCGGCCGCGTCGTCGAAGGCATGGATGTCGTAGACCGCATCGTGCGCGGCGACCGCATACGCTCCGTCACCATCACCGAGCGCGGGCGCTGAGAGTTAAGGTTTGGAAAGTTCAAAGTTCAAAGTTCAAAGTTCAAAGTCGAGATTCTTAAAGCCTCTCGTGCTGATGTCGTTCGCCCTGCTGTGCGCTTCGGCGGGGCCGGCCGGCTCGCGCGCGCGTCAGACGGAGCCGTCGAAGCAGCCGAAGGTCGAGGCGGCGACGGCGCGGACGCTCTACCGCATCGAGCTTGAACTCGACTTCGACGCGCGCACTTACAAGGGGCGCGAGCGCCTGCGCTGGGTGAACGGCGACGACAGGGCCGCGTCCGTCCTCTACTTCCACCTCTACCCGAACCTGCGCGCGGAGGACGAGCGGGCGGGCGCTCCCCCGCCGGCGACCCCGTCCGCGCCGGAGGAGCCGCGCCTCGAAGTGTCCGAGGTGCGCTCGGGCGGCCAGCCTCTCGTCTTCGC
>DASWNR010000471.1:0-6504 GCA_036399155.1 Pyrinomonadaceae bacterium
CGCACACTTCAACGGCGGCGTCGGCGCGGGCACGGGCAGTGGCTCCGCGGGCGTCATCCCGGTCGCGCTCACGGCCACTGCGCTCGCGCCGCGCGAGGGGGCCGCGCGTCGCGGCGTCGTCCTCGTCGTCGAAGACCTCTCGGAGCTGCTCGCCGCTCAGCGCGCCGCCGCGTGGAGCGAGGTCGCGCGCCGGCTCGCGCACGAGATAAAGAACCCGCTCACGCCCATACAGCTCTCGGCCGAGCGCATCGCGCGCAACTTCCGCCGCCTCGGGGACGGCGCCGACGCGGGCGCGGCCGTTCCGACCCCCCCGACGCGGCCCGGGAACGGCGACAACGGCCACGCCGCCGAGCGCGAGCGCGTCGGGCGAGTGGTCGAGGAGTGCACCGCGACCATCAGCCGGGAGGTCGAGGGGCTGAAGGCGATGGTGGACGAGTTCACGCGCTTCGCGCGGCTGCCGCACGCGCGCCTTGAGCCGGCCGACCTGAACGACGTCGTCCGCCAGGCCATCTCGCTCTACCAGGAGCGGCTCGAAGGCGTGCGGGTGGACGTGCTGCTCGCGCCCGCGCTGCCCGGCGCCCTGCTCGACCCGGAGCAGATAAAGCGCGTCTTCGTCAACCTCATCGACAACTCGGTCGAGGCGCTCTCGGACGGCGACGGCGACGGCGACCGCCGCATCACGGTCGCCACGGCGCACGACCCCGCGCGCGGCCTGCTCATCGCGGAGGTCGCCGACACCGGCCACGGCATCGCGCGTCAGGACCTGGCGCGACTCTTCCAGCCCTACTTCTCGACCCGGGGCCGCGGGACGGGGCTCGGCCTCGCCATCGTCCACCGCATCATGGCCGAGCACGGCGGGCGCATCCGCGCCGAGTCGAACCGCCCGCGCGGCGCGCGGATGATTATCGAACTGCCCGTCGCCGAAGACGCGCGCGAGGGTCAGAGGGCTTGAGGCCGATTCGAGTTTATGTCTGACTCGGTTCTAATCGTCGACGACGAGCGCGGGATACGCGAGACGCTGCGCGCCGTGCTGGAGGACGAGGGCTTCGAGTGCGAGGCCGTCGGGTCGGGCGAGGAGTGTCTGAGCGCGGTCGCGCGGCGCTCGTTCGGGTGCGTGCTGCTCGACGTGTGGCTGCCGGGTCTCGACGGGCTTGAGACCCTCGCGCTGATGCGCGAGCAGGGCGCGGACGCGGCCGTCGTGATGATCTCGGGGCACGCGACCATCGAGACGGCCGTGCGCGCCACCAAGCTCGGCGCGTTCGACTTCGTCGAGAAGCCGCTCTCCATCGAGAAGACCGTGCTGACCGTGCGCAACGCGCTCAGGCAGCGCGAGCTTGAGCGCGTCAACGCGGCCCTGAGCGAGGAGCTGCGCGACGAGTGGGCGATGGTCGGCCAGTCGGTGGCGCTGCGCGCGCTGCGCAAACAGATTTCGCTCGTCGCGCCGACCGACGGGCGCGTGCTCATCTACGGCGAGTCTGGGACGGGCAAGGAGCTGGTCGCGCGCGCCATCCACGCGCACAGCTTGCGCGTCGCCGCGCCCTTCGTCGAGCTGAACTGCTCGGCCGTCCCCGAGGAGCTGATCGAGTCCGAGCTGTTCGGCCACGTCCGCGGCGCGTTCACTGGGGCGACGGGGCCGAAGCGCGGCAAGTTCGAGGCGGCCGACGGCGCGACGCTCTTCCTCGACGAGGTCGGCGACATGAGCCAGCGGATGCAGGCCAAGGTGCTGCGCGTGCTCGAAGAGCAGCGGTTCGAGCCGGTCGGCGGGACATCCTCGATGCGCGTGGACGTGCGCGTGCTGGCGGCGACCAACAAGCGGCTCGAAGTAGAGATAGAGCGCGGGAACTTCCGCTCCGACCTCCTCTTCCGCCTCAACGTCATCCCGTTCGAGGTGCCGCCCCTGCGCGAGCGCACGGAGGACATCCCGCTCCTCGTCGAGCACTTCAACCAGAAGTTCTCGCTCTCCTACAACAAGCGCCCGAAGCGTTTCGAGGCCGACGCGGTCGAGGCGCTGCGCGGCTACTCGTGGCCGGGGAACGTGCGCGAGCTGCGCAACACGGTCGAGCGCGTGGTCATCATGCACACGGGCGCGAAAGTCACCGCCGCCGACCTCCCGCCGCTCGGCGGCGAGGAGCCGCCCGCCGTCCCCTCGCGCTTCTCCACCTTCCGCCACGCCTCCGAGGCGCACCAGCGCGACTTCATCCGCGCCCGCCTCGCCGAGGCCGACGGCAACGTCTCACGCGCCGCCGAACTGATGGGCATGGATCGCAGCCACCTCTACCGCCGCATGAAAGCCCTCGGCATCAACGTCCGCGAAGAGCGCGCCCAGACCGGCTGAGCGTCGGCCGGCCCGCGCCAAAATTCCCACGCCCCGCGCGAAAATCGCGGCCTACTCGCGGCCCGCGGCCGGCATCTAACACTTTCGCCGGTGGACGGGCCGGTGCGTTGACAGTCGTGAATAAATCCCGTATCTGTTACGCTTGATTTAGCCGGACGGCCGGCGGCTTAAAGGAATTATATGGATTACACGACCAGAGAGCTTTTAAAGCGGTACGCGAAACTCGCCATCGGGCAGCCGTTCGCGCCGGTGCTTCTGAACATTCTGGTGACGAGCGTGTGCGACATGCGTTGCACGCACTGCTTCTTCACGGACGAGCTGGACGACCGGCCGCGCAAGAAGTTGCAGATGAAGACGCACGAGATCGAGAACATCGCCAAAACGCTCGGCGGGAACCTCGGCGTGCTCATCCTCGCCGGCGGCGAGCCGTTCACGCGCAAGGATTTGCCCGAGATCGTCCGCTCGTTCTACGAGCACAACCGGCTCGAATCCGTCTACCTGATGTCGAACGGGCAGATTCAGAAGCGCATCATCCCGGACGTGACCCGCATCCTCGAAGAGTGCCCGAACCTCAACGTGACGGTCGCTCTCGGCATCGACGGGCTCAAAGACCAGCACGAGAAGATTCGGCAGAAGCCCGGCTCGTGGGACATCGCCATCGACACCGCGCGCCAGCTCCAGGTCATCAAGCGCGAGCGCCCGCGTTTGGACATACAGACCTGCACCTGCTTCATGCACTCGAACCAGGACACGATCTTCGAGTGGTACGACTTCCTCAAGTACGAGCTGAAGCCCGACAAGGTCAACTTCAACTACATCCGCCCGCCGTCGGCCGACCCCGTCGAGCTCGACATCGACCACGAGCGCTACGCCAAGCTCGCGCGGATGATCGACGACGACTCGCGCCACGCCGTCCTGAAGAACAACTACGGCGGCGAGGCCGGCTTCTTCAAGGCCGCCATCGACATCTACATGCACGGCCTCATCGACCGCGCGCAGCGCGAGCAGAAGGCGCAGATGACCTGCTACGCGGGCACGGCCGGCGCCGTCATCTACGACGAGGGCACCGTCTCCTCCTGCGAGAACAAGGCGGCGGTCGGGAACCTGCGCGAGCACGGCTGGAACTTCCAGTCGCTCTGGCGCGGTGAGGCGATGAAGGCCCGGCGCAAGGAGGCCGCGGCCGGCTGCTTCTGCACGCACGAGTCGAACAGCTACTACCCGAGTCTGCCCTTCAACCCGAAGCACCTGATTCAGATCAAGCG
Source organism: Pyrinomonadaceae bacterium (assembly GCA_036399155.1). GTDB lineage: Bacteria > Acidobacteriota > Blastocatellia > Pyrinomonadales > Pyrinomonadaceae > QHXN01. Next base: position 3,598 of record DASWNR010000471.1, read on the forward strand.
CCTTGAGCGCGAGATGAAGAAGGCGAGCAAGAAGCTCGGGCGGCAGGAAGAGACGACCGACGGCCTGGCCGTCAAAGCCTGAGTGCCGCCGCCGCCCGATAACCGACCTATGCTTCGCCCGCGCGTGCCGAAGATACTCATCATCTCGTCCGACACGGGCGGCGGTCACAAGTCCGCCGCCGCGGCCATCGTCGCGGGCGTGCAGAAGTTCATCGGGGGCGACTCCTACGCCGTGCGCGTCGTCCGCGCGGTCGAAGACTCGCACCGCCTCTCGGCGCGGATGGTCGTGTTCTACAACTGGGTGCTGCGCAACCGGCAGCACTGGATGAAGTACCTCTACTGGTTCATCAACCGCTTCCGCCCGGAGTCGCGCGGGCCCCTCTACCGGCGCTCGCTCAAGTACGTCCACGACCTCTTCGAGCAGTGGTGCCCGCACGTCGTCGTCAGCGTCCACCCGCTCACGCAGCACGCCTTCGCGCGCGTGCTCAAGGAGCTGGGGCTCGCCGGCAAGGTGCCGCTCGTCACCGTCGTCACAGACCCCTGCTACGGCTTCTGGAAGGGCTGGGCCTGCGACGACGTGACGCTCTACCTCGTGGCCAGCGACGAGGCCAGGCAGCAGCTCATCGATTACGGCGTCCGCCCCGAGCGCATCAAGGTCTCGGGGATGCCCGTCCACCCGAAGTTCGAGCTGCCCGACGAGCGCTCGGCGCAGGCCGCGCGGCGCGAGCTGGGGCTCGACCCGCAGAAGTTCACCGTCTTCGTCAACGCCGGCTGGGTCGGCGGCGGCAACATCCCGCAGATTTTCAGGGAGCTTGTGCGCGGCGAGCTGGACGTGCAGGCCATCTTCCTCGCCGGCCGCAACGAGGAGCTGAGGAGCGAGGCCGAGTCGTTGGCCGCCTCCGCCAAGTTCCCCGTCAAGGTCATCGGCTACTCCGAGCAGGTCGAGCAGTTGATGCATGCCGCGAACGTGATGGTCTCGAAACTCGGCGGCCTGACGACCTTTGAGGCGCTGGCCTGCCGCGTCCCCATCATCGCCGACGCGACCACGCCGCCCATGCCGCAGGAGTCCGGCGCGGCGACGTGGCTCGCCAAGCGCGGCGCCGGCGTCATGCTCGAACGCGCCGTGGACATCGTCCCCGTGGTGCGCCGGATGGTCGAGGACTCGCGCTACTACGCCTCGCTGCGCGCCGCCACCGCCGGGCTCGCGCTCCCGGACGCCACGCGCCGCATCGTCGAAGAGATAACGGCGCTGCTGCCCTCGCCCCTCACACTGGAGGAGGAGCAGTCCCCGCTCGAAGCGCGCTCCGCCTGAACGCGGGACGGGGTGCGCACGCCCCACGAAGTTGACGCGCCCTCCGCCTTTAAGCTTTAATCGAACCCGCTCTAGTCATCAAAAAACGCGCGCGCTGGAAGCCGCCAGCGGCTCGGCGCGCGTTCGTGTCGAACGGGAGACCTTGACCTTGAGTCTTCTTCTGGATGGGAAGCGTGCGTTCGTGACCGGCGGGACGCGCGGGCTGGGCGCCGCCCTCTGCGAGGTCTTCGCGCGCGAGGGCGCGGACGTGGCCTTCAACTACCACTCGCGCGAAGACCTCGCGGAGGAGACGAAGGCCAAGATCGAGGCGCACGGCCGGCGCGCGCAGTCCTTTAAAATCTCGGTCACCGACCGCCACGGCCTGAAGCACATGACGAGGGAGCTCGTGAAGGACTGGGGCGGGCTCGACATCCTCGTCAACAACGCCGCCATCAACCGCGGCGACAACTTCGCCACCACGACCGACCGCGCCTGGGACCTGGTCATAGACACCAACGTCAACAGCCTCTTCGCCGTCACCAAGCCCATCTACAAGCAGATGATACGGCAGCGCAAGGGCTCGATCCTCAACATCACCTCCATCGGCGCCATCCGCGCGCTCCCGACGGCCGTCCACTACGCCACCTCGAAGGCCGCCGTCATCGGCTTCACCAAGTGCCTGTCGCGCGAGGCCGCGACCTTCGGCGTCACGGTCAACGCCGTCGCCGCGGGCATCTTCGACACGGAGCTGGCGCACGAGCTGCCCGAACGCCTCATCCAGATGCACCAGTTCTGGGCCGCCGCCGGCCGCATGGGCCGACCCGCAGAACTGGCCGAAATCGCCGCCTTCCTCGTCAGCGACCGCAACAGCTTCATGAACGGCGAAGTCATCATCGTCGACGGCGGCGCCGTCACCTGAAACGGCCGCAAAGCCTTCCTCACAGTCGTCCTGACAGTAGTCGTGTACCCCGCTTCGGGCGCATGTTGAAATTGAATGTCATTGCCAACTCCTTTATTTGCAACAAATACGTTGACACGGCCGTCCGTCACGGCTATCATCGGCCTGTTTTTAACCCCCCGAAACAGGCGGTCAGAATTTTCGAGGAGACGTTGATGGCGAACGAAGAGTTAATCAACAACCTTAACCGGGCGCTGGGTCTTGAGCTTGCCGGCGTGATTCAGTATCTGCAACACAGCTTCCTCGTCACGGGGCCGGAGCGCGAGGTCTTTCGCGGCTTCTTCCGTGAACTGAGCCAGGAGGCGCGCGACCACGCCGAGACGCTCGGCGATAAGGTCGTCGCGCTCGGCGGCCTGCCGACGGTGGAGCCGGGCGAGATACGCCAGTCGATCGACCTCGGCGAGATGCTCCGGCAGGACTTGGAACTTGAGCGGGCGGCGATGGAGGCGTACATGGCCGCCTGGCGCTCCTGCACCGACGCGGAGATGGCCACGCGCTTCCTCCTCGAAGAGCGCATAGCGTCCGAGCAGAAGCACATCGAAGAGTTCGAGAAGTTGACGAGCGAGCGTAGGGCCAACGTCACGCGCGAGAGGATTACGCTGCGGCAGGTGGGTTAAAGGCTTAGAGTTGGCAAAAGAGCAAGGCGGGGTGCGCGCGT
>DASWNR010000472.1:0-3465 GCA_036399155.1 Pyrinomonadaceae bacterium
CAGGCTCGTCAACTTGAAGCTGATTAAGAAGGCAGGCGAGCGCATCGGAAAGGGGAAGGCGCAAGGTTCTGTCTACGAGGTGAGGGTGCCGGTCGAGAGGTAAATTCGGCGGCCGTTCCGGGCGGAAAGGGTACGGCGAAAGTGTAAATTTTTCTACCGTACTTTGGGGGGAGAAAACCCGTACTTTGGGGGGAAAAACTACCGTACTTTGAGGGGATACGACTACCGTACTTTGGGGGGAAAACTACCGTACCTTGAGGGGAAAATGTCGAGGCTAACGGGCGTCAATTCAACAGTTGCCGAAAGTCAGATTTTGTTCTGATACTGTTTTTTCTTTAGAGAGTCTTAGACACATCAGAAGGGAACCGCTGTTGTTGCCGGAATCAACATGACTAGAAAAAAAGCCCTAGCCCTGTTACCCCCCGGTGACGACCCCGCGCAGCTGTCCGGTTCGGCCGCGGGCGCGGAGCAGGAGGCCGTCGCGCAGGCCGCCGATTTCGTGCGCGTCGAGAAGAATATAATCACGCTGGGATTCTTCACCCCGACGAGCAAGGGCAACACTTCCAAGCTCAAAGTAACCCGCGTCAAGACCATCCACATCACCGAGGCCGGGGAGGAAGGCCGCCCCGTACAAACCACCGTCAAGATAAACACCGGGGGCGACTACGGCCTGCCCGGTACGCGAGACCTCGATATGTGGCTCGCGTTTATGAAGCTCGTCAACGGCATCCAGAAGCGGGACGGCGTGGTGACGAACCCGATCTGCTTTTCATCGTGGGAGCTATTCAACCTCTTAGGCTACAGGAGCGAGGGCAAAAACAACTTCGACGCGATCACCGAATGGCTCAACCGCATGTTCGCCACCACCATCGAATGCAGGGTCGAAGGGGGCAAACGCGAGAGGGGAATCAGCGAAAGTACCGGCATCAGGAACCTAAGTGTTTTCCGAGACCGGGTGAGCAAAGGAGACCGCCTGCCGCACGGCGGGGGCATAGCAGATAAGAATTACGTTTGGCTTTCAAAGTGGCAGCTTGACAACATAAACAGTGGACTCGTCATACCCGTTGACTTCGAGACCTACCGCAGACTTAAGCGCCCCATCGCCAGGACGCTCGTGCCGCTCTTGCAGGTCTACCTCTACGCGACGAGAGATAAAAACGTATTCGAGAAGAACTACGAGGCGCTTTGCCAGCTGCTAGGAATCACGCGCTGGAAATACGTCGGAGACATTAAAGACCAACTCGGCCCCTCGCTGAACGACTTGAAGGATTGCGGCTATCTGGCCGGCTGGGGCGTCGAGCCGATGCGCGGAGGCGAGGGCTTCAAAGTCGTGTTCAGGCACGGCGAGAAATTCCACCGCGACCGCGCGCTGCTACAGGGCAGGCAAGGGGAGTTGCCCGCGGGCGAGGGCGAGGCCGAGGAGGATGCAAACTTAGTCGAACTGTTGAAGGGGCGTGGCGTCGCGGAGTCGAAAGCCCGGCTGCTCGTCTCGGGACGCGAGCCGGGGCAGCACATCGAGGATCAGGTCGAGTGGATAGACGAGGTAATCAGGCGGCGCGGGGTCGAGAACTTCACCAACCCGCCCGGCCTCTACGTCAAGCTTATCGAAACTAACGCGCCGGTCCCGCCACACTTCGAGACCAGCAGGCGGCGCCGGGCGCGCGAGGCCGCGGAACGGCAGAGCCGGACGGAGCGCGACCGCAGACAGCTGCTCGAATTCAGTTACGAGGAATACGTGCGCGCCGCCGTCGCCGAATACGTCGAGCGCCTGCCGGAAGACCGTCGCCGGCAGTTGGAGAGGGCGAAAAGGGAGGAGTTCAAGACGCGCTACAAGGCGGCGGCAAAGTTATATAACGAAGAGAACACGATGAGCGTAGTGAGGAAGATGATGGAGGAAGAAGTAGCGCCGGAGGTGCAGGTACTCAGCTTCGAGGAGTTCGCCGCCCGGCAAACCGAGGGGGGAGACGGAGCCTAACCAACCGACACGCCCGCGCTTTGAAATCCCGCCAGAGCCAGAGCAATTCCCCGCAGACCCCGCAGGCAGTTAGAAGGAAAATCCACATGCAAGGTAGTACGCCAAAGGAGAGCGCGGTCACGCCCGCGCGTCAGGTCGAGTGGGCGGCCGTCCAACCCATGATCTCGGCCGCATACCTCGACTTTGAAATAGAGGCGAGACTTCGCCCCGACGAGCCGCTGATTTATTTAGACTTCGCCGCCAGGTTACTTCGACAGGGACGCGGCTTCGAGTCATACGCGATTGAGGCGCTAATGAAGTACGTGGCGCGTGCGCCGCAGGACCCGGCCGGCTACCTTCACTTGGGCTTCGCGCTCGCCGCGCTGGGCGACGCGCGCAACGCGGCAATCGCCTTCGGCCACGCCATCGAGCTTGCCCCCGAGAGCGCCGAAGAGGCGGCCGGGATGATCTGCACTTTTTTATTTCTGAGAGCCTACTACGCGGCGCGGTTCGGCTTCAAAAAAGCGCCGTAGGGCGCGGGCGGCGTCGCGCGAACCTTTCCCATCCCCTTCCCGACCTCGAAACCCACGCCAGAGCCTAAAAGCGGCGCAAATAAGCCCATCAGGGAGCACGGCCGGGAGTCCGGCATTGTACCTTTTAGGCCGACGTGCCGCTTTTCCGCATCGTACCTTTTAGCCCCGACGACCACCCCCGCCCACTTTTAGCCCCTTTGTACCATTTAGCCCCTCAATTAGTGTATGAAACTGATTAAATTTGTTGTAAGATGAAGCCAGGTGACGGGCGAGCCGTAAACGCCCAAGCCTCACCCCGACCCAACCCGCGCGAGCAGCATGGCTCCCACCGCATTTTTAAGCTCTTACAGCCTGCAATAATTCGCTCCCGCTCCGAAGGACTGAGCAATGCCCGAAACCTCGAATGATGCGAACGAGCGGGGTGAAGCCACAGGCCCCGCGCCAGGCGTCGAGAGACGCGCACGCATCGAGATAACACCCATCAATCTTGTTCCGGGCGAGCCGGTCAAAGGCATGGTCGGTCAGAGCGCACGCATGTTGAAGCTGGCCGCGGACATTAACCGCGTCGCCCGCTTCGAGTACGACGTGCTCATAACGGGCGCGAACGGCACCGGCAAGACGGCGACGGCGCAGGCGATCCACGAGGCGAGCAACCGCGCGAGCCGAGAGATTGTCAAGGTCAACGCCGCCGCCCTGCCGAGGGACTTAATTGAAAAGCTCCTCTTCGGGCACGAGCGGGGGGCGTTTTCCGGCGCGGGCGAGCAGCAGATAGGCTACTTCGAGGCCGCGGACGGCGGGACGCTGTTCCTTGACGAGATAGGCGAACTGGCGCTCGACCTACAATCAAAGCTCCTCGCGGTACTGGACGACAAGAAGTTCATGCGGCTGGGGGGCACGAGGCCGATACAGTGCGACGTGCGAATCATCGCGGCCACGAAGCGCGACCTTGAGGCGATGGTAGCCGAAGGCAGTTTCAGG
>DASWNR010000473.1:0-2797 GCA_036399155.1 Pyrinomonadaceae bacterium
GAACCGCTGTGCGTGCCCGACACCTGATCGTAGAAGTCGGTGAACACGAGGTCTTTCTTAATGCGGTCGCGGTCGCCGCAGGGCAGAGGGTTCCCGGTGAAGTCCTCATGCTCCTCGAAGCTCGTGATTTGAGTTTGAGCCTGCGCCGGTGTGAAGAGGCCGAAGGCGGCGACAGCCAGGAAGACAAGGAGAAGATGTTTCAGGCAGGATTTCATATCATCACCGTTAAGTGCCGAGGCGGGCGATCAGCTGCTTGCGCAACTTGAGGTCTGGATGCGTGTCGCCGGAGACGGCCGAGTAGGCAGGCCCCTTGACCCAATCCAAGCCCCGCGCGAGCGCGTCAGGCTCTGCGTTGAGGACGAGAAGCGACAGGGCGGCGATTGCGTCACACTTGAACTCAATGAGACGCAGGGCGCGCTTGTCGCCGGCATCTTCGGCGCGAGCGAATTCACGCCGAAAGTATTGGTGGCCTATCTCGTGAGCCGAGAGCGCAAGCAACTCTTCATCGCTCACGACTTGAAGCAGGCCGGTAGAGACGAGCAGCACGGAGCCGCGGCCGATGCCGTGGACAACCTGCGGCGTGTGCAGCACGCTCACGACGAGCGTAGAGCCGCCGTGAAGCTCGAACAGTGGCGCGAGGACGCGGCGGACGCGGGCGACTTCATCGCCGCCCTCCGAGTGGCCGAGGGAGCGCAGGGGCGCGAAGACCTCACTCGCGCGCAGAATCTTGAACTCCTCCGCGGCCTGCGCCTCAGTGGGCCAGCCGGCACGACCGCGGGTGACGCGACGCAGGCGCTCGACCGCGGAGCCTTGACCGATGGCGTCAAGGACCTCGCGCAACTCGGCGTCGTCGCCGGCGATGGCGGACGCGCGCGAAGGGGCGTTGAATGAGGCGAGCGCCAGGGCGACGAGCGCCAGGGCGGTGAGACGACGGAGGTGGTTAAGGGTGCTGGTGTTCATCGGTGTCCTCACTTCCCAATCGAGTAGCCCGGCCGCGTCTTGAGGGACAGGCCCTCGACCGAACGGCTCTCGACGCGGACGGCGTGCGCGCCGGGTTCGGCGGCGCCGTCTTTAGGGTAGAAGCCGAGTTCGACGGAGTATGTCATCTCCTTCGACACCCTCTTCGCCGCGCCCTCGTAGTCTCTCAACGACCCGTGCGCAACGTAGGCTTCGCAGCCGAGCCGCCTCACCAGCTGCGCGGCACGCCGCTTCAACTCGCTCTTGGGGGTGCCCAAGTACCTCGCCGCCAGGTAGTCGTGAGAGGTGGAGTCACCTATCACGAACGCGGCGACGTAACCGCCGAAGTAGTCGAACTCTTCGGCGAGCGCCTTGCTCACCGGCGAAGCGTCCTCCTCGATGCCGTCCGTGAAGAGGATCAGCGCGGTCTTGAAGGAACGCCTCGCGCCCAGCGCAGCTCTCAGGGTCTCGCGCGCGGAGGAGTAGATGGCCGTTCCCCCGCCGTACTTCTGCTTTTTGAGGTCGCGGTACAGGTCTTCGCGCCCGGCCTCGTCGCCGGCGTACTCGCCCACCTTCGAGATGCGGTTGTTGAAGACAAAGAGCGTGTAGCGGTTGCGTGGGTCTGAGGCTTTGAGGAAGGCGTAGACGAGATCCAGCGTGGACGCCCGCTTCGCCTTGACCTGCCCCATCGAGTCGGAAACGTCAACGAGGAGCACCACGTTCGACGGGTCTTCCTGAGAGTAGAAGTAAGCCGTCTCCTGCGGGACACCATCAGCGTAAGCTTTCAGGGACGACCCATCGAGCGTGACGGGGCGGCCTTTGGGGTCCGAGGCGCGCACATTCACCCGGACGAGTCGCGTGTTGACGGACACCACCTCTTCATCATCGAGAGGCGCACCCGCCTGATCTTGTGCCACGACCTCACCCGCCGCCGCCGCATTAACGACGACCACGAGCACCAACCACAACATCTTGTGTGTGAGCGTCTGTTTCATACGTGATACGGTAGCACCCGGTTGCGAGCCTGGTCAATCACTTTTTTACTCCCTCGGGAGTATATTGAAGCGACCGCGGGAGGCCAGGCCCGCAACCCTGTGCGCTGCATCACTTTAGCGAATCACGCGGCGGAAGCGGAAAGTGCCGCTCTGACCCGGCGCGAGGCTGGGAATCACGTCCGTCAGGACGGTCGAGCCGGCCACGTCGCCCGTAATCGTGCCGCCGCGCGAGTCGGCCGCGGAGCCGGGGACGTGGTTGGTCGTGCCGCCCCAGTTGTTCGGCGACTCGTTCCCGTCCTCCGTGATTGTCAGGTTCGTGGCCGTCAGGTTGGCGTTGTTCGTGCCCGCCGCCGCCGCGGAGACGTTCGTGTAGGTCAGGGTGTACTCGATCACCGCGCCCGGAACGGCCGCCGTCGCGCCGCCGATGCCGGTCGAGTTCGTCACGGTGACGGTCTTATCCACCCTGACGAAGCCGGCGAAGGTCCGGTCAACCGTCTCGTTGAAGATTTGCGGCGTGATGCCCGAGGTGGCGCGGACGGTGGCCGCGTAGCCCGTCAAGACCGACTGGCCCGCGGGCACGTTGACGCGAATCCGCAGGTCGAAGTTGCTGCCGGCCGGGACGGTAATCATCACCGGCGTCCCGTTGAGCGGGAAGGGCACGAAGGTCGCGCCGTTGTCCACGCTGATTTCGTAGGCGCTGCTGAACGCCGCGTTGGGGACGGCGCGCAGCGTCAGGGCGATGTTGTCGGCCGCGACCGCGCCGTTGCGAACCGTGTTGACGAAGGTGACTTGCTGCGCCGAGGAGGTGGTGCCGCCGAAGGGCGCGGCGACGCCGAGCGTCATGG
>DASWNR010000474.1:0-3217 GCA_036399155.1 Pyrinomonadaceae bacterium
CGCGACGACGGGGAGCGCCAGCAGCAGCACCTTCAGCAGATCGCGCGGCGCGCGGCGCGCGACCCTCGCCGCGGACGCCCCCGGCAGCGCCGCGTTCGCCGCCGCGGCCTGAAGCAGAAGAAAGAGCAGCGGCGCCGCGAGCCCGGCCAGCGCCGTCCCGTAGGCGAGCTGCCACGTGTTGGCCACGCCGGTCGCGAAGAAGAGGTAGACGCCCGCGAGCAGCAGCGCGTAGAGGGCCGCGGCGAGCAGCAGCACACCCCAGTTGCGGAAGAGGTCGCGCGCCGAAGCCCCCAGCGCCGCGAGTGCTTCTTTAATCATCTCGGTGTCTCCTTGTCCCGCCCGCGCCTTTAGCGGTCGAGGATCGTCATCCCGGCCGACGCCGAGTTGGCGCGCACGTCCGGCTCGTACATGCGCTCGACGCGCGAGGGGGCGACGCGGAACTGCCCCGGCACCTGCACGCGCATCGCGTACTGGAACTGCGCCTTCCCGTCGAAGTAGTCGAGGAAGAGGACGGCGCGGTTGTCGCGGAACTCGCGCGCGCTGTACCAGTCGCTCCAGTCCTTCTCGTTGTGGTCGAGGTCGATGCCGCTCACCGTCTCGACCTGCTCGCAGCCGGCCGGGATGGGGTCTTCGACCATCAGGTACTGTGCCTTCTCGCCTTCGAGCACGAGCCGCGAGACGATGATGTCGCCCGAGCGCACGTCGCCCGCGAGCGGCTCGGTCTGCCAGCCCAGCGTGCCGTCCGACTTCTCCGCGACCTTGAGGCGGAGGTACTCGCGGCGGAGTTTGAGCTGCGGCACGCCGGCCTCGGCCGTCTGCTCGTCGTTGGTGTGGTGCGTGAGCGTCGTCGCCAGATACAGCATCCCGCGCCCGCGCTTGACGACGCGCACCTCGCTCGACTGGCCGACCTCGCCGCCGCGCCGCTGTAGTATGAAGGGCTGCATCGAGGCGGCGTCCCCGCCCGTCACCTGCCTCTGCACGACCTGCTGGCCGCCGACGTAGACTTCGAGCGCGTAGTCGGGGTCAAGCTCTTTGCTCACCTTGACGTAGTCGATGAGGCCGTAGACGGCGAAGGCCGTGTCGCGCGTCGAGAGCCAGTAGTGGCCGTGGCGCCGGTGCCCGACGAGCCAGCGCGCCGCGCGCGGCAGCACCTCGCTCTGCGGAAGGATGTGGGCCAGCGCCTTCAGAGAGAGCGCCGTCGCCTCGGCGTTGTTGTCCCAGTGCGCGTCCGCGCCGCCCTTCGCCGCGCGCTCTATCTCGCCGGCCACGACCGCCGCCCGCCCGTCGCCGCGCTCCTTCAGGCCCAGCGCGAGCATCGCGCGCGCGTACGCGCCGAGCTTTGCGCGGTCGCCGAACAACTGGTTGAGGTGGCGCATCTCGGCTTCGCCGCTTTCGGCGAGCGCGTAGGCCATGTAGGCGCGCGAGTCGGGCTCGACGGCGCCGCGCCCGTCCGTGTTCGTTTCGAGCATCTTGCGCAGCGCCGCGCGCCCGTTCTCAAGCCGCGCCGCGTCCACCTCGTAGCCCGCGCGCTCGGCCTGCACCAGACCGTCCACGACGTAGGCGGTCATCCACGCGTTCGTCCCGTCGTCCTTCCACCAGCCCCAGCCGCCGTCGCCGTGCTGGAAGCCGTAGAGCCGCTTCAGCCCGCGCCGCACCTTCCGGCCCACGTCGTTCGTGTCCCTCACCGAAGCCGTCTGCACGTTCTGGAGCGCCTGCGTGACGATGACGTTCGGGAGGAACGAGGACATCGTCTGCTCTGTGCAGCCGTAGGGGTAGCTCGTCAGGTAGTCGAGCGCGCCGAAGAGCGTGCCGGCGATGGTCGGCGAGACCTCGACGCGGAGAGAGCGCGCGTTCGGGTCGGCGTTGGCGGGGAGCGTGAAGGTGACGGTCTTGTCCGCCTCGTCCTCCGAGAAGGCGAACGAGTCGGCGCGCGTCTGCTTCAAGCCCCGCGGGACGACGGGGATGCCGGTTTCGAGCGCGTCCGACTCGGCGTCGGTCAGCGCCTTCGCCAGAATCTTCAGGTCGCCGGTGTCGGGCGCGCTGACGCGCCAGTTGACGCGGTGCTCGCCCTGGCTCGGGATGGTCACGGTCTGCTGCGCCGGGTCGAGCAGACGCGCCCCCGCGACCTCGATGGAAATCTTCGTCACCTTCTCGGTCTTGAGGTAGTTGTGGACGATGCCCGAGAGCGTGACGGTGTCGCCGGCCGTGAGGAACCGCGGCGTCGCCACCCGGATGATCACGTCCTTGCGCTCGACGACCTTCGAGACGGCGAGGCCGACCTTCAGGTCCGGCGTGACGGCGCGCGCCGTCGCGCGCCACGTCGTCAGGTTGTCGGGCAGGTCGAACTTGACCTGCGCCCTGCCGTCCGCGCCCGTGACGAGCGCGGGCTGCCAGAAGGCCGTGTCCTTGAAAATCTTCCGCACCAAAGGGTTCGCAGACTCGTCCTTGAAGTCGGCGAGCTGCCGCGCGCGCTTCTTCTGCGCGAGGTTGACGGTCTTCTGGCCCGCGTAGCCGGAGAAGTAGTAGTTGACCGAAAACGAGGTCGAGACGGTGCTGTAACGCTGGCCGTAGAAGACGCGCCGGATGTCCGCCGCCGACTCGGGCGCGATGCTGTAGACCGACTCGTCCACGACGCCCAGACTCACCTCCGCGCCGGCGGCGGGCGAGCCGTCGGCGTTGCGCGCGAAGACGGTGTAGGAGGCCGTCTCGCGCGGCCGAAACTCCTTCTTGTTCGGGATGACCTCCAGCTTCAACATCTTGTCGCGCGCGGGCACGCGTATCTCCACGTCCTGCGTGTACATCTCGCTGCCGCGCACGTACGTGACGTTGAGGAAGACGTTGGGCGCGAAGCGCGGCTCGATGGGCACGTCGATGATGGCGGCGCGGCCTTCCACGTCCATCTGGCGGACGCCGAGGACGCCGTCCAGCTCGGTCGTGATGAGCAGGTGCGCCTTCTCCTTCGGCAGCAGGGCGAGGACGCGCGCCGTCTCGCCCGGCCTGTAAGACTTCTTGTCGGGGACGAGCTTTATCTCGCCCTCGGCGTCGTACGACACGTCCTCCCAGCGCCCCTCGCGGTCGGCCACCCAGAGCGAGCCGGCCTCCATCACGACGGGCTTGCCCGCCTCCTCGATGGTCGAGCGGATGAGGACGTTGCCCGGCGAGGGCGCGACGTAGTCCGTCGCGCCCTCGCCCTGCGCGTTCGTCTCGACGACGGCCG
>DASWNR010000475.1:0-2682 GCA_036399155.1 Pyrinomonadaceae bacterium
CGTGGCGTTCAGCCTCTCCTACTTCGGCAACTACGACGCGCCTTACGACGAGCACAAGTACGACCTGCTCATCGAAGGCGCGCGGTTCGCAGACCGCCACGGCTTTGAGGCCGTGTGGATTCCCGAACGCCACTTCCACGCCTTCGGCGGGCTGTCGCCCTCGCCGTCGGTCGTGGCCGCGGCGCTCGCGCGCGAGACCGAGCGCGTCTGCTTGCGCGCGGGCAGCGTCGTGCTGCCCCTGCACCACGCCGTCCGCGTCGCGGAGGAGTGGGCCGTCGTCGACAACCTTTCGCGCGGGCGGGCGGGCGTCTCCTTCGCTTCGGGCTGGCACCCGAACGACTTCGTCTTCGCGCCGGAGGCTTACGGCCGCCACCGCGAGCTGATGTTCGAGAGAATCGAGCAGGTGCGGAGGCTCTGGCGCGGCGAGTCGCTCAACGTGCTCGGCGGCGCGGGCAACGAAATCAGCGTCCGCCTTTTCCCGCAGCCGATGCAGCGCGAACTGCCCGTCTGGGTCACGGTCGTCAACAACCCCGAGACCTACCGCCGCGCGGGCGAGATCGGCGCGGGCGTCCTGACGAACCTCATGGGGCAGACCGTCGAAGACCTCGCGCGCAACGTCTCGGCCTACCGCCGCGCGCTGGCCGACGCCGGGCACGACCCCGCGCGCGGCCGCGTCACGCTGCTGCTGCACACGCTCGTCGGCGGCGAGGCGAAGGCCGTGCGCGAGCGCGCCCGCCGCCCCTTCTGCGACTACTTGAAGTCCTCGCTCGACCTCTTCCAAAACCTCGTCAGGAGTCAGGGCTTGCAGATAGACTTCGAGCGGCTTTCCGCCGACGACATGGACTACCTCCTCTCGTCGGCCTACGAGCGCTACGTGCAGACGAGCGCGCTCATCGGCACGCCCGACACCTGCGCCCCCATCGTCAAACGCCTGAGCGACATCGGCGTTGACGAGGTGGCCTGCTTCATAGACTTCGGCGTGGACGCCGAGACGGTGCTCGGAAGCCTCTCGCGGCTCGACGCGCTGCGCGCTCTCTGCCAACCGCAGTCCCACCCCGCGCCCGCCGCAGCGTACGAACTCGCCCCGACGAACACGAGCGCGACGCCCGTCGTGCGACGCGCTCCAACGACAGAGGCGCAGAAGCAGCTCTGGGCGCTCGCGCAGGTGAGCGACGGCGCGTCGTGCGCGTACAACGAGACGCTCTGCCTGCGGCTGCGCGGCCCGCTCGACACGGCGGCGCTCGCCGGAGCCGTCCGCGCGGTCGTCGCGCGCCACGAGGCGTTGCGGACGAGCATCGCGGACGACGGCGAGGAGCAACTCGTCCACGCCCCGCCGCCGCTCGAACTGCCCGTTATAGATTTGAGCGGCGCGGCCAACGCCGAGGAGCGCGAGGGCGAGGCGTGGAGCCGGCTTGAGCGGGAGAGCCGCCGGAAGTTCGACCTCGCCGCCGCCCCGCTCCTGCGCGCGCGCCTCCTGCGGCTCGAAGACCGACACCACCTGTTCGTACTCTCCGCACACCACGTCGTCGCGGACGGCTGGTCGGTCGGCGTGATGCTCGACGAAGTGTGCGTGCTCTACGAGGCCGCGCGCCGCGGCGTCGCACGCGAGCTTGACGAGCCCTTGCAGTTCGCCGAATACGCCGAGCGCCTCCGCCGTCCCGAACGCCTCGCGAAGCGTGCCGCCGACGAGTCCTACTGGCTTGCGCATCTCTCGGACGCGCCGCCGCGCTCAGACCTCCCGGCCGACCGCCCGCGCCCGCCCGCGCAGACCTACAACGGCGCGCGGCTGCACGCGACGCTCGACGGTCAACTCTACGACGAGTTGAAGCGGCTCGGCCGGCGGCACGGCTGCACGCCCTTCATGACGCTGCTGGCGGGTTACCTCGCGCTGCTTCACCGGCTGACGGGGCAGCGGGACGTGGTCATCGGCATCCCCGTGGCGGGGCGAGAGGGGCGCGACGAGTCGCGACTCGTCGGCTTCTGCACGCGCCCGCTCCCCCTGCGCAGCCGCCTCAACGGCGACCCGACCTTCGCGGAGTTCATGGCGCAAGTCCGCGGCGAGCTGATGGAGGCTTACGAGCACGCGGACTTCTCAGCGCTCTCGCTGATCGAGAAGCTGCGCCGCCCGCGCGACGCGAGCCGCTTCCCGCTCTTCACCAACACCTTCAACATGGAGCCGCTCGCCGTCCCCGGGATGTCCGGCCTTGAGGTCGAGTGGGTCTCGCCGCCCGCGGCGCACAGCAAGTTCGACTGCGGCCTCAACGTGATGGAGCGCGGCGGGCGGCTGCAACTCGACTGCGACTTCAACACAGACCTCTTCGACGCCGGCACAATCGCGCGCACGCTCGGCCGCCTCCGCACGCTGCTCGAAGACGCGGCCCGCGACCCCTCGCGCCGCCTCTCGGAGCTTGAGCTGATGGAGGAGGACGAGCGGCGGCAGGTCGTCGCCGCGTGGAACGACGAGGCGCGCGCGCCGCGCGAGTTCCGCTGCGTCCACGAGGTGTTCGCGGAGGTCGCGCGCCGGTGCGCCGACCGCGTGGCCGTCGTCTGCGGTGAAGCGCGGCTCACCTACGCCGAGCTTGACGAGCGCGCCGAAGGGCTCGCGCGCCGCCTCCGCGGCCTCGGCTTGGGGCCGGGGGCGCTGGCCGGCGTGTGCCTTGAGCGCTCGATCGAGATGGTCGT
>DASWNR010000476.1:0-4519 GCA_036399155.1 Pyrinomonadaceae bacterium
AGCCGTCGAGGTTGGCCTCGCGGAGCGCCTGCTGAATCTCGGCGACGCGTTTGACCTGCTCGCCGCCCGCGCGCGCCTCCGCGCAGGAGGCGCGCGCGGGCGTCAGGAGTACTAGTGTGAGCGCCGCGAGGGCGAGCGCGGCGAGCGCGTGTCGGGTTCTTCGCATGACGTTTACAGTCTACTAAAACTTTCCCGCTTACTCGTAAAGCTTGCGTAGCGTCGCGCGCCACGAGGCGTGCGAGACGAGGTCTGTGCTGTCGCTGAAGGTGTCGATGCCGCCCACGGGGCGGCGGGCGGCGATGCGCCGGACGCGCTCGTCCGTGACGCGCGAGAGCAGCGCGTCGGAGAAGCCGTGCAGCCCGATGACGCGGAAGGGGCGGCCGAAGAAGGCGCGCGGCTCCGTGGGGAGCGGGTCGGTGAGCCCGAGCGCGTTGTGCATCTCCGCGACGCGCCCGTAGGCGACCGTCAAGTGCCGCTCGCGCTCCTGCCAGGTGTCGGCGGCGAGCGCGGCGCGCAAGGCGGGCGAGAGCGAGGCGGCGCAGTCCAGTCGGCCGAAGGCGGTGCCGAACCACTTCGGGTAGGGCGCGTACGTGCGCCCCATCAGGAAGCAGAGGCGCATCAGGTCGCGCACGAGCCGCGCGCCGATGAGCGCCGATCCGATCTCGTCGCCGACCGAGCCGGCGCGCCCCATCAAGTGCTCCTCCTGCCCGACGCGCGCCCAGGCGGAGGCGAGCTGGTATAGCCAAACGTCGCGCGGGTAGTAGGAGAAGCGCCGGCGCACCTCTTCGAGGCCGACTTCGTCGTGGAAGACCGCGCCGGACGCGACGGTGCGGAGCTTCTGCTCGGGGAAGGTGAGCCAGTCGGCCGGCTCTACCTCTTGCCGGATGTCGAACGCGAGATAGCTCATGAAGAAGCCGCGCGGCGTCATCAACTCGACCTTGTGGTCGACCGGCCCCGAGTCGCGCGCCTCAAGGTGCTGCGTGCCGTTGTCCGACGGGTCGGGCTCTGTGAAGCTGGTCGGGTGGCCGCGGAAGTGGTGCGGGAGTTTGCGGCGCAGCGTCTCGCGGACGGCGTCGCGCGCGGCGTCGAAGTCCTCTTCGGCGAGGAAGAGGTCGAAGCGCGGCCCCCAGCAGTGGTCGGCGCTCATCTCCGTGTCGAAGCCGAGGACTTCCGAGCCGGAGCCCAGAAGCGCCGCCGAGTAGCGCAGGCGCGGGAACTCCGCCGCGAGCACGGGGCGCACCGCCTCCTCGAAAAAGAGTCGGCTCAGCTCAAGACCTTTGATGAATTCCGGCATCGTTTCGGGCGTGCGGGGGTTTAGTAACGCGAGCCCGGCCGCCGCTCGCCGAGTATATGATAATTCTTCTCGTCGACGGCCGACTGCGCGGCGCGGCGGTTCACGTAGAGCGAGACGTGCGAGAAGTTGTAGGCGGCGAGCCCGGCGTGGAAGACGACGCCGCAGGCGAGCACGGCGGCCGCCACCTTTCGCCAGCGCGGGCGCGCGAGCAGCCTCTCCCAGCAGTAGAAGGCGTAGAGCACGGGCACGGGCAGCGTCACGTAGAGGTGGTTCGACTGCGGCGGCTTGATCGAGAAGAGGAAGCTCAGGTAGAGCAACAGGACGTTGAAGAGCGCGAGGTACTTGACGGCGCGCCAGTCGGGCTGTTCGTGCCGGCGCACGAACCAGAGCGCGAGGAGCGCCGCCACCTGCGCCACGCCGACCGCGACGAGGAAGAGCGCGAAGGGCGCGAGCCACGGGTGCTCGGCGACGACCGCGAGGCGCGCGCCCGTGTGCGCGCCCATGAAGCGAGGCACCTCGAAGCTCGCGAACGAGAGCGTACGCGTCAGAATCCCCCAGAGCGCGGTCAGGTTATCGGGGTTGAAGCGGACGGACTCGGCGGCGTTTCCCGCGGAGGGGCCGTACCTCAGGTACGTCGGGACGAGCAGCGCGGCCACGGGTGCCGCGCCCGCCGCGAACCACGCGAGCGCGCCGAAGCCCCGCCGCGCGCCCTCGCGGAACTGTAGCGCGAGCGCCGCCAGCGCGTAGGGCGCGAGCACGACCCAGGACATGTGCAACTGCATCGACCAGAAGAGCGCGAAGCCCATCGACGCGTTCGCCGGCGCCGGCTTCAACAGCCCGCGCCGCGTGAACGGGTAGAGTTCGAGCGCGCCGACGAAGAAGAGGATGCCGCCCGCGAGCATGTAAGAAGGGTTGTAGACGACCGTCGAGAGGTTGAGCGTCCACGGCGAGGTCAGCAGCCAGCCCCAGACGAACCAGCGCGGAAGACCCGGCAGACGCCGCCGGCAGTACCACGCGAACAGGCACAGGCTCGCGAACGAGACGAGGTTCAGCAAAACGTAAGGCGCCTCGGCCAGCGGCAGCACGTGGAAGGGCAGCCCGACTAAGAGCGCCTGCAAAGCGCCGGGGAGCTGAATCTCGCCCCACACCACGTCCGGCCCGAAGTAAGGCCACGCGCCCGTCGCGTAGAACTTGAGCCCGAGCAGGTAGACCTGCTTCGTGTCCGCGTCCTGAAACTGCCCGCACAGCCCGTAGCCGAGCCGGAAGAGGAACGCGGCGGCGAGCAGCGCGACGAACAGCCGACGCCGCGCGGGATTTGAGATTTCAAATTTGAGATTCGCGATTCTCAAATGCTTCAGCGCGTCCCCGCGGCCTTCGCGTCGGCCGGGGCCGCGAGCCTTTCGGCGGCGAGGCGGAGGACTTCGCGCACCTGCCTGTCCCAGTAGGGCCACGTGTGGCCGCCGGGGAGCTGGCGGAACTCGTGCGGCACCTTCCGCTCTAAGAGGAGCGCGGCGAAGTCACGGTTGGTGCCGATGAGAAAGTCTTCGGTGCCGCAGTCGAGGTAGAGGAAGGGGAGCGCGCGCGTCCGCTCGGGCGTCAGCTCGCGCACGAGGCGGAAGATGTCGTTGGCCCTGCGCGTCGCGTTGTCGGGCTCGCCCGCCGGGCCGTAGACGCGCGCGATGGAGGGGCGGACGAACTGTAGCATCCGCTCGTCGGGGAGCCACGAGGCCGCGCCGAGCGCGCCGCTCATCGAGCCGGCGAAGGCAAAAAGCTCGGGGTGCTTGAGCCCGAACTTCAGCGCGCCGTAGCCGCCCATCGAGAGCCCCGCCACCGCGCGCCCCTCGCGCGCCGACAGCGTGCGGAAGCGCCGGTCAACGTCGGGTATCAGCTCCTCGACGATGTAGCTCTCGAACTTCTCGTTCGGGACGGTCGCGCTGTCGGTGTACCAGGCGTCGCGCCCCTCGGCCGCGACGAGGATGAAGGGGTAGGGCGCGGCGTAGTCGGCGAGGCGGGCGCGCGCGGAGACCCAGTTCTCCGCGCTCCCCCCGAGCCCGTGCAGGAGGTACAGCACGGGGTAGCGTCTCTGCTTCGCGGAGTCGCTTTTGTAGTCGGCCGGCAGGATGACGTGGTAGGGGAGCGGCGCGCCGACGAGCTTGCTCTCGAACGGCACGGTCTCGTAACGGCGCGGCCCTTCATCCTTCTTCTCGTCCTTCCTCTCGGCCGGGGCCGCGGGCCGCGTCTGCGCGGGCGCCGCGGGTGCTTGCGCGCGGGCGGCGGCCGCGGGCACGAGCAGCGCCGCCAGCAGGATGAGTGTGCGTGTCGTTCTGTTCATCTTTGTCCTTAAAATCTGAAAGTCTGCGCGCCGAGGCTCACTCGGGCGCGGCCAGCGCGTCGGAGGCGACGCGGAGGATTTCCCGGCCCTGCGCGTCCCAGTAGGGCCAGACGTGACCGCCCGGCCGCTGCCTGTACTCGTGCGCGATGCGGCGCGCGGTGAGCGTCGCGGCGAACTCGCGGTTAACCTCCAGCCACTCGTCGCCGAGCCCGCAGTCGAAGTAGAGAAAGGGCAGCGCGCCGCGCCGCTCCTCCGGGAAATCGCGCGCGAGGCGCGGCAGGTCGTTCTCGAAGCGCGCGGGGCCGTTCGCCCCGCCGAAGGTTCGCACGAGCGACTCCTCGTCCGAGCGCGACGCGGCGTCGAGCGCGCCGCTCGTCGAGCCGGCGAAGGCGAAAAGCTCCGGGTGCTTGAATCCTAATTTAAGCGCGCCGTAGCCGCCCATCGAGTAGCCGGCGACGCCGCGGCCGCGCCGCGCGGCGATGGTGCGGTATCGCCGGTCAACGTCCGGCACGAGCTCGCCGAGCAGGTGCGACTCGTGAGGCTCGCCGCCGGGCGCGTCCGTGTACCAGCCGTTCCCGCCCTCGGGCGTGACGACGATGAGCTGGTGCTCCGAGGCGTAGCGCCCGAGCGACGTGCGCGTCAGCCACGAGTCGTAGTTCCCGCCCCACCCGTGCAGCAGGTAGAGCACCGGGTAGCGCTTCGCGCGCGCGGTGGGGAGCGCGTAGCCGGGCGGGAGCACGACCCTGTAGGTGACTTCGCGCCCGAGGAGCGCGCTCGGCATCCGCACGGTCTCTACGCGGACGCGGCCGGCGAACTCGCAGTAGAGCGCGCCGAGCGCCGCCAGAAGGACGAGGAGGAGAACGGCCGGCCGGAGTCGTTTCATCCGAACTCTT
>DASWNR010000477.1:0-5685 GCA_036399155.1 Pyrinomonadaceae bacterium
GCTCCCTGACCTTGCCCGCGTTGTTGGTGGCGACCAGAAGCTCGGTCTGTTCCGTCATGCGTTCGTCCGAAATGTCCGGCGGTGTACGCGCGCGCCCGGCGGCGTAAAGATAACTTTGCCCCCCGCCGCTTTCCTGTTTAGAATCGTTCCCGGGCCGACGGCCCGCAGACTCCCACGTTCTCGCAGTCATTCTAAAATCAG
This sequence comes from Pyrinomonadaceae bacterium, assembly GCA_036399155.1. GTDB lineage: Bacteria > Acidobacteriota > Blastocatellia > Pyrinomonadales > Pyrinomonadaceae > QHXN01. Next base: position 202 of record DASWNR010000477.1, read on the forward strand.
GCCGCGCGGTTTGGCACGCGCGCGGCGGAGGGCCTCCGCGCGGCGCCGAACGAGTGAACCAACTGGCACAACAACTAACACTCCCCGAGGCGTTCCCGCCGGCGCGGGAGCTGGCCGTGTGGCTGCGCTCGCTCCAGAGTTTCTTCAACCCGGCCAACCACCCCTTCAACGAGGCGGAGCGCGCCGCCATCGGCGAGCGCAGCTTCAAGTGCGAGACCGGCGTCGTGCGCGACGCGCTCGTGCGCTGCCTGCACCTGCTCGTGAGCGTCGCGCGCGGCGAGTCCCCGGCCGGGCTCGCCGGAGGGGCGGAGGGAGCCGCCGGGGTCGAGGCGTCGTCCGCGTCAGCGCGACGGGACGAAGGGGGCGCGCTCGGGCTCGTCGGCGCCAAGGACTCGCTCGGCGACCTCTCGGACGTTTTCAAAGACGTGTCGAGGCTGTGCGACGCGCTGCTCGAATCGCAGGCCGTCAGCTTCGCCGCGTGGGTGAGCGTCGGCAACATCCTTGAGCGCGAGCTGCGGCGCTCCGAGGCGGCTGGGCTCATCGTCGCCGCGGGGAACGGCGCGGGCGCGTCGGACTTGCAGGAGCGTCTGGTAGAACTCGCGCACGGCCTGACGCCCGACGACCTCGGCGAAGACCTGCTCGAAATCTTCCACGCCTTCTCGCGGCTGCTCGCGCACCTGCGCTTCGTGGAGCTGTCGCTTAAGTCGGACGCGCAGCTCAAGCGCCTGCTCCCCGTCTTCACGCTCGTCCAAGAGGAGACACGCGCCCTGCTCGACTTCATAGAGGGGCGCGCGCTGCGCGTCGAGGGCGTGGGGCACGGCGCGAGCGAGATTCTCGACGGCACGGCCTACGCCGTAAGGATGGAGGCGCGCAAGGCTTTCGAGCACGAGCTGACGGGTCTGTGCTCCGTGCGCCAGCCGCCGCAGCTCTTCGCGAAGGTCGAGAACGCGGCCGGGCTTTTGCGCGACTGCTACCAGCAGTCGGTCGTCGCGCTCGCGCAGAGCTTCGACCCGACGCTCAACGGCGAGGCGCTCTTCCGAACCTTCACGACCAAGCTCGAACAGTCGCTCGAACTCCGCCGCGACCTGTGGGCGCTCGTCCGCCTCGTGCGCGGAGCCTCTGCGGGCGGCGAGGGCCCGTCAGCCGCGCGCGTGCTCGAAGCCATCGCGGCCTTCGGCGAGGGCGGGCAGCGCTACCTGATGTACAAGGACTGGGAGGCGCTCGAACGCTTCGCCGAGGAGGTGGACTCGGCGCGCGGCGCGGGCGAGCTGTCGCGCACGCTCCACCGCTTCGAGGCTTATCTGGAAACGCTCTTCGGTCAGGTCAGCATGCGCGCGGTGCTCGCCGACCGGCCCTTCGACCCCGACTCGCCCGACTCATAGCCCGCCCGCGCGCGGCGCCGAGCCGAACTCGGGCCGCGTGACGACGTACCCGAACCACCCGAACGCGGAGCGCGTCTTCATCTCGAAGCCGCCTTCGCCGAGGCGCGTCTCCGAGACCGCGTAGCCGCGCCGCGCCAGAGCCCTTTCGAGCCCGGCCGCGTCGAGCCGTCGCGCGAAGAGCGAGAGCACCGACCGCGCCGCCGCGCGCTCGTCGGAGAGCGTCCGCGCGAACGCCGGTTCGTCGAAGAAGCCGCGCGGGGCCGCGCCGAACGCCGCGCCCTCACGCAGCGTCTGTCGATTCCGAATCGAGTCGAGACAGCGGCGCACGTCACCCTCCGCGCCCGTCAGCACGAAGTCGCCGACGAAGGCGGCCGCGCCCCGCTCCGGGTCGCTTGAGACGAGGATTTCGGCGTCGCCCGCGCGCTCGGCTCGCGCCCCGCGCCCGAGGTGTGCGAGCACCTGCGCGCGCAGCGCCGCGCGGTCGCGCACCACCGCGACGAGCACCTTGCCCTCGCTCTCCGCTTCGAGCCGCGCGGTCGCGACCTCGCCGCCGCAGGCGCGAAGGAACTCGCGCGGGTTCTGGACGCCGTAAGGCTCGGCCAGTCCTTCGAGCGCGGACGAGATGAGACCAGCGCTCAGGATGTCCACCTGCGAGGAGAAGGCGGCGTTCAGCCCGCGCCACGCGTCCTCCGGGTTGCGGAAGTTGTAGAACGTCAACGTCGAGGTGTCCGTCGGGAGCAAGCCCGCCGCCTCTTCGCGCGCGCTCTCCGAGGCCGCCAGGGGCGCCTGTAGCCTCTGCGTCATCCCGCCCGCGAGCGACAGCGAGAAGGTGTCTTCGATGCCGCCGCCGGCGAGGCGCGAACTCCAGCCCAGCGCGCCGACGGTCTGGTTGAAGAGCTTCGGCACGAGCGTCGCCAGAACGCTCTGCACCGAAGAGTCTTCGGAGAAGGCCGTGACGAAGGCCGGCGCCAGGACTTCGGCCGCCTTCGCCACGCTCCCGCGCGGGGCGTAGCCGAAGGCGAGCGCGCCGTCGCCGCCGACACGCCCGCGCATCTCCCTCAAACCCTCGTCGCCCGCGAGGCTCGGCCGCGCCCCGCGCCGCACGTCGAGGCACGCGCGCACCGCCGCCTCGTCGTTGCCGACGACCGCCAGACTCCCCTCGACCGCCGCCACGATCTTACGCCGCCCGCCCCCCTGTTCGGCCCACGTGTAGAAGGGGACGCCGTCAACCTCCTTGCGCTCGACCGGCGGCGCGCCGAACGTCCGGCGGGCGAAGTCGCCGAGCAGCTTCTCGACGGCCGCGCGCACGCGCCACCCGCTCGTGTGCGTCTCGGCGACGAGCGCCACGCGCGGCGCGAGCCTGAGCGTCGTGCCAGACTCTTCGTCAGCGCGGAAGCCGAGCACCGAGACGGCGACCTGCGCGCGCGAGATGACGACGGCGTCGCTCGACCCCAATCCCGTGAGGGAGACGAAGCCGGGCAACCAGCCCTTCCACCTCTGCGCGGCTTCGACGCCGGCGGCCGGCGCCAGCTCGCGCCACGCGTCGGTCGAGGTGAAGGCGTCGAAGACCTCCGGCAGGCTGTTGACCTCGGCGTAGGCGATTGAATCCGCCGGGGCGTAGGCCGCCATGTCAACCCTCCGCGGCCGCGTAAACCACAGCCATGCGAAGGCGAAAACTGCCAGGAGGAGGATGCCGACGAGCGCCCTGCGGACGTTGACCATAAGCGCCCATCCTAACTTTCGCGGCGACCGCGAGCAAGAAAGCAGGCCGCGTAAGTTAGGGCGCGCGGATTCCTATAAATTCTGGAAAAGTGCCCCGCATAATCCAGGAATGTCGGTTAAACGAAGAAATATCACGGGTTAAACTAAGCAAAATACTGGTTGACAGAGTTGGCCGGGTATCTTATAGTTTCTGTGGAAGGTGTTCCGCCTACTTTCCGCCTTGAGGGCGGCAGTCGAGCGGGACACCCTTGAGAGACAGGCGGCGGGCAGAAGATGCACCGAGCGACACGGCCCGGCCGCCTTTGAAACCCAACCGATAAAGGCACACCACGCGCGAGCGTGGGCCGCAAAGCCGACGGGAGTCGAGACCGGAAACTTCGACTCGGCCGGGTTTGCCGAAGGGGAGATTCTTTGGGCCGCAGCGGAGCCACTTCGACGCTCACGCGACTTGCCGCGACGCACTCCCGCCTTCGGACTCAAGTCACTTCAGCACAGCAGCCGTCAGCCTTAACCCCTCCTCAAACCCCCGCGAGCGCCGCACGCGCCGTCACGCGGGCGGACGAGTCCCCGCGAGAGATGAATTCCGGCACGCCCAACACGCAAGCGCCGCAGTGGCGCACGACCCACGCGAGGCTTCTGCGCGCACGCGCGCGCCTGCGCCGCATCCACCGACAGCGACAGGTTAGGTCTTCGAGGAACGCATAAGCTATGTTCAGAAAGAAACTCGGCAACAAGGGCCTCGTCGGCCTGGACATCGGTTCGAGCTCGGTCAAGGCGGTCGAGTTGGCCGGCAAGCCGGGCGCGCTCTCGCTCGTCAACCTCGGCTTCGAGGGGCTCCAGCCCGACACCGTCGTCGACGGCCAGATCATGGAGCTCAACGACGTCTCGGGCGTCATCTCGGGCGTCTTCGCCAAGCACCAGTTCAAGACCGACCGCGTGGCGGCGGGCGTCTCCGGCAGCAGCGTCATCGTCAAGAACATCATCGTCCCGCAGATGACGCGCGAGGAGCTTGAGGGCTCCATCGACTGGCACGCCGAGGAGCACATCCCGTTCGAGATCTCCGACGTGAGCCTCGACTACCAGGTCGTCGGCTCGGGCGCGGACTCGCTGCACGTCCTGATGGCGGCCTGCAAGCGCGACTTCGTCGCCAACCTCAAGCAGGCCATCCAGCTCGCGGGCAAACAGCCGGCGGTCATCGACGTGGACGCCTTCGCGTTGCAGAACTGCTACGAGGTCAACTACAACCCGGCCGACTCGCTCGTGGTCGCGCTCCTGAACGTGGGCGCCTCGACGATGAACATCAACATCCTGCGCGGCGTCCGCAGCGTCTTCACGCGCGACGTCTCGGTCGGCGGCAACCAGTACACGTCGCTCCTCCAGAAGGAGCTGGGGCTCACCTACGAGCAGGCCGAGGCCGTCAAGCGCGGCGGCGCGCCGCCCTCGCAGGTGCAGGAGGCCGACATCGACGGCGCGTTGGAGTCGGTCTCGGACATGCTCGCCCTGGAAATCTCGAAGACCTTCGACTTCTACCGCGCGACGGCCGACGACGGCGACGGGAGCGTCCAGAAGATTCTGATCTCGGGCGGCGGCTCGAAGCTCAAGGGGCTGCCCGAGTTCCTCTCCGACCGCTTCGAGATGCCCGTCGAGCGGCTCGACCCGTTCCGCCAGATACGCGTGGACGCGCGCCGCTTCGACCCCGAGTACATGCGCGAGGTAGTGCCCGAGATGGCCGTGGCCGTCGGGCTCGCCCTGAGAGGAGTGGATGCTTAAATGATCAAGGTCAACCTTTTGGATTCGGTCACCGAGCGCACGTCGTCCGCGGCGGTCGTCGAGGCGAAGGTCGCTAACCCGGCCGCCCGCTTCTGGATGCTCGGCGCGGCCGCCTGCGGCGTCCTCGGCCTGGCGATGGTCTTCGACTACTTCAGCGCCTCGGCCTCGCAGGCGAAGGCCAAGGCCGAGCTTGAGAAGCAGCAGCAGGTCGCGGCGCAGATGGCGCAGGTCAACAAGGAGCAGGCCGACCTTGAGAAGAAGCTCAAGGACATCCAGTCGCGCATCGACGTCATCAAGAAGCTCCGCGCCGCGCAGCAGGGCCCGGTCTCGCTCCTCTCCGACGTCAACGCGCGCATCCCGGCCGACCCCAACTTCCGCCTCGACAGCATCGAGCAGAAGGGCGGCGAGCTGACCATCGAGGGGCAGTCGCCCAACGAGTTCGCGGTCACGCAGTTCGGCCGCAGCCTCGAATTCTCCGACGGCCTCTTCGTCAACGTGAGCCTTGAGGCCGAGCGCAAGACGGTCGAGATCGTCGCCGCCGACTACACCCCGGCGGACGGTCCCGTCGACCTGAGCGACAAGCCCGAGGTCTTCAAGTTCAAGATCAAGT
>DASWNR010000478.1:0-10955 GCA_036399155.1 Pyrinomonadaceae bacterium
CGGGCGCGCCGCCTCTGTTTTCTACCGCCTACTGACTGCTGACTACCGTCTACCGTCTACTCACTGTGCCCCGAGCTTCTTCTTCTCGGCGAGCGCCTCCTGGTGGAAGCGTTCGGAGGGCTGGCTGGCGGCGATGACGGCGTCGAACTCGCGCAGCGCCTCTTCGCGCCGTTCGAGGTGCGCGAGGATGCGTCCGCTGGAGAGGCGCGCGCGCAGGACGACCGTGCGGTCGGTGTCGGGCGTCACGAACAGAAGCGCCTGTCGGAAATGCCCGAGCGCGGCGTTGAGGCGCGCGGCCTGTAGCTCCTCGTCTAACGCCTCCTGCGCCGAAAGAGAGGCCGCCTGCCCGAGCGTGAAGTAGACGAGCGGCTCCTCGCGGTACTCGCCCTTGAGCGCCGCGAGTCGCGACTCGGCCTCCTCGTAGTTGCGCACGCGCAGCAGCTCGTTCACGTCGCCCAGGCTCTTCAAAAGCGCCGCGCGCCGCGCGTCCACGGGCGGCGCCTCGGCGACCTCTTTCGAGCGGGCCTCCGCGGCGCGGCGGCGCGACTCTCTCTCACGCGCGACCGCCTCGGCGTAACCGGCCGGCCGCCGCAGCTCGCGCGCGGGGTCGAAGGCCGCGACCATGTCGGGAATAAAGTTCGCCACGTCGAAGCCCCCGCCCTCGACGCCGCGCAACTGCTCGGCGAAGTGGAACGAGAGCACCGCGCCGCGCTCGTAAGCCTCGGCCAGCTCGGCGGCCGAGGCGTCGGCAATCGACGCCTGCCGCTCCCTCGAATCCTTCAGCGCGGCGTCCTTCGCCGCCTGGTCGGCGCCCGCGGCTTGCAGCCGCCGGCTCGTCTCGAGTTGCAGCGCGCGCAGCCGCGCCGTCTCGTCCATCCGCACGTCCGCGGCCGCCACGAGCGAGCGCGCGACGACGAGGAAGACGTCCGGGCCGAAGCTCCTGCCCTTGCGCGCCGTCTCGGCGTCGAGGAGCTGTTTTATCTCGGCGCGGCGCGCGGCGACCTCGCGGCTGTGGCGCGCGACCAGGGGGTCTACGATGAACTGCACGTAGGCGCGCCGCATCTCGGAGAGGCGCGGGTCTGTGTCCGCGGGGACGATGGCGTAGTAGTCGTCGCCGACGGCGCGGAAGTTGATCGCGCCGGGCGCGCCCAGCAGGTCGGGCACGACGCGGAAGTGCCGCTCGCGCTCGCGCACGACCGAGACCCTCTTCTCATCCTTCTTCTTGCCGCCGGCGGCGGGCGCCGGGACGGTGACGCGCTCGTTGATGTGCGTCTCGGGGCGCGTGTTGAGGTAGGCGAGCACGCCGCGCGCCATCTCCAGGGTCGGCGCGCGCAGCTTGTCGCCCGCCGCGCGGTGCATCGCGACGTAGTCGGCGAGCCGCGCGTCGAGCCCCGACGTGCGGTAGAACTCGCGGAGCAGCGGCACGAAGTCGAGCACTTCGAGCACGCCGCCGGGCAGGTCGTCCGAGCGCGCCGGCGCGTCGAACGCGGGCGGCGGCCCGAGCGTGTAGGCGAGCGAGACGTAGCGCGACGCCTGCTCGGCCGGCGTGTAGCGGGCGGCCTCGTTCTCGGGCGTCCGGGGGTCGTCGGGCACGTCCTTGAGCGCGTAGCGCGCGTAGAAGTCCTGCATCCGCCTGCGCAGCGCCGCGTCGAGCCCGGCCGAGTCCTTCCGCACCAGCTCGCGGAAGACCGAAGGGCGCCCGCCCGCCGGCGTCGGGTCCCAGCCGGCGGCGTCGAGCGCGGCCATCAGAGAGATGAGCCGCGGGTCGGGGGCGACCTCGATGCCGAAATCTCCGAGGCCGAGCGACGCGGCGGGCGGCGCGGGGCGCTGCTGCTGCGCGGGCGCGGGGCGCTGGCCCTGCTGCTGCCGGCTCGAACTCGTAGGGGGTTGCTGTTGCTGCCGCGCGGCGGCCGCCTGCGCGCACAGGAGGGTGGCGAGGGAAAGGGTCAAAAACTTCTTCATCACGAACCTTAGATTCTGGATTTCCTGCGTTGGTTGGCGCGCAGAAGTTTCAGGGTAGCAGGGTAGGCGGCCGCCGAACAAACGACGGAAAGCACCATGCCGCCGACGGTGAAGGGCAGCAGCACGGCCCAGAACTCCGCGAAGAGAGCGCGCCAGTAGTCGGCCGCGAGCAGGCGCGGGTGGCGCAGCAGTTCGAGCCCCTCGGGCGGGAGCGCGACGGGGCGGCCGGTCAAAAACGCGCCGACGGCGTAGGAGGCCAGGATGATCGGGACGAGCGTCAGGAATGGGTTGTTGATGAAGGTGCCGGTGTAGATGGCGACCTTGTTGAAGCGGAAGGCGAAGGCGAGCGCCGTCGCCATGATCGTGTGCAGACCCAGGAAGGGCGAAAAGGCGATGAAGACGCCGAGCGAGAAGGCGAGCGCCGTCCGCTCCGGCGGGTCGTCGAGCGCGAGCAGGCGGCGTATGGCGGCGCGAACCATGGCCGGATGATGGGTGATGAGTGACGGGCCGTAAGAAGGGGCGGAAGAAGCCTCCCCCCCTTCACCCATCACTCATCACCCATCACTTACTCACTACTTGAAGCTGTTGAGCGCTTCGGGCTCAGTCTTGTAGGTGTCGAAGACCGTGAGGAGCTTGGTGATGACGAGCAGCTCCTTGATCTTCTCGCCGAGGCCGAGCATCTTGAGCTGCCCCTGCTCGCGGCTGATGGTCGTGTGGCTTGAGACCAGCTCGCCGATGCCGCTCGAATCCATGTAGCTGACGCCCGACAGGTTGAGGAGGACTTTCTTCTTCCCCTCGCTGACGAGCTTGCGGACGGCGGTGCGCAGGGCGACGTTGCCTTCGCCGATGGTAATCTTACCTTCGAGGTCGAGGATGGTCACGTCGCCTGCCTGACGCTCGCGGATGTTCAGTTCAGCCATTGCGGGAAATCTCCTTGGAAACAGTAGTCAGTAGATAGTAATCAGTAGACAGTAGAAGAACGCCGTCTGCCGGCAGTCAGAGTTAAAACGTCAATGGCCGCGGCGCGGGGCGCCTACTGACTACTGACTACTGTCTACCGTCTACTTCTTCTTAATCATTCGCACCAGTGTGCCGCCGCCGGGCGGGTGCTCCCAGCCGACCTCGTCCATGAAAGTGCGCATGAAGAGGATACCACGCCCCGAAGCCTTGAGGATGTTCTCCTCGGCGGTCGGGTCGGGCAGGTGCGACGGGTCGAAGCCTTTGCCGCGGTCGCGCACGGTGATCGTCATGCCGGCGTCGGTGCCCGCGACGCCCACCTCGACGGCGACCGACTCGTCTTGCAGGTTGCCGTGGAGCACGGCGTTGGTCACGGCCTCGCGCACGGCCAGGTCGATGCCGAACATCGCGTCGTCGGCAAATCCCAGCCGGCGCGCGGCGTCGGCGACGGCCTCCGCCGCCTCGCCAATCGACTCGATGCGGCTCGGCAGCCTGAGTTCGACGGTCTCTTCGGTCACTGCTTCAAATAAGGTCGGGCACGGCCCGCGCCGGACACCACGGCGGCCCGCGGCCCGGCGGTCGCGGCCAAAATCACACGCTGGAAAGCTCGACAGGAAGCCTGCACGGTTTAACACGCCCGCCGCACGCGTGTCAAGAAAGGCGGCAGACGGTAGACGGTAGACAGTAGCCAGTAGAAAACCTTTTCGGCGGGTGGCCGGCGGTTCGGACTCGACGTGCGCCGGGCGGGGACTACTGTCTACTGTCTGCTGACTACCGCCTACCGCTCTGCTAACATCGGCCGCATGCGTATCAGACCTGCCGGGAGGGTGCGCGGCCGGCTGCGCGTGCCGGGCGACAAGTCGGTCTCGCACCGCGCGGCGATGCTGGCCGCGTTGGCCACCGGGCGCACGCGCATCGAGAACTTCTCTTCGAGCGCCGACTGCGCCTCGACGCTCGACGCCCTGCGCGGGCTCGGCGTGAGCGTCGGGCGAGACGGGAACGTCGTCTTCGTCGAGGGCGCCGGCGCGGACGACGGCGTGGCGCGCTTTAGCGAGCCTACGGCGCCGCTCGACTGCGGCAACTCGGGCACGACGATGCGTCTGCTCGCCGGCGTGCTCGCGGCGCAGCCGTTCGCCTCCGTGCTGACGGGCGACGAGTCCCTGTCGGGGCGTCCGATGCGGCGCGTCATCGAGCCGCTGGCGCGGATGGGCGCGCGCGTCGAGTCCGTGGACGGTCACGCGCCGCTGCGCGTCGAGGGGCGGCGGCCTTTGCGCGCCGTGCGCTACGAGATGCCGGTCGCGAGCGCGCAGGTCAAGTCCTGCGTGCTGCTCGCGGGGCTGGGCGCGGAGGGGCGCACGGAGGTGGTCGAGCCGCGCGGGCAGACGCGCGACCACACCGAGCGTATGCTCCGCTGGTTCGGCGTCCCCGTCGAGACGCGCGGGTTGGCCGTCGAAGGCGACCATAAAATTGAGCATGAAGGCGCGCGCGAAGGAGATGTCGAAGGCCCGGGGCGCGTCGTCGTCTCACTCGAAGGCGGGTCGCGTCTGACGGCGCGCGACCTGACGGTGCCGGGCGACATCTCCTCGGCGGCCTTCCCCCTGGCGGCCGCCGCGTTGCTGCCCGGCTCCGAGCTTGAGCTTGAAGGGGTCGGCCTGAACCCGACGCGCGCGGCCGTGCTCGAAACTTTCCGCTCGCTCGGCCTCGCGCTCGAAGTCTCCGACGCGCGCGAGGAGTCGAACGAGCCGGCCGGCCGCATACGCGCGCGGAGCTTCGCGGGGCTCACGCCGACCGCGCCCGGCGCGAACGTCATCCGCGGCTCGCTCGTCCCGCAGCTCATCGACGAGCTGCCCGTCCTCGCCGTCGTCGGCACGCGCGTCGAGGGCGGGCTCGAAATACGCGACGCGCGCGAGCTGCGCGTGAAGGAGTCCGACCGCATCGCGGCGACGGTCGCGAACCTGCGCGCGATGGGGGCGGAGGTCGAAGAGTTCGAGGACGGCCTCCGCGTCGAGGGGCCCGCGCGGCTGCGAGGCGCGCGCCTCAAGTCTTACGGCGACCACCGCATCGCGATGGCCTTCGCCGTCGCAGCGCTCTCGGCCGAGGGCGAGACCGAGATCGAGGGCGCGGGGGAGTGCGTCGCGGTCTCCTTCCCGGAGTTCTTCCGGTTGCTCGAATCGGTGACGGAGAGATGAGCCCGGGCCGGCGCGTGGTCATCACGGGCTTCATGGGCGCGGGCAAGACGACCGTCGGCCGCGCGCTCGCGCGTCTGCTCGGCGTCGGCTTCGTAGACCTCGACGACGCGCTGGCGTCGGACGAGGGTCGCGGGCCGCGCGAGCTGATTGACGAGGAGGGCGAAGAATACTTCCGCGCGGCCGAGACGCGCGCTCTGCGGCGCGTGCTCGAAGAGGGCGCGGTGGGCGTCATCGCCACGGGCGGCGGCGCGTGGACGCTCGAACGCAACCGCTCGCTCGTCGGAGCGCACGGCTGCCTCTCCGTCTGGCTCGACGCCCCTTACGAACTCTGCCGCCGGCGCATCGAGGGGCAGGGCGCCGCCTCCGAACGCCCCTTCGCGCGCGACCCCGAACGCGCGCGCTCGCTGTACGAACAGCGGCTCGCCGCCTACCGCCTCGCAGACCTCCGCGTCAGCGTCACGCCCCCGAGCGGCGTCGAAGAAGTCGCCGCCGAAATTGCCGGCGCGCTCGGCTCTAAAATTGATTGATCCCGTCTTGTGAGGGTTAATTACCGCTGCTGTATAATCCTGCCTATGAACAAGAAGGCGAAAAAACGATTGAAGGAATCCGTGCAGAAGGAAATTGCGGAGCGGACGACCGGCGGTAAAGAGCAGGGCTCGTCCAGCCCGCCTAAGAAACTGCCGGAGAGTCGGGGCTTTACACCGAGGCCGGATAAGAAGAGGGGCTAATGCTCCAGCGGGTTTCCACACACTCACCATCCTCAGATTTAACGCGTCGATTCGGTTCCGCGCAGCTAAGGTGGCGGCTTCTCGCGGTCGGGTTTGGTTTCTATCAAGCGAATAAGGGAGACCGTAATGGCCAACCACGGCGGTGACGCAAAGGCGCTGAGGCCGGCGGAGAAGCTGGCGAACGCGCACAACTGGAAGCACCTCGCGCGCTGGAACGGCGATGGCTTCTACGAACTTTCGACCGAGGACACGGGAGGGGTGCGCGTCCGCCTCTTCTTCACGCCGCAACTGTTGGAGGCGACCGAGGAGATTCTCTACCGGCAGATAGTCAACGCCACTCGCTTCCCCGGCGTGCGCATGGTGGTGATTACGCCCGACGCGCACTACGGCTACGGCGTCCCCGTCGGCTGCGTCCTCATCACCGACGCCCAACACGGTGCCGTCGCCATGGGCCCCGTCGGCTACGACATCGGCTGCTTCACCGCCGACACGCCCGTCCCCGTCGCGGACGGAAGCTCGCGCCCCATCCGCGAACTCGCCGAGTCGGGCGACGAGATACTCGTCTACGCGCTCTCGGCCGAGCAAAGGGTCGTCGTCGCGAAGGCGACCGCTAAAAGGACGCGCACGGACGCGCCGCTCGTCAAAGTCACGCTCGACAACGGCCGCGAAATCACCTGCACGCCCGACCACGAGTTCATGCTCCGCGACGGCGGCTACCGCCAGGCGTGCGAGCTTCAGCCGCAAACATCATTGATGCCGTTTCATCTGCACGCTGACAGGGACGGCTACAGGTTCGTGCAGCACCCCGCCACGGGGACGAGCCAGCGCGTGCACTGGCTCATGGCGCGGTGCGGCCTGCTCGGCCCGGTGCCCCGCTTTGAAGGTCAGCGGACGGTCATCCACCACCTGAACTTCAACCCGGCCGACAACAGGCCGGAGAACCTACAGTTCATGGGCGACCGCGACCACATGCGCTTCCACCGCTCGCACGCGGAGAAGTTCACACACTTCCGGTCGGAGGAGTTCGAGGGGCGGAGAGTGCGGGCGCTGGCGGCCAAAGCGCAGGCCGTCGAGGGCCACGCTTATTTCGCGAGGCGCGGGACGGAGAACATTCTGGCCTACATGGCCGAAAGGCCGGAGCACTTCCGCGCGGCCGTCGCCGGCAACGGCGAGCGCGGGAAGAGTTACCTCGTCGCGTACAACACGAGCGCGGAGGGGCGACGTAAATCGTCCGAGGTCGCCCACCGCCAACACGTCTGCGAAACGTGCGGCGAGACGCTGACCGGCGGCTTCGGGATTCACAACCACCGGCGCTGGCGTCACGGCTACAACCACAGGGTCGTCTCGGTCGAGCCGCTGGCCGGGCGGGCGGACGTTTACTGTCTGACCGTGCCCGGGTACGGGAACTTCGCGCTCGACGCGGGGGTGTTCGTGCATAACTGCGGGATGATGTCGGCGCGGTCGGGTGTGGAGGCGGGGGCGGCGACGCCGGAGCGGAGGCTTGAGTTCAACCGGGCCGTGATGGGTCGGGTGAACATGGGGTTCGGCGGGAAGAGCATGAAGCTCGGGCGGCTCTCGGACGAGGAGTTTCAGAACCTCGTGCGCGGCGGCGCGGAGTACTACGTCGAGAAGTACGGGGCGACGTTCGACCGCGGCCACGCGGAGCGCCACCGCATCCCCGTGGACGACGGCTGGCGGATTCCCTACGGCGGCAAGGGGCGCCCCGAGCGCGGGCGCGACCAGTTGGGGAGCCTCGGCGGGGGCAACCACTTCATAGAGCTTCAGCGCAGCAGCCAGACGGGGACGCTCTTCGTGCAGGTGCACACCGGCTCGCGCGGCTTCGGCCACGGGCTCGCCACCAACTACTTCGAGCTGGCGCGCGAGGAGCACCCCGAGCTTCTTAAAGACATAGACCTCGGCTACTTCATGCCCGAGTCGAAGCACTACCGCGACTACCTGAACGCAGTGGCGGCCGGCGGCAACTACGCCATCCTGAACCGGCTGGTCATCTTCGAGCAGGTGTCGGAGGCTTTCCGAGAGGTCTTCGGCGAGGGGCTGGAACTCGTCTACGAGATCAGCCACAACCTCGTGCAGAAGGAGTGGCACCCGGAGTTCGGCGACGTGTGGGTGCACCGCAAGGGCGCGACGCGCGCCTTCCCCGCCGGCCACCCGTTCCTCAAAGGCACCGTCTGGGAGGAGAAGGGTCACCCCGTGCTCATCCCGGGCAGCAACAAGGACTGGAGCTACATCCTCCGGCCGCTCGCGGGCGCGGAGCGCAGCGGCTTCTCGGTCAACCACGGCGCGGGGCGGCGCATCTCGCGCGGCGAGGCCAACCGCACGCTCTCGCAGCGTCAGATGGACGACGAGTACCGCGAGGCCGGCGTCGTCGTCAACGCGGACGGACGCGTCCCGCTCGACGAGGCCGCGCCGTGCTACAAGCCTTCGGAGGAGGTCGTCGCGGCGGTCGTCGGCGCGGGCCTCGCCGAGATAGAGCACAGCCTTTGGCCGCTCGCCTCGCTCAAGGGCGTGGACGAGCGGAAGCGAGGGCGCGGGGGCAAAGGCAAGCAGGAGCGTAAGGGCGGCCGCTCCGCAGGCAAGAAGACGAGCGAGCACTACTGAAAGGACGAAGGCGGCAGGATGAAGGCGCGAGGGCGCGGAAACCCCACAAGGTTTCCGCGCCCTCGCGTTTTCGCGCGCGCCGCGACGGGCGCGTGTCTACTCGATGCAGTAGAGCACTTCGTCCCCGCCCTCGCCGGTGACGTAGTGCCTTGTGATGTAGCGCAGCTTGAGGGCGTAGGCGCACGGCGGGTCGTCCGAGATGTCTACGTTAAAGCCGCCGGGCTGGTTGGGCGGGTCGGCCGGGCCGCTCTGGCCGCCCCGGAAGAAGAACGCGCCGGCCGCGAAGTCGCCGCCCGGCAGCGACGCCTCGCTGTGGACGGGGTCGGTCGGGTTGTTCTTGATACGCAGGTGGAAGTACCTCAGGTGCGGGTGGTCTACGGTGTAGCGGATGTTGATGGAGGCGTCCGGCCCCGACATGATGGGGCTGCACGCGTTCGACATCAGCTCCTCGACGTTGACTAACCCGACGGGCGACGTGTTGTCGAAGATGATCGAGTCGCGCGTCTCGGTGAAGACGTCCGTGTTGGTGTCGAAGTCGCGCACCTGGAAGACCATGCGGAAGCGGCGGATGCGGGCCTTCTCGCCGTCGGTCAGGCTGCGCCCGGCCTCCTTCCTGTCGGAGGCCCACGCCGGCGGCGCGTGCGCCCCCGTGAGCGGGCCGGTGTTCATGACGAGCAGGTTGCCGGAGCGCACCCAGTTGCCGGTCATGGGGTCGTCGCTGAGCACGAGGGTGGTCGTCCCGCCGCCCGCGAGCGGCGCCGTGACGCTCAAGCCCTGGAGGTGAATCCACCCGTCGGGGTCGGGCGAGGCGGAGACGGGAATTTTGGCGAACGGGTCTGCGCCGTCGTTGTAGTAGACGTCGCCGAGCCAGGTGGCGCCGGCGGCGGTGACGACCCGCCACGTCGCGTCCGGCTCGGCCGGGGCGGGCGGGGGCGCGACATCGGGCAGCACGCCGGGAGCCGGCCCCGCGGAGTAGCCCCACTCGGCGGCGAGGAAGCGGTACTTGAGGCTGTGCGTCGGCGCGGCCGCGTTCCTGATGGGACAGTTGCCGTTGAGCATGATGCCGCCGCCGAAGACGTAAGCCTCCGTGGGGAGCCCCGCGTAACCTTCGGGCAGGAAGTTGTCGGCCGGCTGCGAGGGGACGTCCTTGACGTTGAAGCGCCCGGCCACCTTCGTCCAGTGCGGGGTCTTCTCGGGCGGCGTGTGCGGCAGCTCGTCCGTGCACAGCTCGACGCAGAGGCACGTGCCCGCGTTGCTGCGCCCCGGCGCGCGCCCCTCGGCCTGCCCCTCGGTGAGGATGGGCGTCCCGGCGAACTTCACGACGAAGTACACGTCGGGGCCGCCCACCAGCTCGAAGTTGACCCACGAGAAGAGCGTCTCCTCGAAGTCGGGGCGCGTGTAGTAGATGATGAATCGCCCGTCGGCGTGCGTGGTGGCCGTGCCGAGCGAGTCGTCCTGTAGCCAGTCGGCGTCGAAGGCTTCGACCTCGGCCCCCGCGATGGGCTGCCGCGGCCTTTCGCACGTCGTCAGGCGGCCGCAGATGACCCAGAGGCGGCGTCGCCTGAGCACCGCGCACCAGTAGCGCGCGGGCACGCAGTATTCGAAGAAGGCGACCGCGCCCTCACGCGTGCGCCGCCACATCGGCTGGAGCGTCGTGATGCTGAACTGGACGGGCGGCGGCGGCTCGTCGCGCGGCTTCAGTCCGCGCGGGACGTTCCCGCAGTAAACGTCTATCTCGAAGGCTTCGCCGTTGTAGCGCTCCCTGTCGCCCAGCTCGAACGAGAAGTTCCCCTGCTCGTCCGTCTCGGCCTCGGCGATGAGGAGCGACTCCTTCTCGC
Source organism: Pyrinomonadaceae bacterium (assembly GCA_036399155.1). Lineage (GTDB taxonomy): Bacteria > Acidobacteriota > Blastocatellia > Pyrinomonadales > Pyrinomonadaceae > QHXN01. The sequence continues at coordinate 10,294 of DASWNR010000478.1, forward strand.
TCACCTCGTCGTCGCCGAGGATGGCGAACGTCTCCTTGGGCGAGGCGACGGCGAGCGCCGTGACGTTGCGCCCGTCGCGGACGCGGTAGAGCTTGACGGTCACGCGCGAGAGCGGGTCGGGGCACTCGTCGCAGATGTAGCCGCAGAGGCGGCCTTTGAAAATGTACGGCATGGATTGACGACTCCTTCTGCCCGCGCGCGGCGCGGGCGGTTGGGTTGGGCGTGGCGGGCTAGTGTGGCCTTCGCTTGAAGGCGCGCGGCTTCAGGGGCGCGCGGCGGCGACTCGCGGGCGAGGTGGTCGCGGCCGCGCGTTGGGCGTGGGCGGCGTGACGCGGGTGCTTTAAAGAGCGCGGGCTCCGAACACGTCTGTAAACGGGTTAACTTTCGCGGTTGAGGGATGAGCAACCGTCATGCCGCTTGGGGCGGCGGCGCGCGGCGCGCGGATTCGGGCGTGTGGCGAGAGACGCGCCGGCCGCGGCGGCGCGCGGCGTTCACAAAAGGCGACGCCCGGCGAGAGCCGACTGTGTACGTTTATAGACAGCCCGCGCGGGCCGCACGCGCGGGAGGTCGTGAGCCGCGCTCACTTCCGGCCGCCGCGCGCCTCCTGTTGCGCGCGCAGCAGCTTGAGCAGCGCAAGCTCTTCGACGCTGTACTCGGGCTGC
>DASWNR010000479.1:0-7978 GCA_036399155.1 Pyrinomonadaceae bacterium
CCGCCTGCCGACCGCCAACAGCTACCGCGGCAGCGACACGGGCGCGACCATGACGGGGCTCTTCGCCTTCGAGGGCGTGGACGAGATCTCCATCGTCGCCGCGCCGGGCTACTCCTACCAGTCCACGCAGGACGCCATCAACAACGACACGCGCGCCAGCCAGATCACCTCGCACCTCCTGACGCACGTCGAGAAGATGCGCTACCGCGTGGCCGTGCTCGACTCGCCCGACGGGTTCGTCCTCTCCGAGGTGAGGAACTTCCGCGGCAAGTTCGACTCGAAGCACGCGGCGCTCTACTACCCGTGGGTGACGGTGGGCGACCCGAACGACCCGGACGGCGTGCGCGAGATAGAGCTGCCGCCCTCGGGCTTCGTCGCCGGCATCTACGCGCGCAACGACGTGGAGCACGGCGTCTTCAAGGCACCCGCGAACGAGGTCGTGCGCGGCGCCATCGGGTTCGAGACGCTCCTCAACAAGTCGCAGCAGGACGTTCTGAACCCCGAGGGCATCAACTGCTTCCGCTTCTTCGAGGGGCGCGGCTACCGGCTGTGGGGCGCGCGCACCATCAGCTCCGACCCCGAGTGGAAGTACATCTCGGTCAGGCGCTACTTCGCCTACCTCGAACACTCGGTGGACAAGGGGACGCAGTGGGCCGTCTTCGAGAACAACAACGAGCCGCTGTGGGCCAACATCCGCCGCACCGTCGAGGACTTCCTCTTCAACGAGTGGCGGGGCGGCGCGCTGATGGGCGCGAAGCCCGAGGAGGCGTACTTCGTCCGCTGCGACCGCTCGACGATGACGCAGAACGACCTCGACAACGGCCGTCTCATCTGCCTCGTCGGCGTCGCGGTCGTCAAGCCGGCCGAGTTCGTCATCTTCCGCATCGGCCAGTGGACGGCCGACCGGAAAGTCTAGGCAGCTTTTGGCTGTTAGCTGTTAGCTGTCGGCAGTCGGCGGGAAAAACCGCTGTCGCCGGAGACTGAAAGCCGAAAGCTAACAGCTAATAGCTAACAGCCGACTCCGAAGAAAGGGAGCTACATAATCATGGCAGTCCACCGCGACAACCCGTACGGCGCTTTTAACTTCCGCGTGACGGCCACGCGCTTCGGCGGGGCCGAGACCGTCCGCGCCGGGTTCCAGGAGGTCTCCGGCCTAGGCATCGAGGCCACGGTCGCCGAGTACCGCAACGGCAACGACCCGCAGAACCACGTCCGCAAGATCATGGGCGTCTACAAGGTCACGGACGTGACCCTGAAGCGTGGGCTCATCGGCGACGCAGACTTCTTCGGCTGGCTCAAGGACATTCGGGAGGGCGTGCAGAACGGCGTGCTCGACCAGGTCACCATCGAGCTGATGGCCGAAGACCACTCGGGCCCCGTCATGACGTGGCGGCTGATGAACGCGCGCCCCATCAAGTACACGGGCCCGACCCTCAACGCCAAGGGAGGCGCGGACGTGGCGATGGAGGAGCTGGTGCTCGCCTGCGAGAGCCTGAGCGTCGAGTAGGCGTCCCCGGCGCTTCAGGCGCGGCCGGCGACTTCAAAGTCCCCGGCCGACCCGAAAGCAAGCGCGCCGCCCCGCGCGCACCTTACCGCCCGGCGCGGGTCTTTAGCCCGAGACACGCGCCGCCAACCCCGAGGCACGCCGAACGCCGAGAGCGCGCGGCGTGCCCGCGAGCCACACACGAACGCGGCCATGATTCGAGCGTCCAACATACGCCTGCCGGGGGTCTACTTCCTGCCGAGCCGGCGACCGCCGGGGACGGGACTGCCGCGCCTCGACGTGGCCGGCTTCGTCGGCTACGCCGAGCGCGGGCCGCTCGACTGGCCGGTCGCAATCGAAGACCTCGACACGTACCGCGCGGTCTTCGGCGGCGACCTGGCGCTGGCGCGCGAGCGCGACGGGCGCACCGTCTACGCCAACCTGCCGTCGGCCGTCGCCTCCTTCTTCGCGCAGGGCGGACGGCGCTGCCACGTCGTCCGCGTCGCCGGGCGCGACTCGACGCGGACGCTCTTCCGGCTCGGCGGGCTGGTCGCGCTCAAGGGCCGGTACGAGCCCGGCTCGTCCGACGTAGACCCGACGCTCGCCACCGCCTACGCCTCCTCGGAGGGGCGTTGGTCAGAGGCCCTGCGGCTCGGCGCGCGCCTGCGCTCGACGCCGCTCCCCTTAAGGCTCAGCGCGGCGTCGCCGCCCGAGGAGGTCTTCCGCGTGCTCGCGCCCGTCTTCGAGGGCGGGGCCGGGAGGCAGCGCGTCTCGTGGGCGACGGGCAGCGCGCCCGACGCGATACAGGCGGGCGACATCCTGCGGCTGAGCTTTAACGGCGGCCGGCAGTTCCTCTTCCCCGTCGAGGAGGTGCGCCGCCCCGCCGAGTCGGCGGGCACGGCCGCCGCCAAGCGCGTCGAGCTTCTGACGCGCGGCGCGTGGCTTCTGCTCGCGCCGCAGACGCTCCCGTTCGTCGTGCGCGTGGACAGGCTCGCGGCCGAAAGGCACGGCGGGGAGGTCGAAAGCCCCGGCGGGCTCGAACGGCTCTTCGTGACCGGGCCGCTCTCGGGCGAGGGCGAGGACGGCTCGCTCGACAGAAACTTCCTCTTCAAGATGGCGGGCCCCGACGCGTCGAAGGTCGCCGAAGGCGACGTGCTCCGGCTCAAGCGCATCGACGGCAACACGATTCTCTTCCCCGTCACCGGCGTCGCCGTCTCCAAGACTTCGGGCGGCGCGACCCAGTTCCTCGCGCGCGCCCCGCACGCGCTCTACCTGCCCGCGCAGACGTTGCCCGAGACGCCGCCCTCGTCGCTCATCGGCGTCGAGCGGCTGCGCTTCGACCTGCTGCTGCGCGAGGGCACGGAGCGGCGGCCGACCGTCGAGGAGATGGCCTTCAACCGCGGCCACGCGCGATTCTGGGGCGACGCCGTCCTGAGCGAGTCGAGCGGCCTGCGCCGCCGCGTCGAGGGCGGAGAATCCGGCGCGGGCGCGCGCGCCGGCGCGGCGCGGGGGTCGCAGCCGGCGACGGCCGCCGAGACCGCCGAACTCTTCCGCGCCATGCGCGGCGACGCGCGCGTCGAGCCGGCGCGGCTCATGCGGCTCGACTCCTCCGCGCTCGCCGGCCTGCTCTCGCCGGTCGAAGGCGAAGGGATAACTTACGTCCCGCTCGGCATGCTCTCGGTCTTGGACGAAGGGGACATCGTCGGCCCGCTCGAAGGCGGCGGGGACGACCTCGGCGCGTTCGACCCGGCGCTCTTCGTGGACGAGGTGCTCGTGCCCGACATCGCCGTCCAGCCGCCGACGGGCGACTCGCTGATGGCGCAGGCGTTCGACCGTTTCTACATACAGGACAAGCGGCTGCGCGGCCTGCACAGCCTGACCTTCGTCGGCGAGGTGGCGCTCGTCTCGTGCCCCGAGGCCGTGCAGCGCGAGTGGCCCGCGAAGGGCGAGGCGACGCCGGAGGAGCCGGAGCCGCCCGCGCCCGAGCCGCCCGCGCCGCCCGACCTCTCGACGTTCCGCCGCTGCGAGCCCTCGGACGCGCGCGCGCCGGAGTCGGCGCCGACCTACGTCCCCGCGCCGCCCGACCTGAGTCCTTTGAAGCCGGCCGAGCTTCCCTACACCGTCAGGCTCAACGCCAACGACGAGACCGACGGGCAGTATCTCGGCGAGCAGGCGCGCGTCGTCGGCCTGCACCACGCGCTCTTGAACTTCTGTCACGCGCGCCGCGACGCCTTCGCGGTGCTCGCGCTCCCCTCCTTCTACGAGAAGCGCCACTGCGTCCGCTGGCAGGAGGAGTTCCGCGCGCGGCTGGGACTGCCCGAGCGCCGAAACGTCTACACGGACGCGCGCGACGTGGCCGACCTCTCTTACGCGGGCGTCTACCACCCGTGGCTTCTGCTCGCCGACGACGCGGCGGCCGACCGGCTGCGCGCCGTCCCGCCCGACGGCGCGGCCTGCGGGCTCATCGCGGCGCGCGAGCGCGACCGTCAGGTCTGGGTCGCGCCGGCCAACGTCGCGCTGACCGGCGTGCTCGGGCTCGCGCCCGAAGTCTCGACCGAGGACTGGGCCGACCTCTTCGAGCTTCAGTTCAACTTCGTCCGGCGCGAGGCGCGAGACTTCCGCGCGATGAGCGCGCACACGCTCTCCGACGAGGCCATCTGGCTCCAGACTTCCGTGCGCCGCCTGCTCATCCTCATCCGCAAGTTCGTCGTCGAGCGCGGCATGGACTTCGTCTTCGAGTCGAACCACGAGCGCTTCCGGCGCGGCGTCCGGCTCGTTTTGGAGGACGCGCTGCTCTTCATGCACGGCCTCGGCGCGTTCGCCGGCGCCAGCCCCGAGCAGTCCTTCAACGTCGTGACGGACGCGAGCGTCAACCCGCCTCCGAGCGTGGACGCCGGGCGGTTCGTCGCGCAGATACAGGTCGCGCCCTCGCAGCCGACCGAGTTCATCACCGTGCTTTTGACGCGCGTGGCCGAAGACCTGCTCATGGCGAGGGAGGGCTGAAAAGTTATGGCCGACTGGGACGACTACCCGTTCACCTCTTTCCGCTTCGACGTGCAGTTGATGGTGGACGACCCGCAGGGCGCGGGGCTCACCAGCCCGATTTGCGACGCGCAGTTCGCGGAGTGCGACGGGCTTGAGATGTCTATGGAGCCGAAGACCGTGCGCGAGGGCGGCAACAACCTCGAACAGATTCACCTGCCCGGGCCCGTCACCTACGGCCAGTTGACCCTGAAGCGCGGGATGACCTCGAACCTCGACCTCTGGAAGTGGTTCAACGCGGCGGCCGGGGGCCTGAACGAAGGGCAGAGCGCGAACAGGCGCGGGCTGACCGCGCTCGGGCAGGTGACGATGCTCAACAACGCGGGCGAGCCGGCGCTGCGCTTCAGCCTCTACGGCTGCCTCCCCGTCAAGATCAAGGGCGCGGCCTTAAACGCCAGGGACGGGCAGGTGGCGGTCGAGGAGGCGCAGATCGCCTACCGCTCGATGAAGGTGAAGACTCCGTAAAAGGGGGAGCGAACTTTGACGACGCCGAAGAGAGCCAAGCTCAAGCACATCAAGTGGGACGCCAACCAGAAGTCCGCCAAGGACGGCGACGCGAGCAAGACCGTGGACGTGCAGTTCAACCCGCAGACGCTCAAGGTCTCGTTCTCGAACAAGAACTCGGGCGGCGACCAGCCCGGCGGCTCGTCCAAGCAGTTCGTCGGCTCCGGGACGACGAAGCTCTCGGTCGAGCTGCTCTTCGACACGACGGCCGACGGCACGGACGTGCGCGTGAACACCGAGAAGGTCGCCTTCTACATCAGGGCCGACGCCGGCTCCGGCTCCGGCTCGGGCAGCAACCGCGTCCCGCCCGGCGTCCAGTTCGAGTGGGGCAGCTTCATCTTCCGCGGCACGGTCGATTCGATGGAGGAGACGCTCGAATACTTCTCGGAGGAGGGCGTGCCGCTGCGTGCCAACATCTCTCTGAGCATCTCGCGGCAGGAGATCGAATTTCTGCCCGGCGAGCAGGGCGAGGGCGGGGGCGCGGGCGTGCCGCTTGAGACCGCGCAGTTCCGCGACAGCATACAGGGGCTCGCCGGCCGCAACGGCAAGAGCGGCGACTGGAAGGGCATCGCCGCCGCCAACAACATCGACGACCCGCTCCGGCTCTCGGCCGGCGCGCTCATCAACGTCAACGCGGGCGTCGGCTTGAGCGCCGGCGCGGGACTGAGCGTCGGCGGGAGCGTGGGCGTCAGCGTCTCGGGCGGCGCGGGTGTGTCGGGGAGCGCGCTGGCGAAGGCGAGCGCGGGCGCGGGCGTGAGCGCGCGCGCGGCGGCCACGGCGAGCTTGGGAGCGAGCACGACGACCACGTCGGCGCTCGGCGGCTCGGCCGGCGCGGGCGCGAGCCTCAAGCTCGGCCGCTGACCAGATTCGGACGGAGGTTTGAGAGATGCCGGTCATCATCAACGACTTTCAGATCGTCGTCGAGCCGCCCGAGGAACCGAAGCGCGGCGACGCCGGCGACGCGGGGCAGCAGGCCGCGCCCGAGCCCCCGAAGATGAAGCCCGAGGAGATAACCGCGGTCGCCTGCGTCAACCGCGAACGCATGGAGCGCCTCCGCGCCGACTGACGGCGCGCGCCGAAACTATCAAAGACGGAACGGACGGAGTCTTAACGACCGGAGCCTGAACGGGCGAAGCCTTAAACGATGCCGGACAGCACGCAAATCACCGGATTCTACGCCTCGACCCCGACCATCAAGGTGGACGGGGCGGCGAAGGCCGATTTGTCGCTCCAGCTCAACTCGCTCCTGGTCGAGGAGACGACGCTCGGCCTCTTCCGCTGCGAGGCCACGTTCACGAACTGGGGGACGAAGGACGACCACGCGGACTTCCTCTACTTCGACCGACAGGTCATCGACTTCGGCAAGGAGTTCTCAGTCGAGTTCGGCGCGCCGGGCGCGCAGTCGCCGGTCTTCAAGGGGCGCATCACCGGGCTTGAGGCGCACTACCCGAAGGCCAGCGAGCCGCTGCTGACCGTCCTCGCCGAAGACCGCTTTCAGGACTTGCGCATGGAGCGGCGCACGCGCTCGTTCGCGGACGTTTCGGACTCGGACGTGTTCAGCCAGATCGCCTCGCAGCACGGGCTGACGCCGCAGGTGGACGTTGACGGGCCGACCTACCGCGTGCTGACGCAGGTCAACCAGAGCGACCTCGCCTTCCTGCGCGAGCGCGCGGCGGCCATCGACGCCGAGCTCTGGGTCGACGACCGCACGCTGCACGCGCAGGCGCACTCGCGGCGCAACACGGGCACGGTCGCGCTCAGGTACGGGCAGAAGCTCCTTGAGTTCTCGACGCTCGCGGACCTCTCGCACCAGCGGACTTCGGTGCGCGTCAGCGGGTGGGACGTGGCCGGCAAGAGCGCGCTCGACGAGGAGGCCGGCGAGTCCGTCGTCTCGGCCGAGCTGGACGGCAAGCGCTCGGGCGCGAGCGTGCTCTCTCAGGCGCTCGCCGAGCGCAACGAGCGCGTCACGTCCTCCGTCCCGCTCTCGCAGCCGGAGGCGAAAGCTTTGGCCGAGGCGCGCTACCGCGCGCGCGCGCGCCGCTTCGTGACGGGTCGCGGGGCGGCCGACGGCACGCCCTCGCTCCGCGTCGGCTCGACGCTCGACCTGACGGGCCTCGGCGACCTCTTCGACGGCAAGTACTACGTGCGGCTCGCGCGCCACACGTTCGACAAGGCGGACGGCTACCGCACCTCCTTCGAGGTGGAGCGGCCCGGCATCGGGGGCTAGGGGGCGACATGCTCGACGTGCTCGAACAGTTGGTGACGGCGGCGGAGCGCGCGCGGCTCTACGGCGCGTACCCGGCGACCGTCACGGACATCAAGGACCCGGACTCGCAGGGGCGCGTCAAGGTGCGTCTCCCGTGGTCGCCCGACAACGAGGGCGGCGGCTACGACGTGTGGGCGCGGCTCGCCACGCTCATGGCCGGCGCGGGGCGCGGCACGTGGTTCGTCCCCGACGTGGGCGACGAGGTGCTCGTCGTCTTCGAGGGCGGCGACGCGCGGCGGCCCTACGTGGTCGGCTCGCTCTGGAACGGCAAGGACTCTCCGCCCGAGCAGATGGACGGCGCGGGCAACAACTACAAGAAGTCCATCACCTCGCGCCGCGACATCCGCATCACGCTCGACGACACCGAGGGCGGCGAGACGCTGACGCTCAAGACGCCCGGCGGCCAGACCATCGAGATGAAGGACGGCGGCATCTCCATCGAGATCAAGGACGCCTCTGGCAACTCCGTCAAGCTCGAACCGTCGGGGATAACCGTCACCGCCGCCGCGCAGGTCAAGGTGCAGTGCGCGACGATGGAGGTCTCGGCCGGGATGGTGACGGTCAACGCCGGGATGTCGAAGTTCAGCGGCGTCGTCCAGTGCGACACGCTCATCAGCAACGCCGTCATCAGCGCCAGCTACACGCCCGGCGCGGGCAACATTTGGTAAACGTCATGGCCGAGA
>DASWNR010000480.1:0-3271 GCA_036399155.1 Pyrinomonadaceae bacterium
CGCCGGCCAACCCGACGCGCCCGCGCCGTTGCCGCCCTGCGCCGCCGCGGCGCCGCCGTCGCCGTCTCCGGCCGCCGACGCGCCGTCGTCGCCCAACAGCTCCGCGAAGTACGCGCGCCACGCCTCATCCACCAGCGAGGGGTTGCTGCGGTAGCGGCCCAGCAAGCCCTCCACGTAGGTGGCGTTCGCGCCGAAGTTCTCCGCGATGATTCCCGACAAATCCTGTCTGTTAAGCTCTTCGCTCAAGGTCTTATCACCTCAATACGCGCCGCGCCGTCCCGCTCAACCGGCGGCCGCACACGCTGAAATCTTCCTGCTAAATTTACACAATAGCCTATCACCAACCGCACACGTTTGCACACGCCTCGCGCGGCGCCGTGTTAGGGATTAGAATGCGCCCGTGCCGTAAACGTGCTGGCCGTTAGGGGTGCCGGAAAGGCGTAGGCGATGACGAGAACGCTGCTGTCGAGAATCCTCCCGCGCGTCGCGGCGGCGTGCGCGCTGCTCTGCGCGGGGGCGGTCGCGGGCGTCGCACAGTCGGGCGTGAAGCCCGCGTCGGGCTTCGCCGAGGTGAACGGGACGCGGCTCTATTACGAGTCGGCGGGCGGGGGGCCGGCGGTCGTGCTCGTCCACGGCGGGCTGGTGGACGGCCGCCTGTGGGACGCGCAGATGGGGCCGCTCTCGAAGCGCCTGCGCGTCGTGCGCTACGACCTGCGCGGCTTCGGCCGCTCGGCCGCCGCGACCGAGCCCTTCTCCCACATCGAAGACCTGCGCGCCCTGCTCGACTTCCTCAAAATCGAGCGGGCTTCGCTCGTCGGCCTCTCGCTCGGCGGCATCATCGCGGCGGACTTCGCGCTCGAACACACGGGGCGCGTGGAGCGGCTCGTGCTCGTCGGGCCGGGGCTGCGCGGCGACAGGCAGCCGCCGCCGAAGGACGCGGCCGCCGCCGTCGAGGCGATGAGTCGCGGCGCGGAAGCCTTCGCCGACGCCACCATGACGAGGGAACTCTACGCCGCCGTCCGCCCGGGCTCCGGCGCGTACAAACTCCTGCGCCGTATGCTGCTCGACAACTTCAAGGCGCTCCCGACCTTTCGCCTCCTGAAGTACCCCGAGCCGCCGACCGCCGAGAGGCTCGGGCAGATTAAGATGCCGACGCTCGTCGTCGTCGGCGGCCGCGACGGCGGGAACCTTTTGAACATCGCGGACACCATCGCCTCCGGCGTCCCCGGCGCGCGCAAGGTCACGATACGGGGCTCAAGCCACCACCCGCCCGTCGAGAGGCCGAAAGAGCTGAACCGCGCCCTGCTCGACTTCCTCGTTGAAAGCAAAAAGAAGTGACGTGTGAAGGGTGAGAAAGTTGAGTCACACGTCACACGTCACTCCTCGAAGAGCATGAACCTCGTCTTCATCTACGGCCCGCCGGGCGCGGGCAAGCTGACGGTGGCGCGCGAGGTGACGCGCCTGACCGGCTACAGGCTCTTCGACAACCACGTCAGCATCGACTGCGCGCAGACGGTCTTCGACTTCGGCACGAAGCCCTTCTGGAAGATCGTCGGCGCCATCCGCGAATTAGTCTTCGAGGAGGCCGCGGCCGACGGGGTCTCGCTCGTCTTCACCTTCGTCTACGCGCACCCGCAGGACGCGCCGGGCGTCGAACGCATGTGCGGCCACTTCGAGTCGCGGGGCGGCCGCGCTCTGCTCGTCCGCCTCGCCTGCGCGCGCGAGGAGTTGGAGCGGCGGCTCCCGCAACCGTCGCGCGCCGAGGCGGGCAAGCTGGCCTCGCTCGAAGTGCTCGGCGAGCTGCTGGAACGCCACGAACTCTTCTCGCCCGTCCCCGGCCGCGAGAGCCTTGAGATAGACAACACTTCGCTCGCGCCCGAAGATGTTGCGCGGCTCATCGTCGGACACTATCATCTGCCCGCGGCCGGAGGGCGTCTGCCCGCGACGTGAAGCGCCGCCACGCGCCGCGCGCGCGTTCCCGTTTCTTCCCACATGCACGAGAAGACCCTGAACATCAGAGGCGTCGAGTGGAGCTACGTCACCGGCGGCCGGGGCGAGAAGACTCTGCTGCTGTTCCACGGCGCGGTCGGCGGGGCCGAGACGATGCGCCGGCTCGCCGCCGCCTTCGAGGACGAGTACCGCACCCTGACGCCGACCATCGCCGACGTGCGCACGCTCGACGAGGCGTGCGACGCCGTGAGCGCCATCCTCGACCGCGAGCACGTCGGCCGCGCCGCGGTCTTCGGCGGCTCGTTCGGCGGGCTCGTCGCGCAGGCTTTCTTCCAACGCCGGCGCTCGCAGGTCGAAGACCTCGTCCTGCTCTCGACCGGGGCGCCGAGCCCGCGCTACGCCTCGCGCTCCGGGCTGATGACGGGGCTGCTGCGGCTGCTCCCCTTCAAGGTGACGCGCGGGCTGATGAGGATGGAGCTGTCGAAACACCTCGACGCGCCCGTCCCGGAAGAGCACGCGGCTCGCGTCGCGGAGTTCAGGCAACGGCTCGACCACTACTTCGACCACACGCTCACCAAGCGGACGCTCGTCTCGCGCGTGACGCTCGCCGCCGAGTTCAACCGCAGCGAGTCTTACGCGGCGGAAGAACAGGCCGGCTGGCCGGGGCGCGTGCTCATCGTCGAGTCGAACGACGACCCGATGGTGCCCGAACAGGAGCGTCGGCGCCTGCGCGAGACCTACCCGCGCGCGCTCGTCTGCACCTTCGCGGGCGCGGGCCACATGATCCCGCTCCTGCGGCTCGAAGAGCTGGTCGGCGTCGTCAAGGCTTTCCTCAAGGACGAGTACAGCACGCCCGCCGAAGTCTTCGACGAATGCTCCGCGGCCGAACCACACGCGCACGCCGTGCATGACGAGGGGTGACTCCGACGCCGTTTTCACTTCGCGCGCCCGGCGCGCTGGCGCATAATGCCCGGACTGAAAGTTAAGCGAGCCGACCACATCATGAAAAAAGAGAAGAACGGAAGCACGGAGGGGCGAGCCTCGCGCCGCCGCTTCACGAAGACGCTCGCGGCCGCCGCCCTCGCCGCGCCCGCCGCCGCGCTGGCCGCGCGCGCGCAGACGCCGCCCGCGACCAAAGAGCCCGCCGCGCCTCCCAACCCGCAGCCGACGCTGACGCCCGCCCAGCAGCAGCAAGGCCAGCCGCCGCCCTCGCCGCTCGCAGAAGCCTACGGCGAAGTCGCGCGGCTGCGCTTCGGCGAGCGCCTGACGGCCGAGCAGATGCAGGCCGTCAGGCGCGACCTCGAAGGCAACGTCCGCACGG
>DASWNR010000481.1:0-2975 GCA_036399155.1 Pyrinomonadaceae bacterium
GGACTTTAGTTTGGGGGTATTGTGCCCCTCATTTATGCGTGTAGAGCGAGCCGCTGATGGTGGGCCTTCCCTGAATGATGCAGCTGATCGAAGGCTCGTCAAAGCCCTCGGTGAGAACGCCGCAGTTGGCGACTACGCGCGTCTGCCCTTCTTTGAGCCGCTGGTATATCCCCTGCCGCTGCTTGTGCGAGGTGCTGTCTTTAACGACCTCGGCCGGTATCCCTTCCCTCTCGAAGACCGCTACAAGTTCCTCGGCGACGGGCACAGTCGGAAGGAATGCGATGGCCTTCCTGTCGAGCGCGAATTCCTTGAAGGCCGCAACCATTACCTCCGGCGCGTGCGCCTCGGTCATGGCCCTGCCAAGCGCGCCGTCGTCATAGTCGCCTCCCGAGTTGGCGACTTCGCTCAAGTCAATCTCGACTTTAATCTCCTTGCATATAAGGTCTACCAAGTAGCCCTCGATGATTCCGTCAAGGATGGTTTTTTTATAGACGATCTTCTCGAACACGTTATTCAGCCCAACGCCGTCCGTGCGCTTCGGCGTGGCCGTCACGCCTAAGAGCTTCGGCCTGTCGGGTCGCGTCTCGAAGCATCCGACGTGAGTAATGATTTTCTTGTGGAAAGGGGCTACCGCGTGATGGGCCTCGTCAACTCCTACCAAGCCGAAGTCTTTTCCGAGCGTCTGTAGCCTGTTCTCGCGCGCGACGGATTGGACACTGGCTAGGACAATCTGCGCGTCTACGTCGTTCTCCTTCCGCCTGACCATGCCTATCTCGGCCTGGGGGTAGACCATCAATATCTTCTCGCGCGCCTGCTCCAAAAGTTCGTCGCGGTGCGCTATGACGAGCGCCCGCCTGGTCTCCCTCCTGAGCACATCTGAAAATACGATGGTCTTCCCCAAGCCCGTAGCGAGCACAATGAGCAGCCTGGCAAGGCCGCTCTCCCAAGCGGCCTCGCAAGCCCCCACGGCATCATTCTGGTAAGGCCGCAGGGATACCAAAGCCTCGCCGCCCGCCGGCGACTCCGGGGGCGGCGAGGCCGTCTGTAAAACTTCGCTGCTGGTCGCTACCATCGTCACACGCTTTCGCCCTGGTACTCGATGCCGCTTCCGGCTCCCCTCCGCTCGAAGGCTCCGCTAGAACCTGAATGCCGCGTCGAGCCTGCCTACCTGCTGCGCGGCGATGCTGCCGAGCGCGGAGACGACGGCCGCCTTCTCGCGTATGGCCGCGGCGTCGAGCGAAGAATCGCGCCGCTCCTCCATCGCCCTCCGGCCGTGGTCGTACATGACATCGTTGGCGCGGAGATTCATCTTCTCCTGCTGGTCAATGCCGGCGACGCGCATACCGTGTGCCGTCCAGTTAATGCTTACGTCGCGCTGGGCCTGCCGCGTCGAAATCCCTATCTCGTCGTCCCGCGCGACCTCGCTGCTGCTGATGATCGCGGCGCGGTAGTCGTCGGACGCATTCACGGTCGCCTGCTCGCGCAGCCGCGCGGCTTCGCGCGTGGCCTGTCCTACCTGCGTCGGCATGGCCGCGTGTGGGTCAACGCCCTTGCCGAGATTCATCGGCCGGTAGCTCGTGGTCGCCGGGTCAACCTTCGCTATGTTCGGGGCGCCGTGCTTGTCCGTGCCGCCGGCGAGCGCGCCGGCTTCAAAGTGAAGGTGGGGGGCGTACTTCCCGCCTGTGCTGCCGACCCTGCCTATCATCGCGCCGCGCTGCACCTCCTGGCCTACCGCGAGGTTGTCTATGCTGCCCTCCTGCAAGTGGCTGTAGGTGGTGGCGACGCCGTTGCCGTGGTCAATGACGACGCGGTTGCCGTAACCGCCGTCTCGGCCGGCGAACAGGACCCGGCCTTTAGCAGCCGCCCCGACGCGCGTGCCTTCGTGATAGCCCTGAGCGCGGCCGTAGTCGAGTCCGGTGTGGTGCTCGTCCTTCGCCCCGTCGCGGTCGTAGTCGCGCGGTGCCCCGTACTGCTGGCCGGCGCTCTGGTTCCCCACGGGGCCGCCGACGCCCTGTTCGGCGCGCGGGGGCTGGTACGGCGCACCCGGCCCGAGGCTCCCGACCCGGCTCATCATCGCCCCGGTCGTCGGCAGGCCGTCGTTGCGCTCGGCCGCGCCGCCCTCGCCGCCGGCCGGCGTGCCTCCGGTGAGCCAACGCCCGACGCCCTTGCCCGCGTCAACGATGGTGCCGCTCATGCCGCTGCGGGCTTGGTTGGCCGCGTTCTGCGCCTCCACGTCGGTCGCCTCGGTTCGCCCCTGTGATTCGGTCAACGTGCGGTGGTGCGTGGCCTCCGACTCGCGCACGGTCTTTTCATACGTGCTGCGTGCGCGCTCGACGGTGGCGACGGAACCGCTCTCTGCCGTAGCCGCGCCCTGGTTGGCGCTCGACTTGCTGGCGGCGCGGCCGGCGACGGCCCCCCCGGTGTCCCTTATGTCGGCGCTCTCCTTCTGTCCTTTCAGCGTCTCGGACTCGGCGCGCGACTGTCCCGTAATCTGCGTGGTCTCTGCCGTCCTGCTCAAGCTCGCGGCGCTCGCCGCGCTGACCGCGCCGACGCCGGTGGCCGCGCCGCCGAAGATCGCCGCTGAGATTAGGCTGCTCCCCGTTTCGTAGACCTTCCCGTAAGTTATCTGGTAGGCGATTACCACGGACGCCATCAACATGAACGACATAATGAGCATGGTGACGAACCCCACGTTCACCAGCTGCGCCGGGTCTCCGGGGCTGCTCTTGAGCATCGTCATGGTCGCGTAATCCCAATTCCAGATGGGCGCGGGGTCGCCGACTTGGAGCGCGAGGTTGCCGGCCACGTAAGCGGCTATCCTCAAGAACTGAGACAGCGGGGGGAGGATGATACTCAGCGCGACCATGCCCCACAGCCATTGCCATGTGAGGCGCGCGGCCAGCCCCTTGTCTATGGCGACGGCGACGGCGAACGGGGCGAACAGCCGCATGAGTAGCAACAGAAGGTGCGGCAGG
>DASWNR010000482.1:0-5042 GCA_036399155.1 Pyrinomonadaceae bacterium
AGGGTAAAAAGAGCGCCGGTGAGTAGGACTGTTTGTCCAACTCACCGGCGCTCTTTGTGTTCGGGCGACAGTTAAATCCGACGCGGCGGGTGCGCCTCGTTCAGACGCCCGACGGGTCGGGGTCGGTGAGGTAGGCGATGAGTTCCTGCTTGCGCGGGCTGGTGTCGAGCCAGTCGCGCACCCTCTTTACCTCGGCGTAATCCTCCGCGCCGAAGCGCTTCGTGTAAATCTGTTCGAGCCGGCGGCGGCGCTCCTCGCGCGTGGCCTCGGCCTGCCACGGCGCGGTGAAGACGGCGTGGATGTCGTCGTGCAGGTTGCGCTCCCTGAGCGCCTCCCACTCGCGCGCGTCGAGCCAGATGCCCTTGCACGCAGGGCACTGGTCGAGGCCGAAGCCGAGCCCGCGCCCGACCGTGTAGCGGAACGTCGCCGTGCGGCACTCCGGGCAAATCTTCGGCGCGCGGTCTTCGGGCGCGGCCTCGCCCTGCGCCGGCTCGCGGCGCTCCGGCAGATTCTCGCCGTGCTCGCGGAGCCACTGCCAGTAGCTCCGGCCGCTCACCCAATTTCCCCCGCACGCCCCGCAACGCTGCGCGACGAGCCCGGCGTCGAGCTGCGCCGGCCCGAAGTTTTCCGACTGACAGACGGGACAGTTCATAATCTCACTCTGCGGACACAACCCTCAGACGTTGAAGCGGAAGTTGACGATGTCGCCCTCTTGCATGACGTATTCTTTGCCTTCGAGGCGGAGGAGTCCCTGCTCGCGGGCGGCGGCGTAGGAGCCGGCGCGGGTGAGGTCGTCGTAGGAGACTATCTCGGCGCGGATGAAGCCGCGCTCGATGTCCGTGTGGATGGTGCCGGCGGCCTGCGGGGCGCGTGTGCCGCGCGGGACCGTCCAGGCGCGAACCTCCTTCTCGCCGGCCGTCAGGAACGACATCAGTCCGAGCAGGCGGTAGGCGCTCTGGATGAGGCGGTCGACGCCGCTCGAAGAGACGCCCACCTCGGCGAGGTAGTTCTTGCGGTCTTCGGGCGCGAGGGCGACCAGCTCGGCTTCCAGCTGCGCGCAGATGACGACCATCTCCGCGCTCTCTCCGGCCGCTATCTCGCGCACGGCGGCGACGTGCGGGTTCGCGGCCGGGTCGGCGAGCGTCGCCTCGTCCACGTTGGCGGCGTAGACGGTAGGCTTGAAGGTTAGCAGGAAGAAGCCGCGCGCGACCGCGCGCCCCGCGTCGTCAAGCTCGGCCGTGCGCGCGGGCTTCCCGTCGGAAAGGACTTCGAGCAGCTTGTCGGCGACTTCGATCTCGGACTTGGCCGTCTTGTCGCCGCCCTTGGCGGTCTTCTGCGCCTTCTCGCGGCGCCGCTCGACCGTGGCGAGGTCGGCGAGCGCCAGCTCGACCTGTATGGTGTCGATGTCGCGGCGCGGGTCAACGGAGCCTTCGACGTGGTGTATGTTCTCGTCCTCGAAGCAGCGGACGACCTGTATGACGGCGTCGGTCTCGCGTATGTTTGCGAGGAACTGGTTGCCCAGGCCCTCGCCCTTGGACGCGCCGCGGACGAGCCCCGCGATGTCCACGAACTCGACCGTCGCGGGGACGATGGTCGTCGTCTTGACTATCTTCGCGAGCGGTTCGAGCCGCTCGTCGGGGACGGGGACGACGCCGACGTTGGGCTCGATGGTGGCGAAGGGGTAGTTGGCCGCGAGCGCCGACGCCTGCGCGGTGAGCGCGTTGAAGAGTGTGGACTTGCCGACGTTCGGGAGCCCGACGATACCAGCACGGAGCATACGGAAAACCTCGGATAAGGATGACGGACGACGGACGACGAATTTCAGTCCGGCGGTCGAAACAGACATCTAAACATCCCGCCTCAAGACTTGTCCAGCAGGCGCGGCGGCGCGCGGGGCTTCGGCGCGGGCGGGCGCGTTCGCGTATAATCGCGCCGCTTTCCAAAGCTCGTTTGAGGGGCGGAGGCCGCGCCCGGCGCGCGCGGCCGAGTCTCTAACGCACCTTATGCCTTTCGCATTCCTGCTGGCGCTCGCCGCAATCGCGGGCGCGACTACGCTGACTTACGTCTACGACCGCGAGTCGGCATTCTGGCCGCGCCTTTGCGCGGGCGTGTGTCTGGGATTCGCGGCGCTCGGGCTGGTGGGCTTCGTGCTGGCGTCGCTCGCGGGGATGGGCGCGGCGTCGGCGGCGCTCGCCGGCGCGGTCTGCGCGTCGCCGCTGCTGCTGCTCACGCGCGGAGAGTTGCGCGCGCGCGCGGGCGCGGGCGCGAGGGAGGGCGTGCGCGGCGTCGGGCGCGCGCTCTCGGGGAAGGGTGGGACGGGGACGCTCGTCTTCTACTCGGCGGCGGCGGTCGTCTTCTGGATGGTCTTCGCGCGCGCGATGTACCAGACGCCGCAGGGCATCTTCACGGGCGTTGACACGAACATCGGCGACCTGCCGTTTCACCTCTCGGTCGTGACGGGCTTCGCCTACGGCGAGAACTTCCCGCCGCAGCACCCGGAGTACGCGGGCGTGCGTCTGACCTACCCGTTCGTCGTGGACTTCGTGACGGCGCTGTTCGTGCGCGCGGGGGCCACGCTCGAAGGCGCGATGTTCTGGCAGAACTTCGCGATGATCATGTCGCTCACGGGGCTGCTCCACGCGTGGGCGCTCAGGCTGACGCGCGAGCGTCTGGCGGCGCTGCTCGTGCCGGCGCTGGTGCTCTTGAGCGGCGGGTTCGGGTGGTGGGTCTTCCTGGGCGAGGCGGCGTCGGGCGGGAAGGGCGTCTTCGGCCTGCTCGGCGCGCTAGAACACGACTACACGATCATGGGGCACCTCGGCTACCGCTGGGGCAACGCCGTCACCGCGCTCTTCGTCACGCAGCGCAGCATCGTGCTCGGCGTCGCGGTCGCGCTCGTCGTCTGGACGCTGTGGTGGGACGCGTCGTCGAGGGGGAAAGGGGAAGGGCGGAAGGGGAAGGGGAGAGGCGAAGAGGCGGCGCGTCCGGCGTCGGAGCTTGAGAGCCGCCGTGTCGGGGCGAAGAAGAAGGCTAAGGGTAAGTCTGCGCGCCGTGACGCCTCGCGCGGAGCTTCGGCGAGAGACGCCGGCGACGAGGAGCGAGACCCGGCCGACGACAGTTTTGCCTTCTGCCTTTCGCCCTTCGCCTTCCGGCAGATGGTCGTGGCGGGCGTGGTGGCGGGGCTCCTGCCGCTGGCGCACGCGCACAGCTTCGTCGTGATGATGCTGATGGGCGCGTGCCTCGCGCTGATGCAGGGCGCGTTTGTGCTGTTGTCGAAGAACGAAGCGGGCGGCGTCGAAGTTGAAGCGGGTGGCGACGTGCGAGCCGGCGCTCCCTCGTGGGCGAGGGTGTGGGCGGTGTGGCGTCCGTGGCTGGCGTTCGCGCTCGCGGCGTCGGCGCTGGCGGTGCCGCAGATGCTCTGGGCGACGA
Source organism: Pyrinomonadaceae bacterium (assembly GCA_036399155.1). Taxonomy (GTDB): domain Bacteria; phylum Acidobacteriota; class Blastocatellia; order Pyrinomonadales; family Pyrinomonadaceae; genus QHXN01. Next base: position 3,427 of record DASWNR010000482.1, read on the forward strand.
GGGAGTCGGCGGTCAACTCCGCGCAGTTCTTCGGCTGGGAGTTCGGCTGGGACAGGGGCGGGCGCAACGTCGTCTGGTTCTGGATAAAGAACACGGCGGTCTTCATCCCGCTGCTCGTCGCGGCGCTCGCGTGGCGCGGCGCGGGCGTGAGCAGGCGTCTGCTCTTCTTCTTCCTCCCGTTCCTGCTCTGCTTCGTCGTGCCGAACGTCTACAAGCTCTCGCCGTGGGTCTGGGACAACATCAAGGTTCTGCTCTACTGGTGGATAGCGTCGGCGCCGCTGGTCGCGCTGGTGCTGGCGCGGCTGTGGCGTCGCGGCGGCGTGTGGCGCGCGTCGGCGCTCGCGCTGCTGCTCGCGCAGACGGCGGCCGGCGGCCTCGACGTGTGGCGCGCGGCGTCGGGCGCGGTCGAGCGCCGCTCGTTCGACCCGGCGGGCGTGGCCTTCGCCGAACTCGTCAGGCGCGAGACGAGCCCGCGCTCTTTGATTCTCCACGCGCCGACATATAATGACCCGGTCTACCTGACGGGGCGGCGAACGTTCCTCGGCTACCCCGGCCACGTCTGGTCGCACGGCATCGACTACTTCGCGCGCGAGGCGGAGCTGAAGCGAATCTACTCCGGCGCGGCGGACGCGCCCGCGCTCATCGAGCGCGCCGGCATCGAGTACGTCGTCGTCGGGCCGCTTGAGCGCGCGGAGCTGACGCGGCAGGGCGTCGCGGTCGACGAGTCTTTCTTCATCGGCAGGTACAGGAAGGTTGGGGAAGCGGGTGGCTACCGGCTCTACAAAACGAAACCGTAAGAAGGCGCGGGGCGACTGGGGCTCCGCCACGTCATCCTCGGCGAAGCGCCGGCCGGCCGAAGTCCCGGGTCGGCGCGGGGAAGCCGCGCCGCCGCCGGACGAGGGCTCGGCCTTCGGGGCGTCCCCGCGCGCGTGGGTGTACGCGGGCGTCGCCGTCCTGCTCGCGGCCGCCGCGCTCAGGCTCTACGCGCTGGAGCTTAAGCCGCTGCACCACGACGAGGGCGTCAACGGGTTCTTCCTGTCGAACCTCCTGCTGAAGAACAGCTACAAGTACGACCCGGCCAACTACCACGGCCCGACGCTCTACTACCTGACGCTCCCGTTCGTCGCCGTCACCGGGCTGAAGACGTTCGTCATACGGCTCATCCCCTCGCTCTTCGGCGTCGGCACGGTCTGGCTCCTGCTCTGCCTTCGGCGCTGGGTCGGCTGGGTCGCGGCGCTGTCGGCCGCGGCGCTCGTCGCGGTCTCGCCCGCCTTCGTCTTCTACTCGCGCTACTTCATACACGAGATGCCCTTCGCCTTCTTCACGCTGGGGCTCGTCGTCGCCGCGCTGCGCTTCCGGGAGTCGGGCTCGCCCGCCGACCTGCTGCTCGCGTCCGCCTCGGCCGCGATGATGTTCGCGACGAAGGAGACGGCCTTCATCTCGGTCGGCACGCTCTGTCTTGCGTGGCTGACGGCCGTCTCGTGGGAGCGCGTCAGGGGCGACGCGCACGCCGTGGGCGCGAGCGCGGACGGGCCGGCGAGGCTGCGCGGGGGCGGGAGCGCGGGGTTCATCTGGGCCAGCGCGGCCTCGCTCTTCGTGCTCATCTGGGTCGCCTT
>DASWNR010000483.1:0-6216 GCA_036399155.1 Pyrinomonadaceae bacterium
CGACGAGGCGATAGTTGACGCGGTCTGGCGCGAGCAGCGGAAGGCTAAGGTGGGCGACGCCGTCAAGCTCTTCGGGCGCGACTTCCGCATCGTCGGCTTCTACGAGCCGCCGGGCGGCGCGCGCATCAAAATCCCGCTCTCGACCTTGCAGGAGAACTCGGGCAACGACGCGCACGACATGGCGACGGCCGTCCTCGTCTCGGTCAACAACCCGGCCGAGCAGGACGCGGTGGCCGAGCGCATCCACGCCGCCTTCCCCGACGACCAGCTCATCTTCACGCGCGACCTGCCCGAGCTTTACGCTTCGAGCGTGCCGGCGCTCGACGTGTTCATCGACGTGGTCGTCGGCGTCGCGGCCGTCATCAGCATGCTCGTCATCCTGCTCGCGATGTACACGACCGTCACCGAGCGCACGCGGCAGATAGGCGTGCTCAAGTCGCTGGGCATGTCGAACGCGCGCGTGGCCTGGGTCATCGAGCAGGAGGCGCTCTTCGTCAGCGTGCTCGGCGTCGTCTTCGGCGTCGTGCTGACGCTCGCCGCGCGCTTCGTCGTCATGCGCACCACCTCGCTCACCGTGGACATCGAGCCCAAGTGGATCGTCGTCTCGCTCGTCATCGGCCTGCTCGGCGGCACGCTCGGCGCGCTCTACCCGGCGCTGCGCGCGGCCCGGCAAGACCCGGTTGAGGCGCTGAGTTACGAGTAGTTGAAGTGCCGAGTGCTGAGGACTGAGGACTGAGGACTGAGTGATAAGAAGTGTCCTGTCTTAAACTCAGTCCTCAGTCCTCAGTCCTCAGTCCTCAGTACTCAGCACTCAGTCCTCAGTCCTCAGCACTCTTACAATGATGCCGAACCTTTCCTACATCTCGCCGAAGGCCGAAGTGAGGGAGAGCCCGATTCACGGGCGGGGCTTGTTCGCTCGGGAAGCGTTCGCCGGGGGCGAGCTGGTCTGCGTGAAGGGCGGCTACGTCTTCGGCCGCGAGACGCTGCGCGCGATGCCCGGGTGGTACCGCGCGGCCGAGATTCAGGTGGCGGAAGACCTCTTCATCGGCCCGCTCGCTGAAGAGGAGCGCGAGGGCTCGATGATCTTCAGCAACCACTCGTGCGACCCGAACATCGGCATGCGCGGCCAGATAGTCTTCGTCGCGCTCCGCGCCGTCGCCGCCGGCGAGGAGCTGACGCACGACTGGGCGACCACCGACGACGACGAATACGAGCTTGAATGCCGCTGCGGCGCGCGCGGCTGCCGGCGCCGCCTCACCGGACAGGACTGGCGCCGCGCCGACTTGCAGGAGAAGTACGAAGGCTTCTTCTCCTCCCACCTCGAAGAGAAGATACGGCGCGACGCCGCGCCCTGAGTTTGTGTTAGGCTGGACGCGTGCCGCCCGCGGGGCGCGTCTAAGTCCGTGCCACCGCCTCCCGAACTTTCCCGCCGACGAAAGGACAATCCCCCTTGAATCCCGAAACTACTTATGCCGAACGCGAACTCCTGCTAACGCCCGCGGACATACGCCGCGCGGCCGACGAGGGCGTGCTCGCGCACGGCGACGCGAAGCGGCTCATCGACTGGGGCTACGACCAGCGTTTCGACCGCACGCTTTTGCCGGGGGCCGCGCCCGAGCCGGCGCCCGAGACGCGCAAGGGCTTGAACGCGGTGACGGTCGCGTACTACTTCGGCGCGATGCTGATGATCTCGGCCTGCGCCTGGTTCCTCGGCGACAAGTGGGAGGCGCTCGGCACGGGCGGCGTCTTCGTGACGGTGCTCGTCTACATGCTGGCCGCGCTCGGGCTCGGGCTGGCGCTGCGCCGTCGCGGCTACGTCGTGGGCGGCGGCCTCCTCGTCACGGTCGCGGTCTGCCTCGTCCCTCTGCTCGTCTACACCGTCGAGGACATGCTCGGGCTCTGGCCCGGGCCCCGGCCCGGCGAGTACGCGGCCTACTACCCGCGCGTGCACGGCTCGTGGATCGCGATGGAGCTGGCGACGATGCTCGCGGCGCTCGTCGCGCTGCGCTTCGTCCCCTTCGGCTTCCTGACCGCGCCGCTGGCCTACTCGTTCTGGTTCTTCTCGATGGACGTGGCCGAGTGGGCCTTCGGGCAGGAGTTGGGGAGGAACCCGCGCTGCTGGGTGAGCGTCGCCGTGGGGCTTCTGACGATGCTCGTCGGCTACGGGCTTGAGCGTTCGTACCGCCGGCCGGACGTTCCGCGCACCGAGGACTTCGCCTTCTGGTGCTACCTCTTCGGGCTGCTCGCCTTCTGGTGCGGGTTCACGTTCATGGACAGCGACTCGGAGGTCGGCCGTCTGCTCTACGCGCTCTTAAACGTGGGGCTCATCGCGCTGGGCGTCTACTTGCGGCGCTCGGTCTTCATCGTCTTCGGCGTGCTAGGCGTCCACGTCTACCTCGGGCACCTCGCCTACGAGGTCTTCAAGGACTCGGTGCTCTTCCCCTTCGCGCTGGCGCTCCTCGGCCTGAGCGTCATCCTCGTCACCGTCCTCGCGCAGCGGCAGTTTATTAAACGGCTCAGACGACAGGACGCCTAGACGCCGGCGCGCCAGCGCCGCGGGAGGAGGAGGCCGACGCGCACCTCTTTCCGGGCGCGTGCGATGAAAGCCTCAACGTCGGCGACGGTGCGCGGCAGCGCCACCGAGAGGTTGCGGTAGCCGTCGGCCGTCACCACCACGTCGTCCTCTACGCGCACGCCGATTCCCTTGTACTTCTCGAACGCCGGGCGGACGGCCGCGATGAACTTCTCGTTCTCGGCCGTCTTCGGCAGGTTGTCGAGCGCGTCGGGGCGGACGTAGATGCCCGGCTCGACCGTGAAGACCATCCCCGCGTCGAGCTTCGTCTCGCGCGTGCTCACGTCGTGGACGTTCATCCCGAGCCAGTGCGAAGTCCCGTGCATGAACCAGACGCGGTACTGCAAGCTGTTCTTCTCCGTGACGAGCCCAAGCCGGAGCAGCCCGTCCTTGATGACCTCGGTCGCGGCGTTGTGCACGTCGGAAAAGTCCGCGCCGGGCTTGATGACGCCGAAGGCCGCCTCCTGCGCCGCGAGCACGACGTTGTAGACCTCGGCCTGCGCCGTCGTGAACTTGCCCGAGACGGGGAAGGTGCGCGTCACGTCCGCCGAGTAGTGTTCGTACTCCGCGCCCGCGTCCATCAGCAGAAGGTCGCCCGGCCGGACGCGCCCCTGCGACTCCTGGTAGTGGAGCGTCGTGCCGTTCGGGCCGCACCCGACGATGGAGGGATAGCCCCAGTTGTCGGCGTTGCGCCGCTTGTAGGTGTAATCCAGCTCGGCCTCGACCTCGTACTCCCATTGCGCGCGCCCCGCGACCGCCTGCGAGCGCTGGTGCCCCTCGATGCTGATGTCCACGGCGTGCTGCAAGAGCCGAAGCTCGTAGGGCGACTTTCTCATCCTCAGCTCCGCGAAGACGTTCCACGCCGAGCGCACGCTGAAGCCCCCAGAGTTCGCGCCCGCCCACGCCGCGGCGAACGCCTGCTCGTGCGCGTACTCGCGGTTGTTCTCGCCGTTCAGCAGCAGGTAAAGCGTGGCCTCGTTCTTGGCCCTCGCGGCGTAGAGATTTTCCAAAGCCTGCGAGAAGGCTTGCTGCGCCCCGGCCGACGGGAGCAGCACGGCCTCGGGCGCGGGGACGAACGCGCGGCGGGCGCGTACGGCGCTCACGAACGGCACGAACTGCCGGGCCTCCCAGATTTCGCCGACGCCGGACGCGGCGCGCGCCTCCTCGGGCGAGTACATGCGCCCGTCCCACGTCTCGGTCGCGGGGTTGCGGCGCGGCAGGAAGAGGATTTCGCGCGGCGGCCCTTGCGCGCCCGTGAGCATGACGAGCGTCGCGCCCTTCTGCTTGAGCGCCGTCAGGTAGTAGAGGTTGTTCTCCTGCCGGAACTCGTAGTCAACGTCGTTCGTGTAGAGGCGCGGCTCCGCGCTGAAAAGCACCAGCAGAGAGTTCGGCCCCAGCTTCGCCGCCACCCTCTCGCGCCGCGCGCGCAGCTCCGCGTGCCGCTCCTCGTCCTTGAAGACCGGCGCGGCCGGGGCCTCCCGAATGACCGGCGGCTCCGCCACACGCGCCATAGTCCTGCTGCCCGATGTGAGTACGTTCGGGGCGGCCGCGTAGGAAGAGACAAGCGCCAGGCACGCCAGCGCCCTTCTCGTTAACGTGTTTCTTCTCAAAGTGAGTTTAAGACCTCCGAAAGCCTCTCCCTTGAAGGCTTTTTTTACGAGGGGGCGGCGACGGGCGGCGCGCTCGGTGTGCCGCCGACTCAGAGCGCCTTTCGTTTTGCACCACGACAACCGGGTTCGGGTTAGGTTTCGGCACAGGCAGATTTTGCTCGCCGAGGAGTGCGACGTGCTCGTCCATGCCCCAGCGAGCTTTGTATAGGCAATCCTCAACCGAATGGCCGACGCCCGTGAAGCCCTTCAGGTCAGGCGAGTAGAAGCCGAAGAATGTCGGGTCAGCAGTCGCTTCGATAACCAGCGAGTATTTCAGTTCCAGCATTTCTTATTAGCTCCTATCCTTGATGCCGGCCGCTTTAAGAATCGCCTGACAGGTTCCCGTCGGTATCTCCTTCGTTCCGTGGTAGTCCACACGGATCAGCCTGTCGTGCCCCTGCTTCCCATGGTAACGTATTGACCCTTTCTCTTTCACGAGCCTGAATCCGTTCTTCTCAAGCAGGCGTACGAGTTCGCTGAACTCCATCGCGTTAGACTCTCAGTAGCCGACCGACTCGCCGTAGTTGCGCGGGTCGCTGGCGCCGAGGCGGACGCCCGTCCCCTCCTCGATCATGACGGCGTGCGCGTCGCCCATGTAGCGCGGGCGTTCGACGAAGCGGTGGCCGCGCGATTCGAGCGCGCGGAAGGTGTCGGCGCTCAGCCCGAACGGCTCGTAGGTTATCTGGTCGGGGAGCCACTGGTGATGTATGCGCGGGGCGTCGACGGCCTGCTGGATGTTCATGTCGAAGTCCACGACGTTGACGATGACCTGCAAGACCGTGTTGATGATGGTGGGGCCTCCGGGGCTCCCCACCGCGAACCAGAGCGTTCCGTCCTTGCGCAGCACGAAGGTCGGCGTCATGGCCGAGAGCGGGCGCTTGCGCGGCGCGACCGCGTTGCGCTCGCCCTGGATGAGCCCGAACATGTTGGGCGTCCCCGGCTTCGCCGCGAAGTCGTCCATCTCGTCGTTCATGAGGACGCCCGTCCCCTTCATCACGACCTTCGAGCCGTAGCTGTCGTTGAGCGTGTAGGTGTTCGAGACGCAGTTCCCCTCGGCGTCCACGACCGTGAAGTGCGTCGTCTCCTCGGACTCCGCGCCCGCTGGCCGGCCCGCCTTGACCTCCTCGCTCGAAGAGGCGCGGCTCATGCTGATGCCCTTGCGCAGCCGCTCGGCGTATGACTTGTCGATGAGGCCGGCGACCGGGACTTTGACGAAGTCGGAGTCGCCCATGTACTCGGCGCGGTCTGCGAAGGCGCGGCGCATCGCCTCGGTCTGCGCGTGGTAGCGCTCGGACGAGGAGGCCCCCATGTGGCGCAGGTCGAAGCCTTCGAGGATGTTGAGCATCTCGACGAGCACCGTGCCGCCCGAAGACGGCGGCGGCATCGATAAGACCTCGAAGCCGCGGTAGGTCGTCCGCACGGGCTCGCGCTCCCTGGCGACGTAGCCCTTCAGGTCTTCGAGCGTGATGAGGCCGTTGTGCGCGCGCATGTCTTCCGCGATGAGCCGCGCGGTGCGCCCCTCGTAGAACTCGCGCGCGCCGAGGCGCTGCATCCGCGTGAAGGTCGCGGCCAGCTCGGGCTGCCGCCACACCTCGCCCTCCTCGCGCGGGCGACCCCGGTCTGTGTAGACCTTCGTCGACTCGGGGTAGGGCTCGAAGTTCTTTGCGTTCGCCTTGAGCGAACGCACGAGGCCGTAGGAAACGGGGAAGCCGTCGGCCGCGAGGCGGCGCGCGGGCTCGACGAGCTGCGCCCAGTTGAGACGCCCCGAGCCGTACTTCCTGAGCGCCAGCTCCATCCCGGCGACCGTGCCGGGGACGCCCGACGCGCGGTAGCCGACGACCGAGCCGCCCTCGCCCTTTATCAGCTCGCCGCGCGCGTCGAGGTACACGTCGCGGTGCGCGGCTGCCGGGGCCATCTCGCGGTAGTCGATGGCGGTCGTGCGGCCGTCGCGCAGGCGAATCATCATGAAGCCGCCGCCCCCTAAATTCCCCGCCG
>DASWNR010000484.1:0-1871 GCA_036399155.1 Pyrinomonadaceae bacterium
GTCGATGTTGCGCGTGCGGGGCGCGATGGCCGTCAGGCGGAAGCCCGACTCGGCCGTGATGCGCAGCGTGATGTCGCCCTGCGTCGAGTTGAGCACGTAGGTGCCGCCGCGCAGCAGCTCCGCGTCGAAGAGGATGTTGCCGAGCGTGTTCTCGGCCATCACGTTCTGCGCGCGGATGCCGGTCAGCTCGATGTCGCCCTCGCTCGTGACGTGCGCGCGCACCATCTCGCCGCGGACGTTGCGGATGATGACGCCGCCGGTCATCGTGCTGATGTCCACGTCGGAGTTGAAGGGGACGCGGATGGTGAAGTTGACGTCGCCCACGTCCTCGCGGTTGTCGCGGCGCACGTCGATGCGCACGCCCTGCCCGCTCACCTCGGGCTCCATCTTCGCCGAGCGCGACTCCATCATCGCCGTCACGCGGACGGTGTTCTTCTCCCACCCGACGACCTCGATGCGGCCCGAGCGGTTGGAGAGCACGAGCCTGATGTTCGGCGGCGCGGGGTAGTCGCGCGAGAACTTCTTCTGCGCGCTCGCGTGCGGGGCGGCGAAGACGAGCGCGGCGAGCGCGGCGAGCAGGAGAGCGCGCGGCGCGCGGCGCGCGGCCGTCGTCCGTGTGTGGGGGGTGTTTGCTGTCGCCTGCTTCATCTACTTCAAGGACTTCTCAAGAGTCGCCGGGCAAGTCCGCCCCCGCGCTGGAAGCGCCCGCGCTCCCCCTTCGGCCGGAGGCGCGGGCGCAAGTTTGGAGGGCATCCGTCTCTCCGCGCGGGCGGCCGCGCTTCGCTCGCTACTGCTCGCCGAACTCGCGCATCAGCTCGATCTTGTCGCGCAGCGCGGAGTTTAGCATCTCCTCGGCGACCTCGTCGTGCGGGTTCTGGCGCAGGTCGTTGAGCGAGTCGCTGACGGTCTCGTCGAGCACGTGGACGCTGCGGTCGAAGGAGGCGCGCATGCGCGGGTTCCAGCTCGCCTTGCGCGACTGCACGCGCTGCTCCCAGTAGTTGAGGCTGGCCTGATGCTGGTCGATGTAGGTGCGCGGGTAGAACTCGTCGGAGACGACGCGGCGGACGGCGACGCCGCCCGGGCGCTCGCCCGTCCCCTTGCTGCGGACGGCGAAGGTCGTGGCGGAGGCGGCGGCGACCACGAGCGCAGCGGCGCCGGCGGCCAGTTGCGGGAGCGAAAGCTCGAAGCGACGGCCGAACAGGCGCGCCCAGAAGCCTTCGGCGGCGGGGGTCGCCGCGTCGTGGGCGCGCGCCGGGAGGCTCTCGGCCTCGACCGTGTCGAGCACGCGCAGCCAGAGGGCGCGCTCGTCCGTGGGCGCGAAGAGATGTCCGCGCGCGTCGCGCGCGACGGCGATGATGGAGTGGAAGTCGGCGCGCGCGTCCTCGCAGACCGGGCACCCGGCGATGTGCGCGCCGACGGCGGCGTGCTCGGAGTGTCCGAGCACGCCGTCGAGGTAATCGCTGAGCAGTTCCTGACACTTCTCGCAGTTCATTTCACAAAACCTCTAACGCTACTCAAGTTGTCGGGGTCAGTCCCGGGGGAAGACTTTAAAACTCTTTCGCGTCGCGCCGCCGGGGTAAGGTCTGGGGTGGAGGGCGCGCGACACTTTTGGAAGCCTACTGCGGCTCGTTGTGTTGCCTCAAGAGTTGGCGAAGTTTCATCCTGGCCTTGTGGAGCTGGGACTTGCTGGTGCCGACCGAGCAGCCCAGCAGCCTCGCCACCTCCTCGTGCTCGTGCCCCTCGACGTCGTGGAGGACGAACACCGCGCGGTACCCCGGCGGGAGCTGCGAGACCGCCTTGTCGAGCGCTATCCTGTCCACCACCGGCATCCGCGAATAGTCCTCCGTCCCCTGGACGACCTGCTGCGGAGA
>DASWNR010000485.1:0-6287 GCA_036399155.1 Pyrinomonadaceae bacterium
GTTTAGCTTCTCCCCGAGGCACCGGACATTTTCAAGTGACGGCCGCGAGGCTTCAAAAGATGCGTCTGAAAAATATCCCCGCACTGATTCTCCTGTTCCAAATCATCCTGAGCCCGTTCGCGCCGCTCGGCGCTCGGGCCAACTCGAACGCCGTGAACGAGAGCAGCCCGGGAACGTCTGAGGCCGCCGAGGAGGCGGGCGCGGTCGAGAAGAAGGGGTTGCGGTTCCGCCTGAGCGAAGGGGCGGAGCCGTCGGAAGCGGCGGGGCCGCGCGCTCCGTCGGCGCCGGCCGTGAAGCTTTCGGAGGCGGAGACGGCGCGCGTGCTGGCGCGCCTGCCCGAGTTTAAGGCCGCGGAGGGCGACCGACAGGAGTTCGCCCTCCGCGAGCGCAGTTTGCCCGCGCCGCGCGCGGGCGCGACGGTGCTCAGGCCGTTCCCCGCGCCCGAGACGCGCGAAGCGCCGGACGCGGACGCGTCGGGCGAGCAGAGAGTAGTGCGCCACTCGCCCGTGGGCGAGGTGCCGATTGCGCCGCAGGTGTCTCTGACCTTCTCGCGGCCGGCCGTGGCGGTCACGTCGCAGGACGAGGCGGCGCGCACAGTCCCCGCGAGGCTTTCGCCCGAGCCCGCGGGGCGCTGGCGCTGGTTGGGTACGAAGACGCTCATCTTCGACCCGGCCGAGGGGCGTCTGCCGATGGCGACCGAGTTCGAGGTCAGCGTCCCTGCGGGCCCCGGCGGGGCGTCGTCGTCGAAGCCTCTGACGTGGAAGTTCGCCACGCCCGCGCCGAAGCTCATGACGAAGTACCCGGAGGGCGTCAACACGCGACGCGACGCGGTCATCTTCATGGAGTTCGACCAGAGGATAGACCCCGGGGCGGTGCTGCGGACTTTGAAGTTGACGGCCGGGTCGTCCGCGCCCGCGTTGAGGCTCGCGAAGGACGACGAGATTGCCGCCGACGAGAATGTGAGCAGGCTCGCGAAGGCCGCGACCGCCGGGTGCTGGCTCGCCGTACGCGCGACGGGCGCGGGTGGCGAGGCGCGCGAGGCTCTGCCGGCCGACTCGCCGGTGACGGTCACGGTCGGCGCGGGCACGCCGTCGGCGGAGGGGCCGCGCAGGACGGCCGCCGCGCAGAGCTTCTCGTTCCGCACCTACGGGCCTTTCCGCGTCACGTCGCACGCCTGCGGCTGGAACAACCGCTGCGCGCCCTCCGACCAGTGGCTCATACAGGTCAGCAACCCCATCGACCTCGAAGCCTTCGACGCGTCGAAGGTGAAGGTCGAGCCCGAGGTGCCGGGCCTCAGCGTCAACGCCTACGGCACGACCATCTTCGTCCACGGGTCGAAGCGCGGCCGCACCGTCTACAAGGTGACGCTCGACCCGACGCTGCGCGACCAGTTCGGGCAGACGCTCGGCTCGCCCGCCACGGTCAGCTTCAGCGTCGGCGCCGCGCCGCCGAGCCTGATGTCGGCGGGCGGCAACTTCGTCGTGCTCGACCCGGCGGGCGGCCCGCACCTCTCGGTCTACAGCGTCAACCACCCGACGCTCAAGGTCACGCTCTACGCGGTCGAGCCGAAGGACTACGAGGCTTACGTCGCGCACATGCGCACGGTCAACGGCTACTACGACGAGAAGCGGCAGGGGCCGGCCGGCCCGCCGGGCAGGCTCGTCTCGTCGAAGAGTGTCGCGGTCAAGGGTCAGTCGGACGAGCTGACCGAGACGCGGCTCGACCTTTCGGCGGCGCTCAAGGGCGGGCGCGGCAACGTCTTCGTCGTCGTCGAGACGGCGGGGCGCCCGGCCGCGCCGAAGACGCGGGGGGCCGCGCGCGAGGTCTTGCGCTCGTGGGTGCAGGTGACCGGCATCGGGCTCGACGCCTTCGTAGACCGCGAGGAGCTGGTCGGCTGGGCGACCGCGCTGGCGGACGGCCGCCCGCTCGAAGGCGTCGAGATGACGCTGCTGCCGTCCGGGCCGCGCGCCGCGAGCGGGGGGGACGGGCTGGTGCGCCTCGCGCTCCCGGCCCCGTCGTCGAAGACGGGCGCGATTTCGGGGATGCTTCTCGCTCGGCGCGGCGACGAGACGGCCTTCCTGCCCGAGCTGAGCGACTGGTGGTACGGCTCTTCGAGCTGGGCGCGGCGCGAGGCGCCGGACGCGCTGCGGTGGTACGTCTTCGACGACCGCAAGATGTACAAGCCCGGCGAGGAGGTGAGTCTGAAGGGCTGGCTCCGGCGCGTGGGCGGCGGCAAGGGCGGCGACGTGGGGCCGCTGGCGGGCGGGGCCGCGTCGGTCACGTACGCGCTGCGCGACTCGCGCGGCAACGAGGTGTTGAAGGGCTCGGCGCCGCTCAACGCGCTCGGCGGCTTCGACGCGAAGTTCAAGCTGCCGGGGACGATGAACCTCGGCCACTCCTACTTGCAGTTGCAGGCGGAGGGCGCGGGCGTGCTGGCGGAGAACCGGCAGCACAATCACGCGATACAGGTGCAGGAGTTCCGCCGCCCCGAGTTCGAGGTGAGCGCGAAGGCCGACGAGGGGCCGCACTTCGTCGGCGGCCACGCGCAGGCGACCGTGAGCGCGAGCTACTACGCGGGCGGCGGCCTGCCCGACTCCGAGGTCAACTGGCGCGTGAGCGCCAAGCAGACCAGCTTCACACCGCCCAACCGCGGCGACTACACCTTCGGCCGCTGGACGCCCTGGTGGGAGACTTCCGTCTCGCACGCCGGCGCGGGCGAGAACGCGCAGACCTTCAAGGGGCGCACGGACGCGGCGGGCAGGCACACGCTCCGCATCGACTTCGACGCGGTCAACCCGCCGCAGCCGACCTCGGTCAGCGCGCAGGCTTCGGTGACGGACGTGAACCGTCAGGCGTGGACTTCTAACACGACGCTCCTCGTACACCCCTCAGACCTCTACGTCGGGCTCAAGAGCGAGCGCCTCTTCGTGCAGCAGGGGCAGCCGCTCGTCGTCTCGGCGATAGTCTCCGACCTCGACGGAAAGCTCGCCGCGGGGCGCGAGGTGCGTATGCGCGCGGCGCTGCTCGAATGGAAGCAGACGCGCGGGAGCTGGGCGCAGGCCGAGGCGCAGGCCGAGGAGTGCGTCGTCAGGTCGGCGGCGGACGCCGTCAAGTGCACGTTCCGCCCGAAGGCGGGCGGCACGTATCGCGTGACCGCGCGCGTCTACGACGACCGCGAGCGCCCCAACGAGAGCGAGCTGACGCTCTGGGTCGCGGGCGCCAAGTCGCCGCCGAGCCGCGACGTGTCGCAGGAGAAGGTCGAGCTGATTCCGGACCGCAAGGAGTACCGCGCCGGCGACACGGCCGAGATACTCGTGCAGGCGCCCTTCTTCCCGGCCGAGGCGCTGCTGACGCTCCGACGCTCGGGGCTCGTCCGCACCGAACGCTTCCGCATGAACGAGCCGTCGCACGTCCTCCGCGTCCCCATCGAGGAGGGCTACACGCCGAACGTCTACGTGCAGGTCGACCTCGTCGGCGCGGCGGCGCGCGCGAACGAGAAGGGCGAGGAGGACTCGAAGCTGCCGAAGCGCCCGGCCTACGCGCTCGGGCAGTTGAACCTGACGGTGCCGCCGCTCGCGCGCAAGCTACAGGTGACGGCGACGCCGCGCGACAAGGCCGTGGAGCCGGGCGGCGAGACGACCGTCGCCGTCGAGGTTAAGGACGCGGCCGGCCGCCCCGTACAGGGCGGGGAACTCGCGGTCGTCGTCGTCGACGAGTCTGTGCTGGCGCTCTCGGGCTACAAGCTCGAAGACCCGCTCTCGGTCTTCTACGCGATGCGCGGCGAGGACGTGACGGACTTCCACCTGCGCAAGGACGTGCAGCTCGCCGACCCCGGGCAGATTACGGTCGTCACCGGCAGCGCCTCGGGCGGCGCGGCGGCCGAGACCGCCACCGTCACGGGGAGCGTGGGCAGGCAGGAGAGGCAGGCGAGGAGCGCCGAGAACGCGCCGCCTCCGCCGCCCGCCCCGACGGCCGCGCCGATGGCGATGTCGAAAAACAATATGATGCTCGACGGCGTTGCCCAACAGGAGCAGCAGGCGATACGCATGCGCGAGAACTTTAACGCGCTCGCCGTCTTCGCGCCGTCCGTGCCGACCGACGCGCGCGGGCGCGCCGAGGTGAAGGTCAAGGTCTCAGACAACCTGACGCGCTACCGCGTGATGGCCGTCTCGGTCGCGGGCGGCAAGCAGTTCGGCTCCGGCGAGTCGGCCATCACGGCGCGCCAGCCTGTGATGGCTCGGCCTTCGGCGCCGCGCTTCCTCAACTTCGGCGACCGCTTCGAGCTGCCCGTCGTCGTGCAGAACCAGACCGACAGCCCGGCCGTCGTGGACGTGGCGGTGCGCGCAATAAACGCGGAGTTCACCGACGGGCAGGGGCGGCGCGTCACCGTGCCCGCGGGCGACCGCGTCGAGGTGCGCTTCCCCACGTCGGCCTCGTCGGCCGGGACGGCGCGCTTCCAGGTCGGCGCCGCCTCGGGCCGTTTCGCCGACGCGGCGCAGATAGAGCTTCCCGTCTACACGCCCGCGACGACCGAGGCGTTCGCCACCTACGGCGAGATTGACCGGGGCGGCGCCGTCGTCCAGCCGGTCAAGGCGCCGCCCGATGTCTTCAAGCAGTTCGGCGGGCTCGAAGTCCAGACATCTTCGACGCAGTTGCAGGCGCTCACCGACGCCGTGCTCTACCTCGTCGCGTACCCTTACGAGTGCTCCGAGCAGTTGTCGTCGCGTGTGCTCGCCGTCGCCGCGCTGCGCGACGTGCTGACCGCCTTCAAGGCCAAAGACCTGCCCAGCCCCGAGGCGATGCAGCGGGCGGTCGCGCGCGACATCAAGCGGCTCGAAGGCTTGCAGAACGGCGACGGCGGCTTCGCCTTCTGGCGTCGCGGCGACCCGTCGTGGCCCTACGTCAGCATCCACGTCGCGCACGCGCTCGCGCGCGCGAAGGAGAAGGGCTACGACGTGCCGCCGTCCATGCTCGAAAAGTCGAAGTCGTACCTGCGCGCCATCGAGTCGCACATCCCGCGCCGCTACGGCCGCGACGCGCGCAACACGCTCGTCGCCTACGCGCTCCACACGCGCGCGCGCATGGGCGACCACGACGCGGAGCGCGCGCGCCGCCTCATCGCGACCGAGGGCTTGGAGAAGCTACAGCTCGAAGCAATCGGATGGCTGCTGCCGGTGCTCTCGGGCGACAGGTCTTCGGCTGCCGAGGTCGCCGCCGTCCGGCGGCTGCTCTCGAACCGCGCGGAGGAGACGGCCGGGACGGCGCACTTCACGACCTCATACGCGGACGACGACTACCTGCTGCTGCGCTCCGACCGCCGCGCCGACGGCGTCATCCTCGAAGCCCTCATCCTCGACCAGCCCGAGAACGACCTCATCCCGAAGGTCGCGCGCGGCCTGCTCGCGCACCGCAAGAAGGGGCACTGGGGGAACACGCAGGAGAACGCCTTCGTGCTGCTCGCGCTCGACCGCTACTTCCGCACCTACGAGAAGGCGACGCCCGACTTCGTCGCGCGCGCGTGGCTCGGCGACGCCTACGCGGGCGAGCAGCAGTTCCGCGGGCGCTCGACCGACCGCCAGCAGTTCGACGTGCCGATGCGCTACATCGTTGAGAAGGGGGGCGGCGAGCAGAACCTCGTCTTACAGAAGGAGGGCGCGGGGCGTCTCTACTACCGCGTCGGGATGAGCTACGCGCCGTCGAACCTCAAGCTCCCGGCCGCAGACTACGGCTTCGCGGTCGAGCGCGTCTACGAGGCGGTTGACGACCCCGCGGACGTGCGGCGCGACGCCGACGGGACGTGGCGCGTGAAGGCCGGCGCGAAGGTGCGCGTGAAGCTGACGCTGGTCGCGCCCGCGCGGCGCTACCACGTCGCGCTCGTAGACCCGCTGCCGGCGGGGCTCGAAGCGTTGAACCCGGCGCTCGCCGTCACGGGGAGCATCCCCGAGGAGAGCCGGGAGGAGGGGCCGGGCTTCGGCCGCTGGTGGTGGCGGCCCTGGTTCGAGCATCAGAACCTGCGCGACGACCGCGCGGAGGCGTTCACCTCGCTCATGTGGGAGGGCGTCTACACCTACACCTACGTCGCGCGCGCGACGACGCCCGGCGCCTTCGTCGTCCCGCCCGCCAAGGCCGAGGAGATGTACGCGCCCGAGACCTTCGGCCGCGGCGCGAGCGACCGCCTCGTCGTCGAGTAGGCCGGCGGCGTCTGCGGGCCGCCGGCGCTTTACGCGCGAAGGTTGAGCCGGCCGGGAAGCGAACGCGCCGGGCGCGGGCCGATTAGGCCCGCGCCC
>DASWNR010000486.1:0-23424 GCA_036399155.1 Pyrinomonadaceae bacterium
CGTCCGTTCGTGCCGCTTCTCATTTCGCGCGGGCGAGTTAAGGCTCGAACTCCGCTCAGCCCTGCCCGGCGATGTCGCGCTCCAGGGCGAGGAGCGTGCGCTTGAGCATGGCGCGGTGCGCGGCGCTGGTGGCGCGCTCAAGCTGGTCGAGCGTGCGCGCGCGTGAGAGTTCGAGCGAGGCGAGGCGCCCCTGACGCGCGCGCTCCTCGGGCGAAAGATTTTGAAGCTCCCGCCCGACGGGCTCGCGAAAGCTCTCCTCCTGCTGCGACTCGACCGACTTGCTCTCCCAACCGCGCGCCAAAGTTTTCAAACCCCCTTCTGCCAAAGTCTGCGGGCGGCGCTCACCTTTTCGCGTGAGCGCCGCCCGCCGCCGTCAACTAACCGCCGAAGGCCGGAAGCGCCCTCAGTACCCGCCCGTGTTGATTTGCAGCGAGCGCATGATGTCGGTGAACGCGCGCTGGTAAGTTCCGTACTCGTTCTGCGGCGAGACGGCGGCCATGTAGAAGACCTGCCCGTTGCCGAGCGTCGTCGTGACGATGGTCACGCGCTCGCGCGCGCCCGTGACGGGCGACTGGCCGACGAGCGTCGCCGCGAGCGCGGTGCGGCCGCCGAGCGTCGAGCGCGTGAAGCCGGACTGCTGGCGCAGGTAGTTGTTCGACTGCGTCAAGCCCTGCACCACCTCCTGCGCCGCGCGCTGGAGGTCGTTGTACTGCGACGGCGCGACGCTGAACATCACGCCGTGCGTGATGCCCTGCGAGCCGTATGCGCCCTCGGGCGCGTAGGAGACGGACGACTGGTCGCCGCCGAGCTGCCGCCAGTTCGACGGCACGGCCACGCTGAAGAGGTTGTTGCGCTGCGTCTGGTAGCGCGTCGAAGGGTAGGCCACGCGCTCGCCGCGCGCGTAGACGCCGCCCTGCTCGTTCGGGTACTGGCCGCCGCCGTTCGGGTACTGCTGCCCGCCGCCCTGGCTCGGGTAGCGCTGACCCGAGCGCGCGATCTCCTCCATCGTGCGCGCGCGCGGGTAGCCGCGCAGACGCGCCTGCACTTCGCGGAACTGCGTCGAATCGCCGCGCCCGCCCTCGACGCGGAGCATCGCGGCCTCCCGCATGATGCGCTGCTCGCGGTTGCCCGGGTTCGGGTGGGACGAGAGCCACTCGGGCGCGCCCGAGCCCCCCCCCTGCTGCGCGATGGTGCGGAACATGCTGGCCAGCTCGCGCGGGTCGTAGCCGGCGCGCGCCATGATCTGCGAGCCGAGGATGTCGGCCTGCGTCTCGTACTCGCGGCTGTACTTCATGAAGTACCCCTGCGCGATGGTCTGCCCGATGGCGGCCCCGGTCTGGCCGCCTAAGGCAGCGCCGCCGAGGATGGAGGCGAGCCCGATGAGGGTGCTCTTGGCGCTGGTGGCCTTGGTCTGCTGCGCGGTGGCGTGGCGCAAGGCGACGTGCGAGATTTCGTGCGCCATCACGCCCGCCATCTCGCCCTCCGTGCGCGCGGCCTCGATCATGCCGCGGTTGACGAACATCGGCCCGCCGGGGAGCGCGAAGGCGTTAATGTCGCGCGCGTCCACCACGTCGAACGAGTAGCGGAAAGCCGGCTGGTTGAACTCGGCCGGGATGGCCGCGACGAGGCGGCGGCCGACCGACTCGACGTAGCCGTCCACCGAGTTGTCGCGCAGGATGGGCATCTGCTGGTGAACCTGCTGCGCGGCCTGCTGCCCGACCCGCACGTCGTCGGCGACGCTGTACTTGTTCTTCGCCAACTGGATGCGCGTCTGCCCGAGCGCCACCAGCGGCATCGCGAACATGGCGACGGCCAGCAAGAGAGCCGCCGGGCCGCGCGACCTGTTTCTTCCGATAGACATCATCTTAATCTCCCCCGCGGCCTGCCCCCCTCGCGCGGGAGTCGCGGCCGAGAATCATGACTCAAAAAGCGACGAGCGGCACGTCCCCTTGTCTTAAGCCGGAGGGCGTGCCGCTCGTACGGCAAATTCTTCGTTCCCTCTGGGCACTCGCTGTCGACGGCCGCTTCAAGCGCGGCGCATGGAGAGAGCGGGAGAGAGCTTCAACTTTTTCGTCGGGCGCGCGCCGCATATCCCGCGCGAGGTGGCGTGCTTCCGACTCACTTTAGGACTCACTTTAGATGAGCCGCACCGGGCGGCGGTGGCCTCGGGCGTCAGCCTCTTCCCCTTCGACGCCTCGCGCGCGGGGCGCGAGGTCTCACGTTTTTGTTGCGTTCCTGTCGCGGCTCGGCGGCCGCGCCGCCAACGTCCGCGAAACGCACACTCGCGCCGCTCGGCGGGCGCGGGATTGAGACGGCGACGAAAGGCGAAGTGATGACCTGCGTTGTAAAACTACCGGACGCCGGACGCCGCTCGCTGACTGTGATAGCAAGCACGGTGCCAGTCCGCTTGATTCCGGTTATCTCGACGCTGTGGCCGCCCGTGGGCTGCTGCCCCTGGTACGCGACGACGACGGCGCGCGTGTCGAAGCTGACGTCGGGGAGCGGACGACCCGCGCCGACCTTCTCCCACGTGCGACGCCACCCGGCCTGATCCGTAATCAGCTCGACCGTGCGCCCGCCCTCGTGCGCGCTCATCGTCCCCGTGGCGAGCAGGGAGAACTCGACCGGCTTCGACTCATCGGCCTGACCCTGCTGCGCGGCGGCGGCGCCCGCGCGCGAGGCCGCGTCGCCGAGCATCGCCATCCGCAGAATCTTGACCGGCGGCATACCGTAGCTCAAGAGGCGGTCGTGGAAGTCGCCGAGGCGGAACGAGTCGCCGAGCTGTTGCCGCCACTCGTCGCGCAGCTTCAGAATCTCCATCTTGCCGAGCGTGTAGACGAGGTAGGTCGGGTCGAGCGTGCCGCGCCGCGCCTCGCGCTCGGCGTTGGTGCGCGCCTGGTAGCCCTCGCGGACGAAGAACTCGACGGCCTCCGGGTAAGTCATCCCGGCCGTGTGCAGCCGCAGCCCCACGACGTAGCGGCACAGTCCCAACAGCGCCGCGTCCAACTGCGCGAGCCGCATCTTCGGGTTGTTCCCGCCGAAGCCCTCTTCGAGCATCATCTGCTCGCAGTAGTGCGCCCAGCCCTCGACGAAGCCGGCGGAGCCGAGCGCCGCGCGAACGCGCGAGGGCGACTGCTTCGCCTTGAGCTGCTGGTAGTAGTGGCCGGGGTACGCCTCGTGTATCGAGGTGATGGTCAGGCCGTAGCGGTTGTAGCGGCCGAGGTGCTCCTCCTGCTGCTGCCGCGGCCAGGCGGGGTCGGCCGGCGTGACGTAGTAGTAGCTCTCGTCGGCGACGCGCTCGAAGGCGCCGGCCGCGTCGAGCGAGGCGAAGGAGAGCGAGCGCGCGTACTCGGGCGTCTCGTCGACGAGCAGGTTCTCGGCCGCGGGCGCGGTCAGAATCTCCTCTGCGCGGACGAAGGCGCGTATGCGGTCGAGTTCGGCGCGCGCCTCGCCGACGAGCCCGTCCGGCGCGGGGTGCTCGCGCGCGAGCAGTTGCAGCGCGGCCGGGACGCCGCGCCCCGGGGCTATCTCTTCGGCCACGGCGCGCATCTCGTCCTGCGTCTCGCGCAGGCGGCGCTCGCCGTCGCGCAGGAGCGCGGGCAGCGGCGTCTCGACCATCTCCTCGTGCAGAAGCTTCTTTCGGTAGTTCTCCGCGCCGAGCGCGAACTCGCCCGTGGAGCGCGGGAGCAGGTCGCGCTCAAGCCAGTCGCGGAAGGAGCGGACGGCCGCCGCCGCCTGCGTGTTCGCCTCGTGGAACTCCGCGCGGCGCGCGGCGTCGAGCCTTGAGCCGCCCGCGCGCTCGAACATCTGCGGGACGACGCGCTCGAAGAAGACGACGCTGCCGGCGGCCTGAGCGATGGCCGTCTCGGTGAAGAGTCGCGGCGGGTTGTCGAGGTTCTGCCGGGCCTCCGCGAGCAGCCGCGCTATCTGCCGCTCGCGCGCGAGCACGGAGGGGAGGCGCTGCTCGACGGGCGCGAAGCTGCGCTTGAGGATGTTGTCGATTGAGGCGGAGACGAGCCGGTTGTAGACGTTCGGGTCGCGCCGCCACGCGCGCACGTCTTCGAGTTCGAGCAGTTGCGCGCGCGCGTGCGAGCCCAGGACGAGGTAGTCGTAGCGCGCCTCGGGCGACAGCCGCCACTCGGGGACGCGCGCCAGCTCGGCGAGCACGCCGCGCAGCCGCTTCACCTCGCGCGCGACCGCGGCCTCGTCGCGCTCTTCGAGCTTCGAGTCGAACTCGTGCAGCCCGGCGGCGGTCGCCTCCGACGGGTTGAAGGCGTAGTGGCCGCGCAGGTACGCCTCGCCGATCTGCGCGACGCGCGCGTCCGTCGCGCGGTTGGCGGCCGTGGCGCGCGAGGCGGCCGCGCCCGCGTTGCCGCGCGGCGGCCGGCGGCGCTGCGCCGAAAAGACTTCGACCGTCCAGAGAGACGCGCAGGCGGCGAGCGCGATGAGATACGCCGGAAACTTCCTTGTCATGAAGCGGAACACCCTCGGAAGTGCACGGGACGAACAGCAGCGGACGCCCGCGAAAGGGAGACGAAGAGCGGAAATGAGATTAGCATAAAACAGTAGACGGTAGTCAGTAGGCTCCGCTCGGTGCGCGCCGACGCCGACACCCTGGCGGCCCGACCGTCAAAAGTTTTTCTACTGACTACTGTCTACCGTCTACTTCATCGGCGGGATTTTCTCGTCGAGCCAGCGGGCGGGCTCTTCGAGCGGGGCGATGTGGTGCGGCTTGCCGTGCCAGACGCGGACGGCCGAGTAGATGAGGAAGACGAGGCTGGCGACCCAGAAGACGGCGCGCCCGAAGCCGCTGCCCGTGGCGAAGCGGAGGAACTGAAAGATGACCAGACCGGCGGTGATGGCGAGCTGGAGCGCGAGCCCCTGCGCCGCGTGGAAGCGCGTCCGCGTCTCGTTGCGCGGCACGACGGCCAGCTCGATGATGGACGCGACGAGCCCTATGTAGAAGGGGACGTAGGGCAGCACGTTCGCGACGTTCTCGGGCAGCCCGAGCCGCGTCACCGGCCGCGAGGAGGGCCCGGCGCCCTCCCGTTGAAACGGCGGCTGATACTGAGAAGAGGGCCCCGGCGGCGGCGGCACGCTCGTCGCGGGCGGCTGGTGCGGGCCCGCGCCGAAGCCCGCGCCGAAGGAGGTGAAGGGCTGCGCGTTGAAGGGCGGCGCCTCGGGCGCGCGCGGCGGCGTGTACGCGGGCGGGACGAAGACCGACGGGTACGAGTCGGTCAACTGCTCGCCGAAGCGGCGCGTCTGCTCCTCGGTCACGGCCGCCGGCGGGAGCGGCTCGGTCTCGTCGGCGCGGGCCCGCGACTCCCCCGCGCGCCGCGCGAAGTCGGGGTCGAGCGGGTCCGTGTCGTACTTACTTCTCTTCTCGGGCATGAATGTCTCTTACGTCGCGCGCGCGGCGCGGGTTCTCCCCCTTCAGGCTTCGACCTCGAACGCGGCCGGCTCCCAGCGCCCCTCGCGCTCGGAGATGCGGAAGGCGCGCAGCAAGCACGCGCCCGCGCCGTCGAAGCCGATTATGAAGTAGATCGCCGAAGGGTAAAAGGCGAGCCGCACGTCCGCCGGCGAGGGCTCCGGCTCGGCCGAGCGCGGGTGCGAGTGGTAGACGGCCGCGAGCGACTCGCCGCGAGCGCGCATACTTCGCTGCGCCTCGAAGAGTTCTTCGGGCGCGGCCTCGTACGCGACCGACGGGCGCGGCGCGACGTTGCGCAAAGGGTAGGCGGAGCGCGCCCCCGCAACGCCGCCGCCGAGCAGCCCGCAGCACTCCTCGGGCGAGCACGCGCGCGCGTGCGCGAACATCTCTTCGACTAAGGCGCGCGGAATCCTGAAGTCAGCCCGCGTCATTTCAAAAACCGCTCAAGCGCCCCCGCCCCCCGCCGCCGCGTCGCGCGCGGCTTCGAGCGCGCGGCGGAGCGTGACGAGCGCGCCGAGGTGGTAGGCGTTGTGGTCGGCGACGAGCAGTGCCTCGCGCAAAAGCGTCTGCCCCGTGCCGTGCGGGATCGCGGCGTAGAGGTCGCTTGAATCGTCTTCGACGAGCGCCTCCATCCGGCGCAGGTCTTCGCGGAAGCCCCCGACGCTGCGCCGCCAGTCTTCGGCGCTCGCCTCTTTGGACTTGTCCGGCCAGTAGCCGTCGGGCCAGTCGGGCGAGACGTGCGCGCCCCGGCGGCTGAACTCGACGATGTCCCACTGGGCGATGCGCATGTGTTCGAGCAGTTGCCAGGGCGTGTAGGGCACGCCCTCGACTTTGCGGTTAAAGAGGTCGGCGGGGAAATCCTTCAACGCCTCGTCGAACTTGACGTGCGCGCCGCCGCCCCGCAGCAGGTAGAGCAGGTGCTCGCGCAGGAGCCGGTCTTTGTCTTCGCCGCCCATCGCGCGCCTCACTCCCCTTCGATCTTGACGTGCAGCTCTTCGAGCTGGTGCGGGTCGATGGGGCCGGGGGCGTCGATCATCAGGTCGGCGGCCGAGGCCGTCTTGGGGAAGGCCATCAGGTCGCGTATGTTGTCGATGCCGGTGAGCGCCATCAGCGTCCGCTCGATGCCGGCGGCGATGCCGCCGTGCGGCGGCGTTCCGTACTCAAGGGCGTCTAAGAAGAAGCCGAAGCGCTCGCGCGCCTTCTCCTCGGTCAGACCCAGTGCCTTGAAGACGAGCCGCTGCACGTCGCGCCGGTGAATCCTTATCGAGCCGCCCGCGACCTCGATGCCGTTGACGACCGCGTCGTAAGCCTTCGCGCGAATCTCGCCGAAGAGGTGCGTCTCGCCGCCCCCGACGGCGCGCTCGAACTTTTCGAGGTCTTCGTCCACCGGCGACGTGAACGGGTGGTGCATCGCGTAGTAGCGGTCGTCGTCCTCGTCATGCTCGAACATTGGGAACTCGGTCACCCACAGCGGCGCGAACGTGTTCGGCGGAATTAGCTTTTGACGGCGCGCCACCTCATTTCGCAAGGCGCCGAGAGAAGCCGTGACGACCTTTTCCTTACCGGCAACAATGAGCATGAGATCGCCCTTTTGCGCGCCAGCCATTTGTGCTAAGTCTTCTACCCCTTCTTTGCCAAGTGCTTTTAATATCGACGATCCTGTTTCATCTGCAAGCTTTATCCAAACGAGCCCTTGCGCGCCGTAACGCTTAACGAATTCAGTTAATTCGTCGATGATTTTGCGCGACATTATTGCTCCGCCAGATACGACGATGCCCCTAATAGCCCCACCGGAGTTCCACGTTTCGCGGAAGAGTTGGAATTCCGCTGCGGCATCTGTGAATGCAACGTCTTGCAGCTCCATCCCAAAGCGCAGGTCGGGCTTGTCGCTGCCGAAGCGGCGCATCGCCTCGGCGTAGGACAGGCGCGGGAACGGAGTCTCAAGCTCCGCGCCGGCGAGGCGGAAGACGCGCGCGAGCAAGCCTTCAACTAAACGATAGACCTGCTCGCGCGTGGCGAAGCTGAACTCGACGTCGAGCTGCGTGAACTCGGGCTGGCGGTCGGCCCTCAGGTCTTCGTCGCGGAAGCAGCGCGCGATCTGGTAGTACTTGTCGAGCCCGGCGATCATGCAGAGCTGTTTGAAAATCTGCGGCGACTGCGGCAGCGCGTAAAACTTGCCGTGGTGCAGGCGCGAAGGCACGACGTAGTCGCGCGCGCCCTCGGGCGTGGACTTGATGAGGATGGGCGTCTCGATCTCGGTGAACGACTGCTCGTTCATGTAGCCGCGAATCTCGGCGACCATCAGGTGGCGCAGGCGTATGTTGCGCTGGAGGTAGGGGCGGCGCAGGTCGAGGTAGCGGTACTTGAGCCGCGTCTCCTCGGCCGCGAGCTTTTCGGGGGCGGCGTCGAGCTGGAAGGGCGGCGTGCGCGCCTCGTTGAGGACGAGGACTTCGGACGCGCGCACCTCTATCTCGCCGGTCGGCAGCTTCGGGTTGCGCGCCGACTCGTCGCGCGCTTCGACCGTCCCGCGCACGGCGACGACGTACTCGCCGCGCACCTCCTTGGCCCGCGCGTGCGCCTCGGGCGCGTCCTCCGCGTCGAAGACTATCTGCGTCAGCCCGTCGCGGTCGCGCAAATCCACGAAGGTCAGCGGCCCGAAGTCGCGGCGCACCGCGACCCAGCCCATCAGCACGACGGTCTCGCCCGCGTCCGTCGCGCGTAGCTGGCCGCACGAGTGCGTCCGCTCCAGTTCCCCCAGGTGGTCAAGAGTAGCCATTAAATCCCCATCCCTGTTAAGCCGGTTGCCGAGACTTGTTGCCGCCCAGTCTCTCCGAAAGTATCGCGGCGGCGTGCGCGCGGGCGACCCGTTCCTGCCCGCCGGTCTTCATGTCCTTGAGCGCGACCTCGCCGCGCTCGCGCTCTTCGTCGCCGACGACGACGACGAAGGAGACGCCGCGCGCGGAGGCGTACCTGAGCTGCTTGCCGAGCTTGTCCGCGTCAGGGTAAACGTCCACGCGCAGCGCCGGCGCGGCGCGGCGAAGCTCGGCGGCGAAGGCGAGCGAGTCGGCGACCGACTCCTCGTTCCAGACCGTGACCAGCACGTCGGCCGACGCGCGCTCTAACTCTTTGGGGAACATCCCGCGCTCGGTCATTATGAGGATGATGCGGTCGAGCCCGAGCGAGAAGCCGCACGCGGTGATGTCCTTCCCCGAGAACATGCCGACGAGGTTGTCGTAGCGCCCGCCGCCGGCCAGGGAGCCGGCGAGGTCGGGCACGCTGATCTCCATGATCGCGCCCGTGTAGTAAGAGAGCCCGCGCGCGAGGCTGGGGTCTATCTTGATGCGGTCGGCGGCGCCGCACGCGGCGGCGTACTCGACTATCCGGCGCAGCTCGTCCACGCCGCGCGCGCCCGCCTCGTTGTCGCCGACGAACTCGACCAGACGCCCGAGCGCGGCGCGGTTGTAAGCCTCGGCCTTCGAGACCTCCGTCCCGCCGCCGCCATCACCCGCGACGAACTCGGCCGCGTGTTCGAGCGCGGGCAGATTTTCGAAGAAGCCCAACAGAACGTCGCCGCTCTCGGGCTCAATGCCGCGCCCGGCCATTTCGCGCGCCACGCCCTCGCGCCCGATCTTGTCCAGCTTGTCGAGCGCGACCAGCGCCTCGCCGTGATGCTCGACCGCCACGCCCGCCGCTTCGAGCACCCCGGCGAGCACCTGCCGGTGGTTGAGACGGATGGTGAAGTTGTCGAAGCCGAGCGTGCGGAGCACGTCGCTCGCCGCGGCGCAGAGTTCGGCTTCGACGACGGGCGAGCGCGTGCCGATGCAGTCAACGTCGCACTGGTAGAACTCGCGGTAGCGGCCGCGCGCGGGGCGGTCGGCGCGCCAGACGGGTTGAATCTGGTAGCGCTTGAAAAATTTGGGAAGCTTGTCGCCGTACTCGGCGACGACGCGCGCGAGCGGCACCGTCAAATCATAACGGAGCGCGAGGTCGGCCTCGCCCGTCCGCTCGTGCTCGCCGCGCTTGAGGATTTTGAAGATGAGCTGGTTGCCCTCCTCGCCGTACTTCCCCATCAGCGTCTCGATGTTCTCGACCGCGGGCGTCTCCAGCGGCTCGAAGCCGTAGCGCTCGTACGTCTCTTTAATCACACGGACGACGTACTCGCGCCGCCGCACGTCGGCCGGGAGGAAGTCGCGCATGCCGCGCGCCGGTTGTGTCTTGGCTGTCATAAAACAGTGGTCAGGAGTCAGCGTCTACTTCATCGAAAGATCGAGAACCCGACGTAGAAAATGTTCGAGTCGAAGCCGGGGTTAACGTCGGCGCGGTAGCCGTTCGAGACGTGGTGGTACCTGTAGCCGATTGTCCACGCCCGCCGCGCGCCCGTCTTCCACTGCACGCCGCCGCCGAAGTCGGCCGTGAAGTTGAACTGCGCGCCGCGCTCATCTGGGACGCGCTCGCCTAAGTAGAGAAAGCCGCCCGAGCCCTGCGCGAAGGGCTGCACGCGCTCGCGCCGACGGAAGTTGAGCTGGAAGCCGACGGGCGAGAGCCCGGCCCCCGTTATCGTCCGGCGCACCCTCCGCGCGCCGCCGGGCTCAAAGCCCGGGAACGACATCGACGCCAGCGGCACCGCGTCCACCGTGTACTTGAGCGCGAGGCTGTCGCCGCGCGCAAGCACCCTCGCGTAGCGGAGGCCGACGAGCCCGAAGCGCACGCCCTCCGTGGTGCCGATGAGCGTCGGCGCGCTTAGCGAGCCCCCGCCCCAGAAGCCGAACTCGTTGACGGCCTTCTCCATCCCGAACGCGCCGCCCGCGCGCTGCGCCGTGGTGGACGAAGAGGCTTCCGGCTCGGGGAGCGGCACCGACGCCTCCTGCCCGCGCGCCCCGGGGCCCGCGCCGGGCGCGAGCACGAGCGCCAGAAAGAGACCGGCGAACCTCAATCCGTGCCGCATGGCTCTCACCCCTCCGGCCCGCGCGCGCGGGCATTTCAAGGCGGCGTCAGCTCTTCGGGTCTATCCCGTACTCCTCTCGGTAGACCCGCGTGTACTCGACGTAGTTCTTCCAGAAGGTGTCGAGGTCTTCGACCTCCGCGTCGCTCAAGGTTCGCTTGACGCGCGCCGGGACGCCCATGACGAGCGAGCGCGGCGGGACGACCGTCCCCGGCGACAGGAGCGCCCCGGCCGCGACCAGCGAACGCTCGCCCACGCGGCAGCCGTCCATGACGATTGAGCCGATGCCGACCAGACAGCCGCGCTCGACGTGGCAGCCGTGCAGCGTGACGTTGTGGCCGACCGTCACCTCGTCTTCGAGGATGGTGGCGTGCGTCCCGTTCGAGACGTGGATGACGGTTCCGTCCTGCACGTTCGTGCGGTCGCCGATGCGTATGTGGAAGACGTCGCCGCGCACGACCGCGCCGAACCAGACCGAAGAGTGCGCGCCGACGTGCACGTCGCCGACGACCTGCGCGCTCTCCTCTATGAATGCGGTCGGGTGAATCCGCGGGCTGACGCCCCTGAACGGTCGAATCATCTCGGTTTGACCTGCTGACGGCGAGACAAAACGCCCCCGGCCGCCCTTCCGTGAAAGCGAAAACGGTAGCACGCGCCGCTCGCGCCGGGCAAGCAAGCGCCTGTGCTACAATCGCCCGCGCCGAACGAGGAGAGACCGACAAAGTGCCGACCGAGACGCCGCCGCCATACTTCCCGCAGAACCCGCTCTCGCCCGGTGACGAGAAGACCGCGAAGAAGATGCGGCTGGCCCTCTACGGCTGCGCCGCGCTCGCCGCGCTCGCCCTCTTGGCGGCAATCGTCGGCGTCGTCTACCTCGTCCGCTCGCTGCTCTGAAGGCGGCCCCGCCGGGGCCTCGCCGCGTAAAAACCTTTTCGTCAGACTATAGCTTTATGAAAAGGCAGTCCCCCCGACTCCTACTGCTCCCGGCGCTGCTCGCGGCGTTGGCGGCGCTTATGACGGCGGCGCCGCGAGCAGCTCGCGTCGAGGAGAATAGCGCGAAGGGCGGGGCGGGCGCGTGGCTGAGCGTGCGTTCGCAGAACTTTCTCGTTGAGGGCGAGGCGGGTGAGCGCGACCTGCGGCGCGTGGCCTCGCGGCTCGAAGAGTACCGGGCGGCCTTCTCGCGCATGCTGCCGGGCGAGCAGACGGGCGTCCCCACGGCGGTCGTCGTCTTCCCCGACGACGAGGCTTACGCGCCCTTCAAGCCTCTGCTCGGCGGGCGCACCGCGCGCAACGTGGCCGGCTACTTCCAGCCGGGCTCCGACATCAACTACATCACGGTCGTCCTCGAACGCGGCTCGTCGCGCGACCCGGCGACGCTGCTGCACGAGTACACGCACCTGCTCGTCAATAACCACTTCAGCGCCGCGCCGCTGTGGCTGAAGGAGGGACTGGCCGAGTTCTACAGCACGGCGCGCGTCACGGAGGGCGGGCGTCGCCTGACGCTCGGCGAGCCGCCCGCGCAGCGCGTGCGCGAGCTGCGCGGGCGTGGCGAACTCATCCCGCTCGCCACGCTCTTCGCCGTCGACCAGTCGTCGCCTTACTACTCCGAGTCCGGCAAGCGCGGGCTCTTCTACGCGCAGTCGTGGGCGCTCGTCCACTACCTTTCCGAAGCGCGCGGCGGCGCGCGGCGCGAAGGGCTCACGCGCTTCACGACGCTGCTCGCCGAAGGACAGTCCGCCGGGGACGCGATGCGCGGGGCGTTCGCGGCGTCCGTCTCGGAGGTGGAGGCGGGGCTCGCGGCTTACGTTCGCGCGGGGCGCTTCCGAGCGGGCGTGGAGGAGTTCGCGCGCCCGCTCGACTTCGACGCGCGTCTGAGCGCGCGGCCGTTGGCCGGCGCCGAAGTGGTCGCGCGGCTCGGCGACCTGCTGCTCCACACGGGCCGTCACGACGAGGCCGAGGGCTTTCTCAACCGCGCGCTCGAACTCGACCCGAAGCTCGCCCCGGCGCGCGTCTCGCTCGGCGCGCTGCGGCTGCGGCAGGGACGGCACGCGGAGGCGCGCGAGCAACTCGAACAGGCCGCGGCCGCCGGCCCTCCCGACCACCTGGCGCACTACCACCTCGCCGACGCGCTCCACCGCGAGGGGGTGTCGGACGGCGCGGGCGGCGTGACGCCCAAAGACTTCGAGGCGCGGACGGAGCTTATACGCTCGCACCTGCGTCGCGCCTCGGAGCTTGCGCCCGTGTTCGTCGAGCCGTACAGGCTGCTGGCGACGGTCGAGATGGAGCGCGGCGACCGTTACGAGGAGGCGGCCGCGCTCCTGCGGCGCGCGTCGTCGCTCGCGCCGCGCCGCGCCGACCTCGTGCTCATGCTCGCGCTGGCCGAGATGCTCGGCGGGCGCTTCGGAGAGGCGCTGCAACTGGCCGAGCCTTTCGCCCGCCGCGCGGCCGACGAGCGCACGCGCGAGCAGGCCGCCTCGCTCGTCGCGCGCGTCGAGTCGCGCCGCCGGCAGGCCGAGCTTGAGAGGCAGCGCGCCGACGAGGCCGTGCGCGCCGAGGCCGATGCCGCCGGCGCGGCGCTGCCCTGCGACCTGCCCGTGCGCGGCGGGCCGCAGCACAAGCGCCTGCGCTTCGAGGGCTCGCAGGTCTGCGGCCGCCTGGCCGAGATAGAGTGCGCCGACGTGGGCGTCGTGCTCCGCATCGAGACGGCCGCCGGCACCCTGCGGCTGCGCGCCGAAGACCTGCGCGGCGTCCGCTTCGTCACCTACACGACGGCCGTCAAGACCGGCCGCCTCGAATGCGGCCCGCGCGAGCGCGCGGACCACGTCCTCGTCACTTATCGCACCGGCCGCGCGGACGCGCTCGGGACGGCCGCCTCGGACGGCGAGGCCGTCGCCGTCGAATTCATCCCCGAAGACTGGAACCCTTAAGGAGAATTTGAAATTTCAGATTTGAAATTTCAAATTACTGACGCAGGGAGCCGCGGGCTCGCGCGGCGTCTGGGGCTGTTCGACGCGACGATGATCGTGATGGGCGGCATCGTCGGGTCGGGCATCTTCGCCACGCCGCACGACGTCGCGCGACAGGTGCACACGCCCTTCCTCGTCCTCGGCGCGTGGCTCGCCGGCGGCGCGGTCGCGCTCGCGGGGGCGTTCGTCTACGCCGAGCTGGCCGCGCGCCGCCCGGAGGTCGGGGGCCAGTACGCGTACCTGCGCGAGGCTTACCACCCCGGCGTCGCCTTCCTCTACGGCTGGGCGCTGCTGCTCGTCGTCCAGACGGGCGGGATGGCGGCGGTCGCCGTCACCTTCGCGCGCTACTTCTCGGAACTGACCGGCACAAACTTCCCCGACTGGGCCGTGGCCGCCGCGACGCTCGCGCTGCTCACGGCGGTCAACTGCCTCGGCGTGCGCGCGGGCAGCAACTTGCAGAACCTCCTGATGGTCTTGAAGATTCTGGCGGTGGCGGCGCTCGTCGCTTCGGGGCTGTTCGCGGTCGCGGGGCCGCGCGCCTTGACGGGAGGGCCGCTGCTCGACCGTCCAGCCTCGCTGGGGCTGCTCGCGGGCCTCGGCGCGGCGCTGACGCCGGTGATGTTCTCCTACGGCGGCTGGCAGACTTCGAGCTTCGTCTCGGGCGAGATGCGCGAGCCGCGACGCGACCTGCCGCGCGGGCTGCTGCTCGGGGTCTGCGGCGTGATACTGCTCTACACGCTGGTCAACGTGGCTTTCCTGCGCGCGCTCGGCGCTTTGGGGTTGGCGGAAACGGAGACGCCCGCGTCGGCGCTGATGCGTTCGGTGTTGGGCGACACGGGGGCGCGGCTCATCGCGGTCGGCATCGCCGTCTCGACGCTCGGCTTTCTGAGCCAGAGCATGCTGACCGCGCCGCGCGTCTACTTCGCGATGGCGGAGGACGGGCTGTTCTTCCGGGGCGTCGCGCGGCTCGACGCGCGCACGCGCGCCCCCGTCGCGGCCATCGCCTTGCAGGGCTTGCTGGCCGCCGTCATCGCCTTCTGGGGCGAGTTCGGACAGATACTCAGCTACGTCGTCTCGGTGGACTTCATCTGGTTCGGGCTGACCGCGCTCTCGCTCTTCGTCTTCCGACGCCGCGCGCGCGAGGGAGATGTAGACGACGGCGGCGGCTTCCGAGTCCCCGGCCACCCGTTCACGACCGCGCTCTTCGCCGCCGCCTGCGCGCTCATCGTCGCCGCGACCTTCTACGAGCACCCGGGCAATAGCGCGCTCGGCCTCGCCATCCTCGCCTCGGGCGTCCCCGCCTACTTCCTCTGGCGGGGGAGAAAGGACTGAGGGCTGAGGACTGAGTGATGAGGACTGAGGACTGAGTAAAAGACCGGCGGTTCTTCACTCAGTCCTCAGCCCTCAGCCCTCAGTCCTCAGCCCTCAGTCCTCAGTCCTTTCCCACGTCAGCTTTTCCAGCAGGCGGCGGCGAGGCAGAGCCAGCCGGCGAGGAAGGCGAGGCCGCCGATGGGCGTGACGGCGCCGAGCCAACGCTGCCCCGTGAGCGAGAGCGCGTAGAGGCTCCCGGAGAAGATGACCGTGCCCGCGACGAAGAGCCAGCCGGCGGCCGTCGTCAGACCGCCCGGCCAGCGCGACGCCGCCCAAGCCGCCGCGAAGAGTCCGAAGGCGTGATACATCTGGTAGCGCACGCCGGTCTCGAAGACGGCGAGCAGGTCTTCGCCCAGACGGCTTTTAAGCCCGTGCGCGCCGAACGCGCCCGCCGCCACGCCGACGAAGGCCGAGAGGGCGCCGATTAAGAAAAAGATTCTGTCCATCCGTCTCCTCACCTCAAATCTGAAATTTCAAATTCTCAGGCCGTCTTCAGCATCTCGCGCGCGTGGCGGCGGGCGGCGTCGGTTATCTCGGCGCCGGTGAGCATGCGCGCCAGCTCCTCGACCTGCCGGCGGCGGTCGAGCCGGCCGACCGAGACTTCCGTCCGTCCGGCGGCGGCGTACTTGTCCACGCGCAGGTGCGTGTCGGCGAAGCGCGCGATCTGCGCCTGGTGCGTCACGCAGAGCACCTGGTTGGTGCCCGAGAGCGCCTTGAGCTTGAGGCCGACCGCCTCGGAGACGCGCCCGCCGATGCCCGCGTCAACCTCGTCGAAGACGATGGTGCGCGGGAAGCGCGCCGGGCTCGCGCTCGTCTTCAACACCAGCATCATGCGCGAAGCCTCGCCGCCCGACGCGACCTTCGCCAGCGGCCGCAGGGGCTCGCCCGCGTTGGCCGAGAAGTAGAACTCGACGCGGTCGAAGCCCGACGCCGTAAAACTCTTCGACGCCTCGTCCGCGCCGAGGTCGGCGGGCGACTCGACCCGCGCCTCGAAACGCGCGTGCTCCATCGCGACCTCTCCCAAAGACGACTCGACCGCGCGCCTGAACTCGCCCGCCGACTTCGCGCGCGCGCGGTGCAGACGCGCCGCCGCCGCCACGTAAGAGGCGCGCGCCTCGGCCAATTCTTTGACGACCTCCCCGGCCCTCTCGTCGGTGCGCCCCAACTGACGGAGGCGCTGGCGCGAGCCCTCAAGGTGTTCGAGCGCGCTCTCGATGGTGCCGCCGTACTTGCGCTTGAGCCGCGCGAGTTCCGCGAGCCTGCTCTCTATCTCCGCCAGACGCTCGGGCGAGAAGGTCAGCCCGTCGAGGAAGTCGCGCAACGTCGCGCTCAAATCTTCCAGCACCGCGCGCGCCGTCGAGAGCCCCTCGGAGTAGTTTTTGTAAGACTGCTCGTACTGCGAAAGCTCCTCGACCTGACGTTCAAGCCGGCTGAGGCGCGCCACCGTCGAGTCGCTCTCCTCGTAGGTCGTGTTGTAGGCGTCCGAGCACAGCTCGGTCAGCTTCTCCAGGTTCGCGAGCCGGCGGCGCTCGGCCTCCAACTGCTCGTCCTCGCCCGCCGCCAGCCGCGCCGCCTCAAGCTCGCTCACCTGAAAGCGCAGCGCGTCCGTCAGGTGAAACTTCTCCGACTCGTCGCGCCTGAGCGATTCCAGCTCGCGATTGAGCGCAGACCAGCGCCGGTACCTCTCGCCGACCTCGCCGCGCTTGTCGGCGAGGTCGGCGAAGGCGTCGAGCAGTTCGAGGTGCGTCTCGGGGTCGAAGAGCGTCTGCTGCGTCCCCTGCCCGTGGATGTCCACGAGCAGCGGCCGCAAGTGTCGGAGCAGCGAGAGCGTCGCCAGGCGGTTGTTGACGAAGACGCGGCCGCGCCCCTCGGCCGAAAGCTCGCGGCGGACGACCAGCTCCACGTCGCCGCCCACGCGGGGGCCCAGGCCGGCCTCTTCGAGTATCGCCTCGACCTGCGGGTGCGCGCCCAGCGCGAACAGCCCCTCGACCGAAGCGTGGCGCTCGCCGGCGCGAATCAGGTCGGGCGAGAAGCGGTCGCCGATGAGCACGCCGAGCGCGTCCACGATGATCGACTTCCCCGAGCCGGTCTCGCCGGTCAGCAGGTTCAGTCCGCGGTCGAACTCGACCTTCAGCTCGCTGATGAGCGCGAAGTTCGAGATGTTTAAGAGCGCGAGCATCCGGCCTCCGAAAGTATTTTTGGCGGTCTCAAAGTGCCGGCGACACACGCCGCCGGCACCGCCTATCTTACGAAAACTGCGGTCGCCTGCGTTAGGACGGACGGCGCCCCGGAGACGCGCGCGGGGTTTTCCACAGATTCGCCGCCTGTGGAAAAAATAAATTCCCGCCGACGACTTTTCACGCGCGCTCTTTGTGCTATCCTCTCGCACCGTAAGCCACTGCGAGCGAGCCGGCGCGCCCCCCGCGCCGACCGGGTCAAGGGGTAGAATTTCCATCCCGTAAGAATTCATCGTCAGAGATGCCGAACACAGATTTCGTCCACCCGTCACCCGGCAAAAGAAAGCTCGGCCGGCCCCCCCGCATCACAGAATCTCAAGTCGCCGACATCGTCTCCTCTTACGCCACTTGCACCGCGCAGGAATTGGCTTCAAAGCACGAGCTCTGTAAAAGATACATCTTGGAAATTTGGGCGAAGCACGGCATGAAGGGAAAGTCGCGCCGGAAGTACGCGGTCGATCTAGACTTTTTTGAAGCGATGGACTCACCGGATAAAGCCTACTTCCTTGGCTTCATCGCCGCCGACGGCTGCGTGCGTAAACCCAGCCACGGGCCTTTAGTTTTATCAATAAGAATCTCTTCAAAAGACGAGGAGATTTTGGTTAGCTTTCTGAAGCACCTGAAGTCAAACATTCCTGTTTGCCACTCACCTTACACGACACCTCGGAACAAGATCGTGAAGGAAGCGTCTTACGTCAATGTCATCGGCGACAAGATTTGTGGCGATTTAGCGAAGTACAATGTTGTTCAGGGGAAGACCCAAGACTATGAGCCTACCTGGCTGCCGGACAGCCTGATGTCGCATTTCACCCGCGGTTATTTCGATGGGGACGGTACTATCTACAAAGTAGGCGCAAAGCGTGGCAACGCGCCCAGCGATTACCGCCTCGCGATTGCGGTTAATGAGAAGACGGGCTGTTTTTTTCAACGTTACCTTAAGGGGAATAGTATCCGCAGTTCCTTAATTGAAGATAAAGGCTCCTCACAGTTCCAACTTCGGATTAATGACAATCTGTCCAAGCAACGCTTCATAGACCTACTGTACGGAGATGCCAACGGCCTCTTCCTGACGAGGAAGAAAGCTCTCATTGATAAGCTCACTTCCTGCCTTTATAGAAAAAAGGAGCAGAGACATTAATATGCCCCAGGATTACGTCCATTTACATTTGCACACAGATTATTCACTCCTGGACGGCGCCATCCAGATCAAGCCGCTCGCCGAGCGCGTGAGGGAACTGGGGATGAAGGCGTGCGCGATGACCGACCACGGGAACATGTACGGGGCGGTCTCCTTCTACAAGGAGATGAAGGCGCACGACGTGAAGCCGCTCATCGGGTGCGAAATCTACCTCGCGCCCGGGCACCGCTCCGACCGGAGCGAGATCAGGAAGGGCGGCAAGCCCTACAACCACATGATCCTCATCGCGAAAGACCGCGAGGGGTATCACAACCTCGTCCGGCTCACGTCGAAGGCGTTCAAGGAGGGCTTCTACCGCAAGCCGCGCGTTGACCGCGAGCTGCTCTCGCAGTACGGCGGCGGGCTCGTCGGCCTCTCGGCCTGCCTGTCGGGCGTCCCGCAGGCGCACCTGAAGGAGGGGCGGCTCGAAGAGGCCGCGAAGTCCGCGCTTGAGTTTCAGGACATACTCGGCAAGGGCAACTACTTTCTGGAGATTCAGGATCACCAGCTCGAAGACCAGATAAAGATCAACAAAGACCTCATCGAGCTGTCGAAGAAGACCGGCATCCCGCTCGTCGCCACCAACGACGCGCACTACCTCTACCGAGAGGACTACGAGGCGCACGACGTGATGCTCTGCATCGGCACGGGCAAGACCGTCAACGACCCGAACCGGATGCGCTTCGGCGGCCCCCAGTGGTACGTCCGCACGCCCGAGGAGATGGCGCAAATCTTCTCGCACATCCCGGACGCCGTCTCGCGCACCGTCGAGGTCGCCGAGATGTGCGACCTCAAGCTCCCACTCGGCGAGAACCAGCTCCCCGTCTACCCCATCCCGCCCGGCGAAGGCGACCTCACCATCGACGAGTACTTCGAGAAGGTCGTCCGCGAAGGTTACGAGAAGCGGCGCGCGACCCTCTGGGATCGGATGCTGGGCGAAGGGAAGCTCAAGCACAGCCTCGCCGAGTACCAGCAGCGCATCTCGACCGAGATCGCCATCATCAAGCAGATGGGCTTCCCCAGCTACTTCCTCATCGTCTGGGACTTCATCAAGTTCGCCAAAGACCGGCACATCCCCGTCGGCCCCGGCCGCGGCTCGGCCGCCGGAAGCTTAATCGCGTACTGCCTCGAAATCACCGACGTAGACCCTTTGCAGTACGACCTGCTCTTCGAGCGCTTCCTCAACCCCGAGCGCGTCTCGATGCCGGATATCGACATCGACTTCTGCGTCAACGGCCGGGCCGAGGTCATCAACCACGTCACGCAGCTCTACGGCCGCGAGTCCGTCTGCCAGATCATCACCTTCGGGACGATGGCCTCGAAGGCGGCGATTAAGGACGTGGGGCGCGCGCTCGACATGCCCTACGCCGACGTGGAGAAGATAGCCAAGCTCATCCCGCCGCCCATCCGCGGGCGCAACGTCTCCATCACGCAGGCCATCGAGACCGTGCCCGAGCTGAAGCAGGCGTTCGAGACAGACGCGCAGGTCAAGAAGGTCATCGACATCGCCAGGCGCTTGGAAGGCTGCGCGCGCCACTCGTCGGTGCACGCGGCCGGCGTCGTCATCAGCCCGAAGCCGCTGGAAGAGCTGATACCCGTCGCGGTCAACAACAAGCAGGAGTTCACCACGCAGTTCGAGATGTCCGACCTTGAGAAGACGGGCATGCTCAAGATGGACTTCCTCGGCCTGACGACGCTCACCATCATCGACCAGTGTTGCAGGACGATTCGCGAGATGCACGGCCGCTGCATCGACTGGGCGGAAGTCCCGCAGGACGACCCGAAGACCTACGAGCTGTTCGCCAAGGGTCACACGGAGGCCGTCTTCCAGTTCGAGTCGGTCGGCATGCAGGAGATTTGCCGCAAGCTCAGGCCCAAGTGCCTCGAAGACCTCTCGGCCTTAAACGCGCTCTACCGGCCGGGGCCGCTCGACGGCGGCATGGTCGACGACTTCATCGACCGCTACCACGGCAAGAAGCCGGTCGAGTACCTCGTGCCCGACATGGAGGCCATCCTCAAGAACACCTACGGGATTCTGGTCTACCAGGAGCAGATCATGCAGCTCGCGCAGAAGCTCGGCGGCTACTCCTTAGGCGAGGCCGACCTCATGCGCCGCGCGATGGGCAAGAAGAAGCGCGAGGAGATGGCCGTCCACGAGGACAAGTTCATCTCGGGCTGCTCCAAGAACAAAATCGCCAAGAAGACCGCCCGCGAAATTTTCCGCCTGATGGCGCAGTTCGCCGACTACGGCTTCAACCGCTCGCACTCGGTCGCCTACGCGCACGTCGCGTACCAGACGGCGTACCTGAAGGCGCACTACCCCGAGCACTTCTACGCGGCGGTCATGACGAACGTGACCGACGACACGGCGAAGATTTTCAAGTACGCGTCGGAGCTGCGCTCGCAGGGCATCAAGATGCTGCCGCCCGACGTGAACCAGTCGGGCCCCGGCTTCACCCCCGTCGAGCGCGCGGTGCGCTACGGGCTGTGCGCCATCAAGGGCCTGGGGCAGACCGCGGTCAACGCCATCATCGAGGCGCGCGCGGAAAAGCCCTTCCGCTCCATCTTCGACTTCGCCGAGCGCGTCGGCGAGAAGGGCTCGGGCAAGCGCGTGATAGAGAGCCTGGTCTGCGCCGGCGCGTTCGACTCGCTCAAGCCCGAAGGCGACGAGCTGCACTCGTGGCGCGCGCGGCTGTTCGCGTGCGTGGACAAGGCGCTGGAGCGCAAGGCGCGCGCGCGGCGCGACCGCGACAGCAAGCAGGTGGACATGTTCGGCCTCGCCGCCGGGGACTCGGCCGAAACGGAAGAGCCGCCGCTGCCCGTCACGGGCTGCGAGCCGTGGACGCACAAGGATTTGCTCACGCGCGAGAAGGCCGCCGTCGGCTTCTACGTCTCGGGGCACCCGCTCGAAGACTTCATCGAGAAGATCGAGCAGCTCAACTGCGTCCCCGTCTCCGAACTGGGGGGCGTCGAGCCGAACGCGCGCGTCAAGGTCGTCGGCGTCGTCTCGGACTTCACCGTGCGCAACACGAAGAAGGGCGACCGCTACGCCTACTTCCGGCTCGAAGACCTGACGGGCGCGGGCGTCAAGTGCGTGCTCTGGCCCGAGGCTTTCAAGACGAAGGGCGCGGACGCGGCCGACGACGTGCTGCTCGTCGCGACGGGGAGGTGCGAGGGCGAGAGCGGCCTGACCATCGTCTGCGACGAGGTGACGGCGCTCGACAAGGCGCGCGTGCCGATGTCCAACGGGCGGCCGACCTACCAGGGACGCCTGCGCGCGAACGCCCTGGTCATCGAGTTCCCGACCTCCGACGACGTGCTGCGCGCGGGCGAGAGCGTCGCCGAGGCGCTGCTCGCCTACCCGGGCGACTGCGAGGTCTTCATCGACCTCCACCTCGCCGAAGAGAACCTGACGGTGCGCACGCGCACGGCGCAGTTCGCGCGCGTCGCCCCCAACAAGCAGTTGCAGGAGACGCTCCTCGCCGCCGGCGTCCGCGTCCGCTGGGTGGAGTGAGATAACGACCCACACTTGAGCGTAAAGCGGAGGGCTCTTAAACGCCCTCCGCCCCTCACCCTGAGTCCCGCCAGAATTTTCCCCTCAGCGTCCGAACCGATTTAGACCGCGCCGGGTCTTAACAGTCGAGAGCCGGCGACGTGAGACTTCCCCGGCGGAGGTGGTTCGTGATGAAGCCGAAGGCGGGAAGGACGGGGCGTTGAAGGGCGTCGGCGTGGCCGAACGCGAAGGCTTCCTCGTGCTGCGCGCGCAGGCGGGCGACCGCGGGGCGCTCGACGCGCTGCTCAAGTCGGTGCAGGAGCCCCTCTACCGCTACGCCCTGAGCCTCGTCGGCGAGAGGCAGCTCGCCGAGGACGTTTTGCAGGAGACGTTCATGCGCGTCTACCGCAAGCTCGGTTACTTGCGCGAGCCCGCGCTGTTCCGCCCGTGGGCTTACCGCGTCGCGTCGCGCGAGGCTTTCCGACACCTGAAGCGCGAGCGGCGCTGGGCCGAGCAGGTTCGCGACGGGGAGGCTTTAAAGGCTCTGCCCGCGCCGCCCGCGCGCGAGGAGTTCGCGCCCGTCCTTTCGGCGCGGCTGCGCGAGACGGTCGCGGGGCTCTCGCCCGCCAGCCGCGCCGTCGTCGTCCTCTACTACCTGCACGAGATGTCGCTCGAAGAGACGGCCGAGGTGCTCGGCGTCCCGCTCGGGACGGTCAAGTCGCGCCTCGCCTACGGGCTCGAAGCCCTGCGCAGGCAGTTGCTCAAAAGTTGACGGATTTCCCGAGAACGCCATGAAGACCGACAGACAGGAGACCGACGAACAAGGGGGCGAGCCCCCCGGCGAGGGCGCGGGGACTTTCGACCGGAGCTTCAAGTACGCGTTGATCGCCTACGCGGTCGTCGAGTTCATCGCCATCGCGCTGGTCGTCTACTACCAGGCGACGCGCTGAAGGGGGAAACCTTTCCCGAAGAGAGCGGAGGTGCTTTATGTCCGAACGTGTCAACCTGGACGCCGTGCGCGGCGAGGCGCTCGCGCGCATCGAGCGCGGCGAGCGCAACTTCAAACTCGCCTTCTTCACGGCCGTGGTCTTCGAGGGGCTCTTCCTCGCGGCCTTCCTGGCGGCGGCCGACCTCACAAACCGCACACACCTGCTGATGCTCATCGCCGCCGTGGGCGGCTACACGATCATCGTGCTCGGCCTCGTGGCGCTCGGGGCGCACGTCAGCCGGGGCTTCGCGCGCGTGCTCAAGGCCGTCGAACTGCTCGACCGCTGAGCCGGCCGGCGCACCAAAAAACACGCCCGGGGCGGGGACTGAAACGCGCCCCGGGCGTTGCAACTTAGTATGCTTTTGGTGCATCATAGGTGGCGTCAATCCTTCTCTCGCGCATCGACGGTGATGCGCCCCGCGCCTTGGGACTGGCGGCGGCGTTCTGGATGGTTCGAGAGTGGGCAAGTTGTTAACAGATCGGAAGCCGCTCAACTGTTGGGCACCCCAGACCGAGAGCCTTCGTTGCCACCGTCCCGCCGAAGCACACTTCAATGGGAAGCTTCTCTTGATACTCCTTACAAGGAGAAGGTACACGCACATGGCTATGAAACTTTACGTCGGCAACCTCTCGTTCAACACGACCAGCGAAGACCTGCGCGACCTGTTCGCGCAGGCCGGCACAGTCGAGTCGGCCTCGGTGGTCGAGGACCGGGACACGGGGCGCTCGCGCGGCTTCGGCTTCGTCGAGATGGCCACGAGGGAAGAGGGCGAGGCCGCCATCCAGCAGTTCAACGGCAAGGAAGTGGGCGGCCGTAACCTG